>NZ_JBISAI010000010.1:233137-279974 GCF_044391605.1 Kitasatospora sp. NPDC018619
TGCAGGACCGCCACACCAGGCGCGATTAGCTCAGCGGGAGAGCACTACCTTGACACGGTAGGGGTCACTGGTTCAATCCCAGTATCGCGCACAGTAACGGCCGGGGCCGCGATCCGTGAGGGTCGCGGCCCCGGCCGTTTGTCGTACCGTCCGTGCTGGTGCGGACGGGCATGCGCGGGTTCGTCCGCCCTGGTCCGCGCCCGTCCGGGTCCGTGCGGGTCCGTAAGAGTCCGTGTGGGTCCGTGTGGGTCCGTGCGGGCTTCCGGGAACGGGAAGAGCCGCGTACGGACGCCCTCACCGACGTCCGCACGCGGCATCTCCGCCTGCCGGGGCGCTCTGCGCGCCGCTCTCTCGCCCGTCCGCGTGTCATCACGGCCGCGGCCTCCCCGGCGGCACCGTTCCCCGTCCCCAGGGGATCGGTGCCCGTCTGTGTCCGGCCTCGGGGGCCGGTGTCCTCCTTCTCCCGCTCAGCGGGTGATCAGATCGGCGACGGCCCGGGCCTGGCTCGCCATCTGGTCCCACCCGCCGAAGAGCAGCACCAGGAGCACGGCGCACGGCAGGGCCATGGCCAGCGCCACGGCGGGGTGCCGGGTGGGCTGCTCGGCGGACCGGGACTGGACGAAGGCCGGCCGACGGCGGCGGGGGGTTCCCGTGAGCTGCGGTGGCATGGTCCCTGCTCCTGATCCGGTCGAGTTGGCGCGGTGGACGGCTTACCTCGGGGGACGAGCTCCCCGTCCACCGCTGAGCACAACGCTATTGGCCGGGGAGTCCTCCGGTCGTCATGCCGTCGTACTGTTCCTCGGACGTCCCGGAGGATGACGATCGGACTTGAGGCCTACTACCGCAGGGGGACGGAAGTCTCATCCGACCCCCGAGGGAACCCTGAGGGGCAACCCCGAGGGGGCCCTCGGCGGCCCCGTGACCTGGAGGTCAGCGCAAGATCGGACAATCGCACGGTGGCTACGGGTGTTGCGTATCAGCACACCGCAGCGGGCAGTCCGTAAGCTGTGCCAGACAGGAACTGACGATGGCCCAACCGACGGGGCCTCACCCACCGGCTGACGGGGAACGAGACATGGCGATGATGCGGCTGAGGCGTGAGGACCCCCGCATCGTCGGGCCGTACCGCCTGCACCGACGACTGGGCGCCGGCGGCATGGGCGTGGTCTACCTCGGGTCCGACCGCCGCGGGCAGCGCGTCGCCCTCAAGCTGATCCGCGCCGAGCTCGCCGAGGACCAGGAGTTCCGCACCCGCTTCGCGCGCGAGATCGCCGCCGCCTCGCGGATCCGGGGCGGCTGCACGGCCCGCGTCGTCGGCTCGGACATCGAGACCGAACGGCCCTGGCTGGCCACCGCGTACGTCCCCGGGCCCTCGCTCTACAAGCGGGTCGGCGACGAGGGGCCGCTGAACTGGCCCGAGGCGGCCCGGATCGGCGCCGCGCTGGCCGACGGGCTGGTCAAGGTGCACGAGGCGGGGGTGGTCCACCGGGACCTCAAGCCGTCCAACATCCTGCTCTCGCCGCGGGGCCCGCGGATCATCGACTTCGGCATCGCGTGGTCGCGCGGCGCCAGCACGCTCACCCACGTCGGCACCGCGGTCGGCTCCCCCGGCTTCCTCGCGCCCGAGCAGGTGCGCGGGGCCGCCGTCACCCCGGCCACCGACGTCTTCGCCTTCGGGGCCACCCTCGCGTACGCGCTCACGGGGGACACCCCGTTCGGGTCCGGGGCGTCCTCCGAAGTGATGCTGTACCGGGTCGTCCACGAGGAGCCCGACCTCTCCGCCGTCCCCCCGCAGCTCGCGCCGCTGATCCGGGCCTGCCTCGCCAAGGAGCCGGCCGAACGGCCCGGGGCCGCCGCACTGCACGAGCGGCTCAGCGAGCTGGCGGCGCGCGGGGCGGCGGGGGCCCCCGGCGGGGGGCGCGGGGCGCGGCCGGGACGGAACGCCGGTGCGGCGGCTGCGGCCCCGGGTCCGGCCCAGGGGTCGGGGCCGGGTGCGGCTTCCGCTGCGGCTGCGGCTGCGGCGCCGCAGGGGAACGGTCGTCAGGGCGGCGTGCCGGGCCCGGGGCGCCCGGCCGAGCCGCACCCCGCGGGACGGGCCCGGGCGGCGGCGGGCCGGGCCGGTGCGCAGGGCGCCGGGTCCGCCGGGCGCCGCCCCCAGGGGGCGGCCGCGCCGCTGCCCCGGCCCGAGTCGGCGCAGGCGACCCGGCCGCTGCGGGAACGTCCCGACCGTCCGCAGACCCCGCCGCCGGGGCGCCCGGGGGGCCGCGACCCCCGAGACGCCCGAGACGCCCGAGACCCGCGCGACCGGGCGCGTCCCCGGGACCGTCAGCACACCCCCGCTCCTGGCGGGCGGCCCGGCACCGCGCGGCAGCGGCTGCTCCGGCAGCGGCTGGTGGTCTTCGTCACCGTGACCATCGGGGTGGCGCTGGCCATCGCGGCGGCGCAGGGGTGCGAGAACCGGGACAACCGGAGCGTGCGGCCGCCGACGGCGGTGGTGACCAACACGGCCTCCGGCGGCGAGCGCTCCGTACCGGGCACCTCGGCGGACGTCGTACCGCCGACCTCGACCGTGCCGCTCCCGGCGGCGGCCCGCCAGAGCGCCGACGGCGGGCTGACGCCCCCGCAGGCACCGGTGCCGGCCGTGGACTGGCCCAACCGCAGCTACCCCGACGGGGCCGGGCCGGCCGTCAACCTGCAGAACGGGCACTCGGTCGGAGCCGGACCGCAGGTCGCGCTGAGCGCGGTGCTGCCGGCCCGCTACAAGGGCGTGCCGGCCGCGGTGGTCGTGCTGCGGCGGACGGAGGGGTCGGCGCCGGTGGACCTCGTCCAGCTCTACACCTTCGCCGGGGACGCCCCGGTCGTCGCCACCTCCCGTACCTCGGTGGCGGACCCGCAGGCGACGGCCACCTGGCGGCTGGAGGGCAGCACCGTCGTCCGCGAGGAGCGCGCGGCCGCCACCGGCGCGGTCACCTCGACGCGCTACACCGTCCGCTCCGACGGCACCCTCGACGAGTCCTGGCCCGGCGCCACCACCCCGCCCCCCGCCGCGGCCCCGGCCCTCCCCACCTCCCCCATCGGCTGAACCACGCGGGCCGTCCCCTCCCCCGGCGGGGCGGCCTCAGCAGGGGATGCCTGGAAGCCCCGCACCGCGGATGCCCGACGGGTCCGCGGGCAACACAGCGCACCGCAGCACCGCAGAGCTGCCACCCACCTCGGCAACGCCGGTGCGCGCGAGAAGTCGGGCCCGCCGACTTCCCACGCAGAGCGCGATCAGGGCGTAGGGGGGCCAGGCGCCCGACGGGGAGGCCTCGGCACCACGCGGGGGGCGCAGAAAGTCGGGCCTACCGACTTCTCGCGTCGCGGGATGGGCCGGGGGCAGCTGTCCGGACTGCTTCGCAGCGCGGACACTGGAAGCGGCATCGGGCCACGCCGGGCCGCCGCAGAGCCGATGAACTGCCGCCTCGGCAGTGCCAGTGCGCGTGAGAAGTCGGAACCATCGACTTCTCACGCAGAGCGCGCTCACGCCACAGGCTCAGGCCCCCAGCGCGGCCTTCAGCGCAGGAAGTCGGACCTACCGACTTCTGGCGTCGCGGCAGGGCAGGGGCGGAGGCCTGCGAGGCGGGGAGAGCCCGAGCACTCGGTGAAACCGACGTGCGCACGAAGTCGAGCAGGCCGACTTCTCATGCAGGGCACGCCCGAGCCGGACCAGCGGCTCAGCACGGCTGGCGCACGTGGAAAGTTGGGCCCGCCGACTTCCCACGCACAGCGCGACCGGGCCGCGCGGCGGCGAGGCGCCCAGCAGGGAGACCCCAGCACCACCCGAGGACGCAGAGAAGTCGGACCTACCGACTTCTCTCGTCGCGGGATGGGCCAGGGGCGGCTGTCCGCAGGGCCGTGTCGAAGGGCCGCATTGCCGATGAGCTGCCACCTCGGCAATGCCAGTGCGCGCGAGAAGTCGGACCCATCGACCTCTCAGGCAAAGCGCGCTCGCGCCACACAGTGCTCAGGCCCCGGCGGGGCAGACTCGGCACAGTCCTGCGTGCGCAGGAAGTCGGGCCCACCGACTTCTCGCGTCGCGCCAGGGCAGGGGCGGAGGCCTGCGAGGCGGGGAGAACCCCGGGCACTCGGTGAAACCGGCGTGCATGGGAAGTCGAGCGGGCCGACTTCCCATGCAGGGCACGCCTGGGTCCGGGCGGCGACCGGCGGCTCAGCACGGCTGGCGCACGTGGAGAATCGGGCAGGCCGGCCGACTTCCGACAGATAGCGCGACCGGACCGCATGGCGGCCAGGGCCCCATGGTGAGGCCTCGGCGCCATCTATGGGCACAGGGAGTCGGGCCCACCGACTTCTCGCGTCGCGCCAGGGCAGGGGCGGAGGCCTGCGAGGCGGGGAGAACCCCGGGCACTCGGTGAAACCGACGTGCGCGAGAAGTCGAGCGGGCCGACTTCCCATGCAGGGCACGCCCGGGTCCGGGCGGCGACCAGCGGCTCAGCACGGCTGGCGCACGTGGGAAGTCGGGTAGGCCGACTTCCGACGCAGAGCGCGTCCGGCCGCGCGGCGGCGAGGCCTGGCACCACCTGAGGACGCAGACTTCTCGCGTCGAGGGATGGGGTCGGGGCGGATGCCTGTGGGGCGGGGAGGACGCGGGCGCTTGGTGGAAGCGGCGTGCGGGGGAAGTCGGGCCCGCCGACTTCTGGCGTTGCGGGGAGGGTCCGGGCGCTTGGTGGAAGCGGTGGGGCGGGGATCAGGGGGTGGTGACGGCGTAGAAGGCTACGGCGGCGGCGGCGCCGACGTTGAGGGAGTCGATGCCGTGGGCCATCGGGATGCGGACGGGGTGGTGGGCGGCGGCGATGGCGCGGGCGGTCAGGCCGTCGCCCTCGGCACCGAGCATCAGGGCGGCCTTGGGGAGGCTGTGCGGGGCGAGGGTGTGGAGGTCCGCGGCGGTGTCGGCGGGGGTCAGGGCGAGCAGGGTGAAGCCCGCCGCCCGGACGGTGTCGAGGGCGGCCGGCCAGGGGTCCAGCCGGGCGTACGGGACGGCGAAGACCGCGCCCATGGAGACCTTGACGGCGCGCCGGTAGAGCGGGTCCGCGCAGTCGGGCGAGAGCAGGACGGCGTCCATGCCGAGGGCGGCGGCGCTGCGGAAGATGGCGCCGAGGTTGGTGTGGTCGACCAGCCCCTCCAGCACGGCGACCCGGCGGGCCCCGGCGAGCACCTCGGCGGCGTCCGGGAGCGGCTTGCGCTCCATCGAGGCGAGGGCCCCGCGGTGCACGTGGTAGCCGGTGACGGCTTCGGCGAGCGCGGGCTCGACCACGTGGACGGGCGCGTCGGCCTCGGCGATGACGTCGCCCATCACCTCCAGCCACTTGGCGGTGAGCAGCATCGACCGCATCCGGTAGCCCGCGGCGAGGGCGCGGCGGATGACCTTCTCCCCCTCCGCGATGAAGAGGCCCTCTGCGGGTTCGCGGCGGCGGCGCAGCTCCACGTCGGTGAGGCCGGTGTAGTCGGCGAGGCGCGGGTCGGACGGATCGGTGACGGTGCTGGGTTCGGACACCCTGCGATCTTGCCAAGCAGGGGCGGGGATGGCCAAACGGCGGAGGGGGCGGGGTGGTCGCGCGCTGGCCGTAGTGCAAATATGACCGTATGGCCCGAAATCCGGGCCGATCCTGGGCTCCGTCGGCCTCTGGCGCCACTGGCTCCGCCGGCTCCCCCGGTGGGCGCCCACACGGTCGGCCGCAGCTGCCGCGCGTGACGCCCCGGTGGTCGGTGTGGCACCGGTCGGTGGCGGGGCAGGTGTTCGCGCTCCAGGTCGTGGTCGTGCTGCTCCTGGTGGTGGCGGCCGCGGTGGCGCTGGTGGTGCAGTCGCACAACGACGCCGACCACGAGGCGCGCAACCGCTCGGTGGCGGTGGCGCAGACCTTCGCCAGCGCGCCGGGCATCGTCGAGGCGCTGCGCTCCCCCGACCCGACGGCCGTCCTCCAGCCGAGGGCGCAGTCCGCGCGGGCCTCCGCGGGGGTGGACTTCATCGTCGTGCTGAACGACCAGGGCATCCGCTACACCCACCCGAACCCGGCGCGGATCGGCCGGAAGTTCGTCGGCACCTACGAGCCCGCCCTGCACGGGCAGGTGGTGACCGAACACCTCTCGGGCACGCTCGGCCCGCTGGTGCAGGCGGTGGTCCCGGTGTACGCGCCGGACGGCTCGGTGGTCGGGCTGGTCTCGGCGGGCGTCACGTTGAAGAACGTCAGCAGCGCCAGCGAGCGCCAGCTGCCGGTGGTGCTGGGCGCGGCGGCGGCCGCGGTGGGGCTGGCCACCCTCGGGACGGCGCTGATCAGCCGCCGGCTGCGGCGCCAGACGCACGGACTGGGCCCGGTCGAGATGACCAGGATGTACGAGCACCACGCGGCGGTGCTGCACGCGGTGCGCGAGGGCGTGCTGATCCTCGGCGGCGACGGCCGGCTGCTGCTCTGCAACGACGAGGCACGCCGGCTGCTGGACCTGCCGCCGGACGCGGAGGGCCGCCCGGTGGACGGGCTGGGCCTGGAGCGGGCGCCGCTGGACCTGCTGACCGCCGGGCGCCCGGTGACCGACGAGGTGGTGCTGTCCGGGGAGCGGCTGCTGGCGGTGAACGTCCGGCTGATCGACCAGCCGGGCGGGCAGCCCGGGCGCGTCGCCACGCTGCGCGACTCCACCGAGCTGGCGGCGCTGTCCGGCCGGGCCGAGCGGGCGCAGCGGCGGCTGCGGCTGCTGTACGACGCCGGGGTGACGGTGGGCAGCACGCTGGACGTGACGCGGACGGCGGAGGAGCTGGCCCAGGTCGCGGTGCCGCGGTTCGCGGACTTCGTCACGGTGGACCTGGCCGACCAGGTACTGGCCGGTGAGGAGCCGCCGCCGAGCACCTCGCTGGGGCGGATGCGCCGGGTCGCGGTGACGGGCGTGCGGGAGGACGCCCCGTTCTACCCGGTCGGTACGGAGCTGGACGTGGTGCCCGCGACCCCGCTGGCCGGGACGCTGCACAGCGGGGAGCCGGCCATCGAGCCGGACCTGGCGCGGGCCGAGGGCTGGCGGGCGCAGGACCCGGAGCGGTCGGCGCAGGTGCTGGCGTACGGGGTGCACTCGCTGGCGCGGGTGCCGCTGCGGGCGCGCGGGGCGCTGCTGGGCGTCGCCCGGTTCTGGCGGGCGCAGCGGGCGGAGCCGTTCGAGGCGGAGGACCTGGCGCTGGCCGAGGAGCTGGTGGCGCACGCGGCGGTGTGCATCGACAACGCCCGCCGCTACACCCGGGAGCACACCATGGCGGTGACGCTCCAGCACAGCCTGCTGCCGCGCAGGCTGCCGGAGCAGACGGCGCTGGACGTGGCGCACCGCTACCTGCCGGCCCGGGCGGGGGTGGGCGGGGACTGGTTCGACGTGATCCCGCTGCCGGGCGCCCGGGTGGCGCTGGTGGTCGGGGACGTGGTGGGGCACGGGCTGCACGCGGCGGCGACGATGGGCCGGCTGCGCACGGCGATCCACAACTTCTCGACCCTGGACCTGCCGCCGGACGAGCTGCTGGGGCACCTGGACGAGCTGGTGAACCGGATCGACCAGGACGAGGCGGCCGGCGGCGAGCGCGCCGAGCTGGCCGGGGCGACCTGCCTGTACGCGGTCTACGACCCGGTGTCGCGGCGCTGCACGCTGGCCACCGCCGGGCACCCGCCGCCGGCCGTGGTGGACCCGCAGGGCCGGGTGGTGTTCCCGGAGCTGCCGACCGGGCCGCCGTTGGGGCTGGCGGTGCTGCCGTTCGAGACCGCCGAGCTGGAGCTGGCCGAGGGCAGCCGGCTGGTGCTGTACACGGACGGGCTGGTGGAGGACCGGCAGCGGGACATCGACGAGGGGCTGGAGCTGCTCCGGGCGGCGCTGTCGGGCCCGCCGCGCACGCCCGAGCAGACCTGCGCGGACGTGCTCGGGGCGCTGCTGCCGGAGCACCCGCAGGACGACATCGCGCTGCTGGTGGCGCGGACCAGGGTGCTGGCGCCGGACCGGGTGGCGCAGTGGGACGTGCCCGCCGATCCGGCGGCGGTGCGCGAGGTCCGGGCCGCGGTGGCGGAGCGGCTGACGGCCTGGGGCCTGGCGGAGGCCGCGTTCGTCACCGAGCTGATCCTGAGCGAGCTGGTGACCAACGCGATCCGGTACGGCTCCGCGCCGATCCGGGTGCGGCTGCTGCGGGACCGCTCGCTGATCTGCGAGGTGTCGGACGGCAGCAGCACCTCGCCGCACCTGCGGTACGCGGCGACCGAGGACGAGGGCGGGCGCGGGCTGTTCCTGGTCGCGCAGTTCGCGGAGCGCTGGGGGACGCGCTACACGGCGACCGGGAAGGTCATCTGGACGGAGCAGCCGCTGGAGTAGGAAGTCGGCCGGGCCGACTTCCCGCTCCGGCGGCCCTCCCGGACGACGGGCTAGGCCGGGAAGGCCGCGGCCAGCACGTGGACGACGTCGCCGACGACGATGACCGCCGGGGGCTTGACCCCCTCGGCCTCGACCACCGCGGCGACGGTCCCGAGGGTGGCGTCCACCCGGCGCTGGGCGGCGGTGGTGCCCTCCTGGACGACCGCGACCGGGGTGTCCGCCGGCCGGCCGTACTCGACCAGCCGGGCGGCGATCGCACCGATCTTGTCCACGGCCATCAGCAGCACCAGGGTGCCGCTCATCCTCGCGGCGGCCTCCCAGTTGGTGAGCGAGCGCTCGTCGTCCGGGCCGACGTGGCCGGAGATCACGGTGAACTCGTGGGTCATGCCGCGGTGGGTGACCGGGACGCCGGCCGCCGCGGGGACGCTGATCGAGCTGGAGATGCCGGGCACCACGGTGACCGGCAGGCCGGCCTCCGCGCAGGCCAGCAGCTCCTCTCCGCCGCGGCCGAAGACGTACGGGTCGCCGCCCTTGAGCCGGACCACGAACTTGCCGGCCTTGGCGTGCTCGACCAGGGTGCGGTTGATCGCCTCCTGGGCCATGAACCGGCCGTACGGGATCTTGGAGGCGTCGATCACCTCGACGTGCTCGGGCAGTTCGGCGAGCAGCTCGCGCGGGGCGAGGCGGTCGGTGACGACCACGTCGGCGTCGGCGAGCAGCCGCCGGCCGCGCACGGTGATCAGGTCCGGGTCGCCGGGGCCGCCGCCGACCAGGGCCACGCCGGCCCCGTGCGCACGGTACTGGCGGGCGGCCAGCGAGCCGTCCCGCAGGCCGTCCACGATGGCGTCGCGCAGGGCGGCGGAGTGGCGGGGGTCGCCGGTGAGGACGGCGACGGTGGCGCCCGCGTCGCGGCCACTGGCCGGGGTCCAGGCGGTGGCCGCGGCGGCGTCGTCGCTGCGGGAGCAGAACACCCGCTCGCGCTCGGCCTCGGCGCTGACCGCCGCGTTGACGGCCGGGTCGTCGGTGGCGACCAGGGCGTACCAGGTGTCGGCCAGGTCGCCCTCCCGGTACGGGCGGGCGTGCCAGGTGAGCTCGCCGGCGTCGGCCATGGCCTGGACGGCCGGGGTGGTCGCCGGGGATATCAGGTGCAGGTCGGCACCGGAGGCGATCAGGGCGGGCAGCCGCCGCTGGGCGACCTGGCCGCCGCCGACCACCACGACGCGGCGGCCGGCCAGCAGCAGGCCCACCGGGTAGGGGGTACGGCCCTCGGTGCTCGGGTGCGGGGTGGGCGCGGTCATCGGCGGTGCTCCTGATCGGGGTGGTGAGGGTGGGGGGACGGTACGCACGGCACCGCTCCGCGGTCCGGCGCGCCCTCGGGCCGGACTGCGGAGCGGTGACGGGGTGCGTCAGGCCTTCTCGGTGACCCCGGCGGAGTCGAAGGTGGCTACATCGTGCATCGCCCGGGCCGCGCTCTGCACCAGCGGCAGGGCCAGCAGGGCACCGGTGCCCTCGCCGAGCCGCAGGTCCAGGTCGATCAGCGGGCGCAGGCCGAGCTTCGCCAGCGCGGCCTGGTGGCCCGGCTCGGCGGAGCGGTGGCCGGCGATGCAGGCGGCCAGCACCTCGGGGGCGATGGCCTTGGCGGCCAGCGCGGCCGAGCCGGCGATGACGCCGTCCAGGACCACCGGGGTGCGCAGCGAGGCGGCGCCCAGCAGGAAGCCCGCCAGGGCGGCGTGCTCCAGGCCGCCGACCGCGGCGAGGACGCCGATCGGGTCGCTCGGGTCGGGCTGGTGCAGGGCCAGCGCGGCGCGGATGACCTCGATCTTGCGGGCGTGGGTCTCGTCGTCGATGCCGGTGCCGCGGCCGGTGACCTCGGCCGGGTCGAGGCCGGTGAACACCGAGATCAGGGCCGCCGAGGCGGTGGTGTTGGCGATCCCCATGTCACCGGTGACCAGCGCCTTGTTGCCCGCCGCGACCAGGTCGCGGGCGGTCTCGATGCCGACCTCGACGGCCTTGAGGGCCTCCTCGCGGGTCATCGCCGGGCCCTGGGTCATGTCGGCGGTGCCGGGGCGGACCTTGCGGGGCAGCAGGCCGGTCGCGCGGCCCTGCTGGACGGCCTGCGGCAGGTCGGCGGCGACGCCGACGTCGACCACGCAGACCTCGGTGCCGATCTGCTTGGCGAAGGAGTTGATCACCGCTCCCCCGGCCAGGAAGTTGCCGACCATCTGGGCGGTCACCTCCTGCGGCCAGGGGCTGACGCCCTGGGCGTGCACGCCGTGGTCCCCGGCGAAGACCGCCACGCAGGCGGGCTCCGGGATCGGCGGCGGGCACTTGCGGGACAGGCCGCACAGCTGGGCCGAGATGATCTCCAGCATGCCGAGCGAGCCGGCCGGCTTGGTCATCCGCTTCTGCCGGTCCCAGGCCTCGCCGAGCGCCTTGGCGTCCAGCGGGCGGATGCCGCGCAGGGTCTCGGCGAGCAGGCTCTGCGGCTCCTCGCCGGGCAGCGCGCGGTTGCCGTACTGCTCCTCGTGGACGACCCAGGACAGCGGGCGCTTCTTCGCCCAGCCCTGCTGCTCCAGCTCGGGCTCGTCCGGGAACTCGTCGACGTAGCCGACGCACAGGTAGGCGACGACCTCCAGGTGCTCGGGCAGGCCGAGCTCGCGGACCAGCTCCTCGTCGTCGAAGAAGCTCACCCAGCCGACGCCCAGGCCCTCGGCGCGGGCGGCCAGCCAGAGGTTCTCGACGGCCAGCGCGGCCGAGTACGGGGCCATCTGCGGCTGGGTGTGCCGGCCCAGGGTGTGCCGGCCGCCGCGGGTGCGGTCGGCGGTCACCACGATGTTGACCGGGGTGTCGAGGATCGCCTCGATCTTGATTTCCTTGAACTGCTTGGCCCGGCCCTTGGGCAGCGAGTCCGCGTACGCCTCGCGCTGGCGCTCGGCCAGGGCGTGCATCCGCTTGCGGGTCTTGCCCGAGCGGATCACCACGAAGTCCCAGGGCTGCGAGTAGCCGACGCTGGGCGCGGTGTGGGCGGCCTCCAGGACGCGGATCAGCACCTCGTGCGGGATCGGGTCCGGGCGGAAGCCGTTGCGGATGTCGCGGCGCTCGCGGATCACCTGGTGGACGGCCTCGCGGCCGGCCTCGTCGTAGCCGGGGGCGGCCGGGCCGCGCGGCTCGGCGGGCTCCTCGGGCTGCGGCTCCGGCTGCGCCTCCTCGACGGCGGGCTGCTCCCCGGGGGTCTGCGCGGCCTCGGGGGCCAGGGCGGCCTCGGCGTCCTGCGGCGCGTCGGGGGCCTCGGCGGCTACGGCGGCCTCGGGGGCCTCCGGGGTCGCCGCGGGCTCGACGGGCTCGGGGGCAGCGGCGCCTTCGGGGGTCCCGGCGGCGGGCTGCTCGACGGCGGCCGGGGCCTCGGCGCCCGGCTCCCGGACGGGCTCGGCCTCGACGGCGGGCTCGGCCTCGACGGCGCCCTCGGCGGGCGGGGCGGGCTCGGCGGCGGCCCCGGCCTGGGCCTCGGCCGCCTCCGCGGCGGTGCCGGGCTGCTCGACGGCGCCCTCAGTGCCCTCGGCGGGCTCCGCGGCCTCGGCGGGCTGCGCCTCCGGCTCGGGGGCCGTTCCGGGGGCGGTCTCGGCGGCGACGGCGGCGAGGGGCGCCTCCACGGCCTGGTCCGCGACCGGCTCGGCGGGAGTCTCGGGCGTGGCCTCGGCCTGCGGCTGCTCCCCTTCGGCGACGGGCTTGGCAGCGGGCTCGGCGGCGGGCTCGGTGACAGCCTGGCCGGAGGGCATCTCACCGGTGCCCGCGGCGGTCTCCGCGACCGGCTCGGCGGCCGGCTCGGCGACCGGCTCCGCGACGGCCTGCGGCGCCGCCTCGGCGGCTTCGACGACCTGCGCGGCTTCGACGACCGGCGCGGCCTCGACGACCGGCGCCGCCTCGACGGGCTGAGCGGCCTCGACCGCGGCGGCGGGCTGGACGGCCTCGGCGACCGGGACGGCCTGCGGCGCGTCGGGGGCCGCTATCGGCGCGGGCTGCTGCGGGGCGGCCTCCTCGACGGCCGGGGCCGGCGCGGCGGCCCCGACCTTGGGCAGGCCGTGCGGGGTGGGCGCGGCCAGGAAGGCGGAGATCCGGCGCGGCTGCCCGGCCGGGGCCGCGGCCCCGGGCTGCTCGGCGGGCGCGGCGGCGCCCTCGGCGGCGGCCGGAGCAGCGAGGGCCTCGGCGACGGGAGCGCCGACCGCCTCGGCCTCCGGCGGGGCGGGCGCGACCTCGACGGCCTGCGGGGCCGCCTCGACGGACTCCACCGCGGCCTCGACGCCCTGCGGCGCCACCTCGGGCACGGTCTGGACGGGGGCGGCCTGGACGGCCTCCGGGGTCTCGACCACCTCGACCACCTCGATGGCCCCGACCGTCTCGACGGCCGGCCCGGCCTCGACCGGCGGCACGCCCAACGGCACCTGCTGGGCCTGCTGGAAGTCGTGCGCCTGCGGCTGCTGCCCGTCCACGACCGGAACGGCCGGCACCGGCGGCTGGACCTGCGGCACCGCGGCCGGGGCCGGCGCGGCGGCCTCGGCCATCGGCGGACGGCCGACCACCGGGATGCCGTGCGCGGGCGTGCCGCCCTGCGAGGGGCCGCGGTCGGCGAGCGAACGGACCGGCACCTGGCCGGTCATCAGCGACGGGTCCGGGATCGGCGGCCCGGCGTGCAGCGGCCGGCGCGGCTGCTGGGCCTGGGCCGTCGGCTGCTGCGGCGGCACCGGGGCGGCCTGCTGCGGGACGGCGTGCTCGGCGCCGAGCACCGGCGGGTCCACCGGCGGCCAGGACGGCTCGACCGGCGTGCCGTCCGGCTGCGGCGCGAGCGGCGGCTGCTCGGCCGGGACGGTCGCCAGGGGCTCGCCCCAGGAGCCCTGCGGCCCGGGCATCAGCAGCACGTCGTCATCGTCGTCCAGGCCGTCGGGCGTGTCGGGCTGGTCGAGGAAGTGGAAGGCCGGGCGCGGGGCGCCCTGGTCGACCGCCCAGCCGTCGCCGGGGTGGCCGGAGTGGGGCCCGCCGGGGACGCCGTAGCCGTGCTGCCCCTGTGGCGGGATGACGCCCGCGCCCGGGGGTACCGCGCCGGGGACACCGCCGAGCGGAGCCGCCGGACCGGGGATCGCACCGCCGGCCGTCGCGACGCCCTGGAGGGGTGCAACGCCCGCGACGCCCTCCGGTCCGCCGAGCGCGTCCGGCCCGGCGTGCAGGTGCTCCGGCTGTCCCTCGCCCGGGACGTGGCCGCCATCGGTCATTGTCAAAGCTCCTTCCAGGCCGCTGCCGCGCCCTCGGCGACACGATCACCGATCGCAGCGCCCATCCGCACGGGCCGAACCAGCACCGACCCGCCCCTAACCACACGCGGCCGCCGCGCCGTGGCGCTGCGGCCCAAGTCCATCCGGCGCGCTGCGGCACCCCGGTCCGGCGCACCGCCCGCACGGGGCGGCACATCGTCTGAAACAACGACAACCCAGAGCAACCGGCACGACCGCCCCGGACCCTACGTCATTCTCCAGGTCCGGCACGAGGCCCGTCGAATTGCCCACACTTCGAGCGGAATCGGATTGCACCGCGTCAAAAAGGCGACAAACCGACCGAATCGGGTGGGCCGCCGACCGGTTCGGCCGTCCAGACGTCACACTACCGGCAGCGCGCGGTCACCTCTCGAATCGGTGTCCGGATGCGACCTGGATCACCGTCGGCGCCACCGGACGGCCCCGGCCCGCGCCCACGGCCTTCACACGATCTGCTCACCCCAGAGCACCAGCACGCCGGTCGCGCCCGCCCCCGGCGCCAGCCCCCCGCCCTCGCCGACCGGCCGCAGCGGCGTCGCCTGGAGCAGCGCGCCGTCCGCGCGGTAGCCGGCCCCGGCGATCGCCCGGTGGACGTCCTCCGCCTCGGCGAGGGTCCCGGGCAGGGCGACGAAGCGCTCGGGCCGCCGGGCCAGCACCGCGCGCACCACGTCGAGGCCGCCGGACTCCACCACCGCGGCGTCCGGCTCCGGCAGGCCGCCCAGCACCTCGGGGCCGCTGCCGTACACGGCCTCCACCTCGACGCCGTAGCGGCGGGCGTTGACGGCCAGTCGGGCGCAGGCCGAGCGGGAGCCCTCGACGGCGACCACGGCGGCGCCGAACCGGGCCGCCTCCACGGCGAGGGCGCCGCTGCCGGCGCCGACCGACCAGACCAGGTCCCCGGGGCGTGCGCCCAGCCGGGCCAGTACCAGGGCGCGTACGTGGGCGGGGAGCACGTCGGGCGCGCCCGGTTCGTCTTCCGTGCGCCCGGCGCCCGTGTACGCGTCGCCGGGGAGCGCCCAGCCGCGGTCCGCGCCGGGGTAGCCGACCGGGCGCCCGGCGAGCCAGCCGGCCGCCTCGTCCACCGCCGCGGACCGGGCGCCGCCGCCGATCACCAGCACCACGTTGGGGTCGCGCCAGACGTGGTCGGCGATCCGGTCGGAGGTCAGGACGGTGACGTCCTCGTCGGGGGTGCCGAGGGCCTCGCAGACCACGAAGGTCCGGTGCACCCCGCGCAGCATCAGGGCGAGTTCGGAGGGCCCGGCGCCCGGCGCGGTGAGCACCGCGACCTTGGGGTGGGCCCGGCAGATGTTGGCCGCGCGGCGCAGCCGTCCGCCGTGCGCGCTGACCACCTGGGCGTCCTCCCAGGGCATGCCGGCCCGGGCGAAGGCGGTGGCCACCGAGGAGACGGCGGGCAGCACCTCCAGTTCGAGGCCGTACTCGGGGCGGCGCAGGGTGCGCACCACCCCGAAGAACCCCGGGTCGCCCTCGGCGACCACGACGGCCGCGCCGCGGTGCTCGGCGATCCGGCGGGCGGCCTGCCGGACGTTGCCGAGGGTGATCCGCTCGGCGGACTCCGGCACCGGGAGGGCGCTCAGTTGGTAGGGGGCGCCGGCCACCAGGGTCGCCGCGGCCAGGGCCGCGCCGGCGGCCTCGGTCAGCGGTGTGCCGTCCCACCCGATGACCGTGATCCGGTCAGCCATCTGCGGCCGTTCTCCCTCGACTCGGTGCGCCACTCGATCCGCCGCCGCGCGGCGCCGGTCCAGAGGCTACCGGGTGCGGTCCTCCGGAACCCGACATCTCGCACACATGTCCGCGCCGGGTGAACGGACGGCGCGGCGAGCGGCGGCCCGCTCCCCCGCGGGCGGCCCCGCGGCCGGGGCGCGGCTCAGTCGCGCAGCACGCGGCGGTGGCCGCCGGACCGGCCGACGGGCTGCGGCTCGGGCGCCTCCAGGTCCTCCGGGAGCAGGCTCCACAGGAGGAGGTCGCTGCGGCTCTCCTCCCCGGCCCGGTGGCCGCGGGGCGCCCCCACGACGTGCTCCGCGGACTCCCCGCGCACTATCCAGGCGCTGCGCAGCACGCCCTCGCTGATGGCGCCGATCTTCTGGGCGACCTGCTGGGCGGCGGTGTTCCCGGCGGCGGTGCGCAGCTCCAGGCGCAGGAAGCCGCGGTCCTCGAACAGCCACTGGGCGACGCCGAGGACGGCCTCCGGGGCGTAGCCCTCGCCGCGCGCCCAGACGGCGGTGACGTAGGAGACCTCGGTGCTGCGCAGCCGCCAGTCGGTGTTGCGCAGCTCGACCAGGCCGACCAGGCGCTGGGTCAGGTGCTCGGTGACGGCGAAGACGATGCCGCGCCCGGCGGCCCGGTGGGCGGGGGCGACGGTGCGGACGAGCTCGGCCGCGTACTCCTCGGTGAAGGGGTGCGGCAGGTCCGTCCAGGCCCGGACGAGGTCGTCGGCCATCATCGTGGCCAGGCCGGGGGCGTCGTCCTCCGCCAGGGGGCGCAGCAGCAGCCGTTCGGTGCTGATGGCGGTCTCGGGGAAGCTCGCTGCCATGCCGTCTCTCCTCGCCGGGTCGTGAACACAACACCGTACGCCTCCGGCGTGCCCCGGACGCCACCCGGTGCGCCGCCCGCACGACGGTACGTCAGGAGGCGGCCGGTCGGAGTGTCCCTGCTGCATACTGCCCGACCGGGCCCCCGCCGAGGTGCGGCGGGGGCCCGGTCGGGATCGGGACGTCGGCGGGCCCGGCTCAGAAGGCCGGGATGACCGAGCCCTGGAAGGTGTCGTCGATGTACTTCTTGACCTCGGCGGAGTGCAGCAGCTCGGCGAGCTTCTTGACCCGCGGGTCGTCCTCCTTGCCCTTCTTGACGGCCAGGATGTTGGCGTACGGGTTGCCCTCGGCCTTCTCCAGCACCAGGGAGTCGGTGGCCGGCTTCAGGCCGGAGTCCAGCGCGTAGTTGCCGTTGATCACGGCGGCGTCGAGGTCGGCGACGGAGCGGGGCAGCTGGGCGGCCTCCAACTCCTTCCACTTGAAGTTCTTCGGGTTGCCGGTCACGTCCGCCGGGGTGGCGGTGGTGGTGACGCCGTCCTTGAGGGTGATCAGCTTGTTGTCGGCGAGCAGCTTGAGCGCGCGGCCCTCGTTGGTGGCGTCGTTCGGCAGGCCGATGGTGGCGCCCTCGGGCAGGTCCGCGATCGCCTTGACCTTCTTGGAGTAGAGGCCCAGCGGCTCCAGGTGCACGGGCTCGACCGACACGATGTTCGTGCCGTGCTTCTTGTTGAAGTCCTCCAGGTACGGGACGTGCTGGAAGTAGTTGGCGTCGGCCGAACCGTCCTGCACCGCCGTGTTGGGGGTCACGTAGTCGGTGACCTCCTTGATGTCGAGCTTGAGGCCCGCCTTCTCCGCGAGGTTGTCCTTGACGTACTTCAGGATCTGACCGTGTGGGGTGGGGCTGGCCACGACCTTGAGCGGCGCGTCGGCGCTCGAGGAGGACGAGCCCGAGCTGCCGCACGCGGCGAGCGAGAGGGCGACGCCGGCGGTGGCGAGGATGCTGGTGAACTTCAGGGCGTTGCGCACGAAAAGTGCCTTTCTGCGTGGAACGGGGAGCCGCGTCCGGGGTCGGACGGGGGAGGTCCGGGGCGCGTCCTAGGAGGCGACGGGGTCCTGGTCGGCAGCCGCCGGGGCGCGGCCGAACAGCCGCGTCCGGCCGCCGCCGCGGCCGCTGTGGGACAGTCGCCGGACGGCGAGGTCGCCGAGCAGCTGGACGGCGGTGACGATGATCACCAGCTCGACCACGATGACCCACATGAAGGCGGTCTCGAAGCGCTGGTAGCCGTAGTTGACCGCGAGGGTGCCGAGTCCGCCGCCGCCGACGGTGCCGGCCATCGCGGAGTAGCTGACCAGGGTGATGACCGTGGTGGTGACGGAGGCCACGATGCCGGGCAGGGCCTCGGGCAGCAGGGTCTTGCGGACGATCGTCCAGGTGCTGCCGCCCATCGACTGGACCGCCTCGACCAGGCCCCGGTCGACCTCGCGGACGGAGGTCTCGACCAGGCGGGCGAAGAACGGGATGGCGCCGATGGTCAGCGGGACGGTCGCCGCCTGCCAGCCGATGGAGGTGCCGACGAGCCAGCGGGTGAAGGAGATCAGCGCGATCATCAGGATGATGAACGGCACCGAGCGGGCGATGTTCACGACGAAGCCGATGGCCTTGTTGACCGCCCGGTTGGCCAGCAGGCCGCCCTTGTCGGTGAGCACCAGCAGCACGCCCAGCGGCAGGCCGAGCAGCACGGTGACGAGCGCCGACACCCCGACCATCTGGAAAGTCTCCCGGGTGGCGGGCCCCATCAGCTCCTGCATCTGGTCCCAGGTCATGCCACCGCTCCGTTCGCCGCACCGATCACGTCCACCTGGAGGCCCTGCTCGCGCAGGTAGCCGATCGGCACCACGTTGTCCTGGTGGCCGCCGGGCAGTTCCACCCGCATCCGGCCGACCATCCGGCCGGCGATGGTCTCCACCGCGGCGCCGAGGATGTTGATGTCGATCTGGTACGTGCGGGCGAGCTGGGAGACGAACGGCTGGGCCGAGCTGTCGCCCTGGAAGGTGATCTCCAGCACGGTGGAGCCGGCGTGGCCGGTGCCGAACTCGCTGAGCGGGAACAGCTCGCGGGCCAGCTCGGAGCCGGGCTTGGCCAGCAGGTCGGTGAGCTCGCCGGACTCGACCACCCGGCCGCCGCGCATCAGGGCGGCGGAGTCGCAGACGGACTTGATGACGTCCATCTCGTGGGTGATCAGCAGGACGGTGAGGCCGAGCTGCTGGTTGAGGTCGCGCAGCAGCTTGAGGATCGACCGGGTGGTCTCCGGGTCGAGCGCCGAGGTGGCCTCGTCGGAGAGCAGCACCTTGGGCTCGCCGGCCAGCGCCCGGGCGATGCCGACCCGCTGCTTCTGGCCGCCGGAGAGCTGGTGGGGGTAGCTGCGGGCCTTGTCGCCGAGGCCGACCAGGTCGAGCAGCTCGGCGGCCTTGCGGCGGCGCGCGGTGCGGTCCAGGCCGATGATCTCCAGCGGGAGCTCGACGTTCTGCTGCACGGTCCGCGAGGAGAGCAGGTTGAAGTGCTGGAAGACCATGCCGATCCGGCGGCGGGCCTCGCGCAGCTCCCGGCCGGCGCGGTTCTCCCCGCCGGCCAGGGCGGTGAGCTCGACCCCGTCCACGGTGACGGTGCCGGAGGTCGGCCGCTCCAGCATGTTCACGCAGCGGATGAGGGTGGACTTGCCCGCACCGCTGGTGCCGACGACTCCGTAGACCTCGCCCGGGCGGACGTGCAGGTCGACGCCGGCGAGGGCGGCCACCTCGCGGCCTCGGGAACGGTAGACCTTCGTGAGGTCCGTGGTGGTGATCACAGCGGCTTTCCGTGGGTCGGGGGTGGGCGGCGTGGGGCGGCCGGCCGGCCGCCTGAGCGGTCGGCGGCGGCGTCGCGGCACCGCGCCAGGGGGCCGGGCCCGGCTTCCCTTGATCGTGACCGCCGGATGCCGGGGCCGCGCGACGGCGTGGCCCCAACGAGTCACGGCGCCGCGGGGTGCGGGCACGACGGAGGGGAGGGATCCGGAAGGGGGGCGCGCTCGCACGGGGCGGGAGCGGCGCCGGAGTCTCGCTTCGGGGCGCGAGGGGGTGGCGCCCTCAGCAGGGCGCCGGGGGCGGTGGCCCTCAGCGGTGACACATTCGACGACACATGGCACGCTCACCTGCCGGCAGGGTGCCGGTGGGGGTCCAGTTCGTCGTCGCAGTCATGTGAGCCAGTAAAACAGATGGGTCGATTTCCGCCCAATTATTTGGCAGACCTGTCCGCAATGCGGACATGCGCCGCTGTGACCTGCGCGGATGCCGTTCGGCGCCGCCGCCGGGGTCCGGATGGCGGCGGCGCCGGGTACCGTGCGCGGGGCCGGCTCAGGCCGTCGCGGCGAGCGGGGCCGCGGCCGGCTTCTCCAGGTGGACGAAGCTCAGCCGGCTGTTGACCTGCTCGACCCCGGTCTGACGGTACCCCTGGCGGGCGTACAGCCGCAGGTTGCCGAGGCTGCGGTGGCCGGTGGACAGCCGGTAGGCGCGTACCGGGCCGTCCTGGGCCATCCGGCGCTCCAGCGCGTCCAGCAGCCGGCCGCCGAGGCCGTGGCGCTGCATCCGCGGATGGACGACCAGGCTCCCTATCCGGGCGACGCCGTCCTCGCCGACGCGGCCGCGGACGGTGCCGACCACCTCGTCGCCCAACCGGGCGACCAGGACGTGCTGCTCGGACAGTTCGGCGCGCAGGCTCTCCAGGCTCTGCGTCAGGGGCCCGATGGCCCAGTCGCCGTACAGCTCGGCCTCGGGCTGGTAGCCGAGGTACTGGAGCTTGAGGATCTGCTCCGCGTCCTCGGCCTCCGCGGCCGAGATGATCACGCTCATGCCCATGTGGAGGGGCCTCCCCAGTCGTCGTGCCCGGCGCGCAGAGGGTGGCGCGCGCTCACGCTCAGTATCCGAGTGATCGCGCCACCGTCAAGAGCTGCGTTCGCCAGCGCTCTACCCGGGTGTCAGCTGCGCTCAACCTTCGCGGCGCCCGACGTGAGGAGGGTCACCCCCGCCGCGGCCGGGTTCCGGCCGGCCGGGCCCTCAGGGATAGCGCTCCGCGTGGAGCAGCGTGCGCAGGCAGGCCAGGCAGCGGGAGCGGGTGGGGCCGATCGAGCCGCGCGGCATCCCGAGCCGCTCGGAGAGCTCGCGGTAGGTGGGCGGCGGGTCCTCGGCGAGCGCGGCGATCAGCTGCGGACAGCGGCCGGGCAGCGCGGCGACGGTCTCGCGGACCGCGCGGCGGCGGCATTCGGCGAGGTAGACGTCCTCGGCTGAGGGGACGGACGGGAGGGCGGTGCACACACCGTGCATGACGGCCCGGGGCGGGAGCGGTTACGCCCGGGACGAGGCGCGGACGCGGGAGGGGCGCGACGGTCGGACCGCCGCGCCCCTCCCGCGCCGCACCGGGGGTCGGCCCCCGGTGCCCCGGGGTCGGCCCCGGCGGCGGTCAGCCCCGCACCCACTCCTGCTGCCGCGCCAGGTCCGCCTTCACCTCGGCGAGCTGGACCGCGACCGCCGAGGGGGCGGTGCCGCCGCGCCCGTCACGGGCGGCGACGGCCCCGTGGACGCTGAGCACCGAGCGCACCTCGGGCGTCAGGTGCGCGGAGATGTCGGCGAACTGCTCGTCCGTCAGGTCGGACAGCTCGATGCCCTCGGCCTCGCAGACCTTGACGCAGGCGCCGGCCACCTCGTGCGCGACCCGGAACGGCACGCCCTGCTTGACCAGCCACTCGGCGATGTCGGTGGCGAGCGAGAAGCCGGCCGGGGCGAGCTCCTCCAGCCGCTCCCGGTGCACCGTCAGGGTGGCCATCATCCCGGTGAAGGCGGGCAGCAGCACCTCCAGGGTGTCGCAGGAGTCGAAGACCGGCTCCTTGTCCTCCTGGAGGTCCCGGTTGTACGCGAGCGGCAGCGCCTTGAGGGTGGCCAGCAGGCCGGTGAGGTTGCCGATCAGCCGGCCGGACTTGCCGCGGGCGAGCTCGGCGATGTCGGGGTTCTTCTTCTGCGGCATGATCGAGGAGCCGGTGGAGAAGGCGTCGTGCAGCGTGATGAAGCCGAACTCCCTGGTGTTCCAAATGATCACCTCCTCCGCGATCCGGGAGAGGTTGACGCCGATCATCGCGGTGACGAAGGCGAACTCGGCGACGAAGTCGCGCGAGGCGGTGCCGTCGATGGAGTTGCCGACCGAGCCGCCCTCGAAGCCGAGCTCGGCGGCGACGGCCTGCGGGTCGAGGCCGAGCGAGGAGCCGGCCAGCGCACCGGAGCCGTACGGGGAGACGGCGGTGCGGGCGTCCCACTGGCGCAGCCGCTCGGCGTCCCGGCCGAGGGCCTGCACGTGCGCGAGGACGTGGTGGGCGAAGAGCACCGGCTGGGCGTGCTGGAGGTGGGTGCGGCCCGGCATCGCGGTGTCCGGGTGCGCCTCGGCGAGGCCGACCAGGGCGTGCTGGAGGTCGAGCAGCAGGCCGCCGATGGTCTTCGCGTGGTCCCGCAGGTACATCCGGAACAGGGTGGCGATCTGGTCGTTGCGCGAGCGCCCGGCCCGCAGCTTGCCGCCCAGGTCGGGGCCGAGGCGCTCCAGCAGGCCGCGCTCCAGGGCGGTGTGCACGTCCTCGTCGGCGACGGTGCCGGTGAAGGTGCCCGCCTCGACGTCGGCGAGCAGCCGGTCCAGGCCGTCCAGCATGCCGGCCAGTTCCTCGTCGGAGAGCAGCCCGGCCTTGTGCAGGACCCGGGCGTGGGCCTTGGAGCCGGCGATGTCGTACGGCGCGAGGCGCCAGTCGAAGTGGACCGAGGCCGAGAGCCGGGCGAGCGCCTCGGACGGGCCGTCGGCGAAGCGCGCGCCCCAGAGGCGGACGTCGGAGGACTGCTCTGCGGTCATCGCGGTGGCTCCTTCATGCTTGTGCAGTGGATGGCATAAGTATGCACGATGCCGTATGAAACACAAAACCCCGGCCGGACGGTCTCCGTCGGGCCGGGGTTCGTGCGTTCGGGGTATCCAGGCCAGGCCCTACTGCGCCTTCGCCTGGGCGAGTTGCATCAGGTGGTCGGCGAGCGCCTGGCCGCCGGCCGGGTCCCGGCTGATCAGCAGCACGGTGTCGTCGCCGGCGATGGTGCCGATGATCTCGAACACCTCGGCCTGGTCGATCGCCGAGGCCAGGAACTGGGCCGCGCCCGGCGGGGTGCGCAGCACCACCAGGTTGCCGGAGGCCGTCGCGGAGACCATCAGCTCGCCGGCCAGCCGGGCCATCCGGCCCTCGCTGGCCGACTCCCCCATCGGCGCGCGCGGCGTGCGGTCGCCGCCCTCGGCCGGGACGGCGTAGATCAGCGCGCCGTCCCGGTTGCGGATCTTGACCGCTCCCAGCTCGTCCAGGTCCCGGGAGAGCGTGGCCTGGGTCACCACGAGGCCGTCGTCGGCGAGCAGCTTGGCGAGCTGGCTCTGCGAACGCACGGGCTGGCGGGTGAGCAGGTCCACGATCCGCCGGTGGCGCGCGGTGCGGGTCTGCGGGACCTGCGGCGTCGGGCCGGCGGCGGAGGGGCCGGAGTGGGAAGCGGTCATGTGGTCATTCTCCCGGACGACGGTCAGCTCGCATCGGCCGGGGCGCTTTCGCGCACCGTCCGGAGGATGCCCGGCAGCGCGGCCAGGAAGGCGTCCGCCTCCTGCTCGGTCAGCACCAGCGGCGGGGCCAGCCGGACGGCGTCCGGGACGGCCGCGTTGACCAGGAAGCCCGCCTCCTGCGCGGCGGCCTGGACCTCGGCCGAGACCGGCTCGGTGAGCACGATGCCGAGCAGCAGGCCGGCCCCGCGCACGTGCGAGACCAGCGGGTCGCCGAGCGCCTCGACGCCGTGCCGCAGCCGTTCGCCGAGCTTGCGGGCGTGCTCCAGCAGGCCCTCGGACTCGATGGTGTCCAGCACCGCGAGCCCGGCCGCGGCGGCCACCGGGTTGCCGCCGAAGGTGGTGCCGTGCTGGCCCGGGGTGAGCAGTTCGGCGGCCGGCCCGAAGGCCAGCACCGCACCCATCGGCAGGCCGCCGCCGAGCGCCTTGGCCAGCGTGACGACGTCCGGCTCCACACCCTCGTGCGCCTGGTGGGCGTACCAGTGGCCGGTGCGGCCGACGCCGGTCTGGATCTCGTCCAGGACCAGCAGGGTGCCGGTGGCCCGGGTGATCTCACGGGCCGCCCTCAGGTAGCCCTCGGGCAGCGGGACCGCGCCGTTCTCGCCCTGGACCGGCTCCAGGAAGACGGCGGCCGTCTCGGTGGTCACGGCCGCGCGCAGCGCCTCGACGTCGCCGAACGGGACGTGGGTGACGTCGCCGGGCAGCGGGCGGAAGGGGTCCTGCTTGGCGGGCTGGCCGGTGAGCGCGAGGGCGCCCATGGTGCGGCCGTGGAACGCGCCCTGGAGGGCGACCAGGTGGGTGCGGCCGGTCCGCCGGCTGATCTTGAAGGCGGCCTCGTTGGCCTCGGCGCCGGAGTTGCAGAAGAAGACCCGGCCGCCCGGGCGGCCATCCAGCCGCAGCAGCCGCTCGGCGAGGGCGATGGTGGGCTCGGCCATGAAGAGGTTGGAGACGTGGCCCAGGGTGGCGATCTGCCGGCTCACCGCCTCGACGACGGCCGGGTGGGCGGTGCCCAGCGCGTTGACGGCGATGCCGCCGAGCAGGTCGGTGTACTCCTTGCCGTCGGCGTCCCAGAGCTTGCTGCCCTCGCCGCGGACCAGCGGGATGCGGGGGGTGCCGTAGTTGTCGGTGAAGGCGTGCTGCCACCGCTCGGTGAGCTGCTCGTTGTGCGCCACGGCGGTCGTGCCGGTCGTGCCGGTGCCGCCGCTCGTGCCGGTCGTGCCCGTCATGCCAGTCCCCCATTCACGGTCGGTTCGTCGTCCGGCACGACCATCGTGCCGATGCCCTCGTCGGTGAAGATCTCCAGCAGCAGGCTGTGCTGGACGCGGCCGTCCAGCACGCGGGCGGTGCCCACGCCCGAGCGGACGGCCCGCAGGCAGCCCTCCATCTTGGGGAGCATGCCGGTGGCCAGGCCGGGCAGCAGTTCCTCCAGCTCGCTCGCGCTGAGCTGGCTGATCACGTCGTCGGAGTTCGGCCAGTCCTTGTAGAGGCCCTCGACGTCGGTGAGGACGACGAGCATCTCCGCGCCGAGCGCGACCGCGAGGGCGGCGGCGGCGGTGTCGGCGTTGATGTTGTAGACGTGGTTGTCGGCGCTGCGGGCGATCGAGGAGATGACCGGGATGCGGCCGTCGGCGATCATCGCTTTCACCGCGCCGGCCTCGATGTTGACGATGTCGCCGACCAGGCCGATGTCCACCTGCTCGCCGTCCACCACGGCGTAGCGCTTGACCGCCGTCATGGTGTGGGCGTCCTCGCCGGTCATGCCGACCGCGAACGGGCCGTGCTCGTTGAGCAGGCCGACCAGTTCGCGCTGCACCTGGCCGGCCAGCACCATCCGGACCACGTCCATGGTCTCCGGGGTGGTGACCCGCAGGCCGTTGGTGAAGCTCGACTCCAGGCCCAGCTTCTCCAGTTGGGCGCTGATCTGGGGGCCGCCGCCGTGGACCACGACGGGGTGCAGGCCGGCGTAGCGCAGGAAGACGACGTCCTGGGCGAAGGCCGCCTTGAGGCCGTCGTCGACCATGGCGTTGCCGCCGAACTTGATCACGACGGTCTTGCCGTGGAAGCGCTCCAGCCACGGCAGCGCCTCGATCAGCGTCATGGCCTTGGGCAACGCGGTGTTGTTGCGGGCCTGTTCGCCCTTGGGTGCGATCTGCACAGGTTTCCCTCGTCGATGGGGGTCCTCCCGGCCGGAGGCCGGGCAGGACGTCGCGGACCGGGCGTCGCGGCCGGGGTGGCGCGGCGCGGGCTGTCGCGGCTCAGGGTGGCGCGGACGAAGTGACGCGGATCAGGTCGAGTAGGCGCTGTTCTCGTGAACGTAGTCGGCCGTCAGGTCGTTGGTCCACAGCGTGGCGCCCGCCGTACCGGCGTTGAGGTGCGCCGTGATGACGACCTCGCGGCCCTTCATGTCGACCAGCTCGCGGTCCTCCCCCACGCCGCCGGCCCTGCAGACCCAGACGCCGTTGATGGCGACGTCCAGCTCGTTCGGGTCGAAGGCGGCGGAGGTGGTGCCGATCGCCGCCAGCACCCGGCCCCAGTTGGGGTCCTCGCCGTGGATGGCGCACTTGAGCAGGTTGTTGCGGCTGATCGTCCGGGCGACCTCGACCGCCTCGTCCTCGGTGGCGGCACCGGTGACGTCGATCCGGATCTCCTTGCTCGCGCCCTCGGCGTCGCCGATGAGCTGACGGGCGAGGTCGGCACTGACGGTGCGGACGGCCTCGGCGAACTCGGCCGGCTCCGGGGCGACGCCGGAGGCGGCGGAGGCGAGCAGCAGCACGGTGTCGTTGGTCGACATGCAGCCGTCGGAGTCGATCCGGTCGAAGGTGGTGCGGGTGGCGCCGCGCAGCGCGGCGTCCAGGGCGGGGCCGTCCACGTCGGCGTCGGTGGTGAGGACGACCAGCATGGTGGCGAGGCTCGGGGCGAGCATGCCCGCGCCCTTGGCCATGCCGCCGACCGTCCAGCCGGCCGGGCTGGTGTACTGGGCGGTCTTGTGCACCGTGTCGGTGGTCTTGATGGCGATCGCGGCGGCCTCGCCGCCGTCCTCGGCGAGCGCCCCGGCGGCCAGGGCGACCCCGGGGAGCAGGAGGTCCATCGGCAGCCGGACGCCGATCAGGCCGGTGGAGGCGACGGCGACCTCGCCGGCGTTCAGGCCCAGCTCGGCGGCGGTCCGCTCCGCGGTGGCGTGGGTGTCCTGGAAGCCGAGCGGGCCGGTGCAGGCGTTGGCGCCACCGGAGTTGAGGACGACGGCGGAGACCCGGCCGCCCTTGAGGACCTGCTCGGACCAGAGCACCGGCGCGGCCTTGACCCGGTTGGCGGTGAAGACGCCGGCGGCGGCGAGCGAGGGCCCGTCGTTGACCACCAGGGCGAGGTCGGGGGTGCCGGAGGCCTTGATGCCGGCCGTCACCCCGGCCGCCCGGAAGCCCTTGGCGGCGGTCACTCCGACGTTGGTGCTGCTGCTCACGGTGCCACTCCGTTCACGGGAAGTCCGAGTTCCTCGGGCAGTCCCAGGGCGATGTTCATGCTCTGCACCGCGCCGCCGGCGGTGCCCTTGACGAGGTTGTCGATCGCGCTGATCGCGATGATCCGCCCGGCGGCGGCGTCCAGGGCGACCTGGACGAGGGCGGTGTTGGCGCCGTAGACGCTGCTGGTCTGCGGCCACTGCCCCTCCGGCAGCAGGTGGACGAAGGGCTCGTCGGCGAACGCCTCGGTGTAGGCGGCCCGCAGGCTCCGCGCCGTCACCCCGGGCCTGGCCTTGGCCGAGCAGGTGGCGAGGATGCCGCGCGGCATCGGGACGAGGGTGGGGGTGAAGGAGACGGTGACCGGCTCGCCCGCGAGCGGGGTGAGGTTCTGGACCATCTCCGGGGTGTGCCGGTGGACGCCGCCGACGCCGTACGGGCTGACGCTGCCCATGACCTCGCTGCCCAGCAGGTGCGGCTTGGCGGCCTTGCCGGCGCCGGAGGTGCCGGAGGCGGCGACCACCACGGCCTCCGGCTCGGCGAGCCGGGCGGCGTAGGCGGGGAAGAGCGCGAGCGAGACGGCCGTCGGGTAGCAGCCGGGCACGGCGATCCGGTTGCTGCCCTTCAGGGCCTCGCGGTGGCCGGGGAGTTCGGGCAGGCCGTAGGGCCAGGTGCCGGCGTGCGCGGAGCCGTAGAACTGCTCCCAGTCGGCGGCGGCCCGGAGCCGGAAGTCGGCGCCGCAGTCGATCACCAGGACGTTGGGGCCGAGCTCCTCGGCGACGGCGGCGGACTGACCGTGCGGCAGCGCCAGGAACACCACGTCGTGGTCGGCGAGCACCTCGGGGGTGGTGGCCTCCAGGACGCGGTCGGCGAGCGGGAGGAGGTGCGGCTGGAGCAGGCCCAGGCGGGTCCCCGCGTTCGAGCCGCCGGTCAGCGCCCCGATCTCCAGCTCCGGGTGGCCGAGCAGCAGGCGCAGGACCTCGCCGCCCGCGTAACCGCTCGCGCCGGCGACGGCGACTCGCAATGCCATGGCGTTCCTCCTTAGTCTTGGCATGAATATACGCGTGACGGAAAATTCATGCAAGGAGTCGCCGACGGCCCGCCGGCCGGGGCGCGCCGGGCACCCCGTTCAGCGCTTGACGGCCCGCAGCACCACGAACTTGGGGTTCCCCGCAACGAGCCGGCAGTTGCCGAAGAGGCGGCGCAGCTTGACGTGGTAACCGAGGTGGCGGTTGCCGACCACCCAGAGTTCGCCGCCGGGGCGCAGGGCCCGCTTGGCGCCGGTGAACATCCGCCAGGCCGTGGCGTCGGTGGTCGCCTGGTGGGAGTGGAACGGCGGGTTGTTGAGCACCAGGTCCACCGAGCCGGCGGCGGCCACCTCCGGGGAGAGGGCGTCGGCGGCCAGGAAGCGGGCCGGGGCGTCCGGGCCGAGGTTGGTACGGAAGGTCTCCTCGGCGGAGGCCACCGCCTGGTACGACTCGTCCACGAACAGCAGTTCCGCACCGGGGCCGGCCAGCGCGGCGGCCGTGCCGACCACGCCGTTGCCGCAGCCGAGGTCCACCACCCGGGCGCCGGGCGCGGGGACGGGCAGGTGGGCGAGGAGGAAGCGGGTGCCGATGTCGAGCCGTTCGGCGCAGAAGGTGCCCGCGTGGTTGACCACGGTCCGGCCGGAGGCGGGGCCGATGTCCGGCGGCAGCGCGTAGCGGTGCGGCCACGGGCTGGGGCCGGCGTCCCCGGCGCCGGCCGGGGTGCAGAGGATCAGCCGGGCCTTGCGGACCGCCAGCGAGGTGCGGGTCGGGCCGAGGATCCGCTCGAACAGCCGGAGCGTGGAGGTGTGGATCTCCGTCACCATGCCGGTGCCGACGACCACGGTGCCCTCGTGGACGGCGGGGGCGAGCCGGTGCAGCTGGTCCTCCAGCAGGGCCAGGCTCTTGGGCACGCGCACCAGCAGCACGTCGATCCGCTCCGGCGGGGCGTCGCGGGTGGTGAGCAGCCGGGCCTCGTCGACGGCGGCACCGGCCCGGGACAGGTTGGCCAGGGTGGCCTGCCGGCCGAGGTGGGAGTCGGTGATCTGGAACGGCCGGTGGCCGGCGAGCGCGGTGGCCAGCGCGCCCCAGCGGTCGCCGAGGACGGCGACCGTACGGCCGGCCAGCTCGACGGCCGCGCCGCCCGCACTGTCGGCCTCGCCCGCGAGGTGACGCAGCAGGTACTCGTCGGCGGCGTCCCAGGCCCGCAGCCGCTCGCGCGGATCCGCGGGGAAGCGGGTGAGTTCGAAGGTGCCCCACGGGGTGGCCATGGAGGTGTCCGGCAGGGGCGCGGCGGGCGTGGTCTGGGGATTCATCGTGTTCTCAGGCTATCCGACAGCCCCCGTCGGCGATTACGGACGGATACTGGAAGAGCCCGACCGAGAGGGGTGAGGGCGATGGAGTGGAAGCTCGAAGTCGTGGTGGTCCCGGTGTCCGACGTGGACCGCTCGAAGCTCTTCTACGAGGAGCAGGCCGGGTTCACCGTCGACCACGACACCGTGCTGCGGGACGGGGTCCGGGTGGTCCAGCTGACGCCGCCGGGATCGCCCTGCTCCATCGTGGTGGGCAAGGGGTTGATCGACGCTCCGCCCGGATCGGTCAAGGGCCTCCAGCTGGTGGTGCCGGACATCGAGCGGGCGCACGCCGACCTGGTGGCGCGGGGCGTGGAGGTCAGCCCGGTCCAGCACTTCGTGGCGGGCGGCCGGGTGGACGGGCACGGCGAGGCGTGGAACAGCTTCGTGTTCTTCAACGACCCGGACGGGAACGGCTGGGCGGTCCAGGAGGCGCCCCGTGAGGCGCGGCGTGAGGCGCTGCGCGAGGCACGGCGTGAGGCGCCGCGCGCCGCGTGAGGCCCCGCTTGGATAGGCTCGCGGGATGGCTGAACACGAGGGAAGCGTGCGGGTGGACAGCTGGATCTGGGCGGTCCGGCTGGTCAAGACGCGGGCACTGGCGGCCGCCGCCTGCCGGGCCGGGCACGTCAGGGTGAACGGCGAGCGGGCCAAGCCCGCCCAGGCGCTGAAGCCCGGGGACGAGGTGCGGGTCCGCGAGGAGGGTCACGAACGGGTCGTGGTGGTGCGCAAGCTGATCCGCAAGCGGGTCGGCGCCGCCGTCGCCGCGGAGTGCCTGGTCGACAACAGCCCGCCGCGGCCGCCGCGCGAGTTCGTCGCGGCGGCCGGGACGCGGGACCGCGGGACGGGCCGGCCCACCAAGCGGGAGCGCCGCGAGCTGGACCAGCTGCGCGGCCACTGAGGGTCCGCGGGCCGTTACGCGTCCGCGGTGGCGAGCACCTTGGCCAGGAACTCGTCGAGGTTCCGCACCGTGCGCTCGATCTGGACCTCCACCGGCAGCGACTCGTTGGGCCGGGTGACCAGCGTGGACTTCTTCAGCCCGCGCAGGTACAGCGAGCAGGCGAGGTCGGCGCAGATGTACGCGCCGACCGTGTTGCCCTCGCGCCCGGCCGCCCCGGCCCGGCGGGCGGCGAGCAGCGCGACGCCCGACCCCGCGTGCGCGGTGATGCACAGCGAGCACACGTTGGTCTTGGTCAGGCTGCGCCGGACCATCGGCGAGCGCAGCGTCACGCCGACCGGCTCGCCCCCGTACGGCGCCACCAGGTACGCCCGGTCGGGGGCGCCCTGGTCCCGCCAGCCGAGGAAGTCCAGATTCTCCCAGGGCAGTTCGGCCAGGCCCCGGGGCAGGTTGAGCCGGCGGGCCTCGCCCTTGGAGCAGTTGACGAAGGACGCGCGGATCTCGTTCTCACTCAGGGGTTCCATGCCCCGGAAGCTAACACCGGGCCGCCCGCCGTGTCGCGTGGATTTCACCCGGTCCGCGCCGAATGGGCGCCTTGGAGGGCGAGCCGGCCCGGGGCGTCCTCGGCGATCCGGGTGAGCAGGTCGTCCGGGGCGAGGAAGGCCTCCCAGCGCTCCCGGCCGCCGGCGGCGAGGCGCTCGACCACCGGGTCCTCCAGGCTCCGGACCCGTCTGTTCTTCCACGCCTTGTCGGCCAGGCTGACCGGCAGTGACTCGGTGGTGACGCCCGGTTCGCGCCGGCTCGCGTGGGTGCGGCCGAAGGCGGCGAGGCGCTCGGGGACGCCGCGGGCGCGCAGCAGGGCGTACCCGGCGGCCTCGTGCCGGGAGCCGGGGGCGGAGCGCTCCTCGACGTGGACCGTCCTGCCGATGTCGTGGGTGGCCGCGCCGTAGCGGACGGCCTCGCGCTCGAAGACGAGGCCCTCGCGGGCGCAGAACCCGGCGATCTCCTCGGCCACGGCGTGCACCAGGGCGAGGTGGGCGACCAGCCCGGGCGGGGCGTCCAGCTCCCGGAGCAGGACGGCGACGTCGGCGGGCAGCGGTGGCAGGCCGTGGGTGGTCACGCCGCAGGGCAGCGGCGGCGGTGAGGGGCTGTCAGTGGGGCTGCGTAGGCTGCGGCCGTCCGGTCCCGGCGCAGGAGGGAGGCGCCGGGACCGGTCCGGACCGACGGGAGGCTACTTCTTGAACCCGACGCCGGCGTACGCCGAGACGTCCTGCCAGCCCTCGGGGAGCTCGGAGGTGGGCACGTGGCCGGCGGTCGGGCGCCAGAGCGGCAGCTGGACGAGCCCGGGGCCGACGAACTCGAAGTCGCCGAAGAAGGGTTCGACGCCGGAGCGCGGGCGCAGCACGAGCGGGGCGCTGGCGCTGCGGTAGACGCGGGTGCCCTCGGCGGCGCTCTCGCGGGAGGCGAAGTCGGGGCTGCCGTGGGAGAGGATCAGCGCGCTGCCGGGCGCGAGCGCCTCGCGCAGGGTGCGGACGATCCGCTGCGCGCCCTCCTCGTCGCGGATGAAGTGCAGGACGGCGACCAGCATCAGCGCGACCGGCCGGGAGAGGTCGACGGCGGCGGCCAGCGCGGGGTGGCCGAGGATCGCCTCCGGGTCGCGCAGGTCCGCCTCGATGACCGAGGTGTGCCCGGTGGGGTGGCCGGCCAGCAGGGCGCGGGCGTGGGCGGCGACGATCGGGTCGTTGTCCACGTACACCACCCGGGCGTCCGGGGCGACCCTCCGGGCGACCTCGCTGGTGGAGCCGACGGCCGGGATGCCGGTGCCGATGTCGACGAACTGGCGCACGCCGCGGCCGGCGACGTACTCCACGGCACGGCCGAGGAACTGCCGGTTGGTGCGGGCCAGCAGCGGCAGCGCGGGGTAGGCGGCTATCGCGGCCTGCGCGGCCTTGCGGTCGGCCTCGAAGTTGTCCTTGCCGCCCAGGTAGTAGTCGTACATCCGGGCGGTGTGCGGGACGCCGGTGTCCAGCTCGCTCGGCGGCTGCCAGTCGTCGGCTCTCGCCCAGCCCCAGTCGGTGTCCGTGCTCCGGCCGGTCGCCGCGCCGTCCTCGTACATCCTGTCCGCCCCCTGTAGGCACTGCCGGAAGAAGTTCGGCCACCGCCCGTCCGTGCGCGGTGCGCGGTGATCGTATCCAAGGACACGCGGTGGAAACAGCGGGAGTTCAGGTTTACGCAACACCCGGTGACGGAGTGTGTGCACGTCAAGGCGGGTCGGGTCGGGTCGGGCCGGGCCGGCGTGCGGCGGGTCGGGTCGCGTCGGCCAGCGTCGGGTCGCGTCGCGTCGGGTCGGCCTGCGGCGGGCCGCGGCGGCCCGCTCGCCCGGATCGCCCGCGGGAGCCGTCCTCTCTATGCTGGCTGCCGATGACTGCCGACCGCCGCGCCGTGCTGCGCGCCACCGCCCGACTCGCCGCCCTCGCCGCCACCGGGGGCCTCCTCACCGCCTGCGGGACCGGAACGCGCCGCCGGGCCGACCCCGGCGCGCTCGCCGCGCATCCCGGCACCGTGGACCCGCAGCACACCACCGACCCGGCCTGGAACGGCGGCGAGGGGCCGACCTCCGCCACGCCCGCCGCCCCGGCGGAGCCCCGGCCCGAGGACGGCCCCAGCGCTGCCGCGGCCACCGCCCAGCCCTCCGCCCCGCCGACCCCGCCCGTAGTGCCGCCGCTCGCACCCGGCACCCCGGCCGAGGTCGCGTACGGGCCGCGCACCGGCAGGAACGTGGCGCTCACCTTCCACGGCAGCGGCGACCCGAAGCTGGCCACCGCCCTGCTGGAGATCGCCGAGCAGCGCGGCGCCAGGCTGACCGTGATGGTCGTCGGCAGCTGGCTCGACCAGCAGCCGCAGATGGCCCGGCGGATCCTGGACGGCGGCCACGAGCTGGGCAACCACACCCAGAACCACCTCAACATCTCCGCCATGACACCCGACCAGGCCCGCGCCGAGATCGCCCAGTGCGCGGAGCGCCTGCAACGGCTCACCGGCTCGATCGGCCGCTGGTTCCGCCCCTCCGCCGCGCAGTACGCCACCCCGATGGTGCGCGAGCAGGCGAAGGCGGTCGGGTACGAGCACGTGCTGTCCTTCGACGTCGACCCGCGCGACTACAACGATCCCTCGGCGGCCGAGTTGCAGCGCCGGGTGCTGACCTCGGTGCGCGGCGGCTCGGTGGTGGCGCTGCACATGGGCCACCAGTGCACGGTGGACGCGCTGCCCGCCGTCCTGGAGGGCCTGGCGAAGGCGGGGCTCAGGCCGGTGACCGCCAGCCAGCTCTGCGCCTGAGGCCGCAGGCGGCTCCCGCCCCGGGCCCGTCGGCGGCATTCTGTCGGCCACCGCGCGGAGCCGGCCACCGGCCGCACGTTGGCCGGGGTCGTCGCATCACTCGTTCGGGCGACTTCCGACCGTGGCACCCTGCCGGGGAGGGGGTGACCTACCGGCCGGTACGGAGTAGTAACGTCGTCGGGGCGGTGACCGGTGCACCCGTTTCCGGCACACCGGCCCGTGTCCAGCAACTCGCTGGGCCACCCGAAGCTGGGCGACCCCCAGCACCGTCGAAGGGCAACTGAGTGAGTGACATCGCGCGCGTCGGAGTGATCGGCTGCGGCCTGATGGGGTCGGGCATCGCCGAGGTCTTCGCCCGGGCCGGGCTGGACGTCCTGGTGTCGGAGGCGAGCGGCGAGGCGCTGGAGTTCGGCCGCACCCGGCTGACCAACTCCCTGGAGACGGCGGTCAAGCGGGGCAAGCTGAGCCCCGAGGCGCGGGACGAGGCGCTGGCCCGGCTCTCCTTCACCACCGAGCTGTCCGACTTCGCGGACCGCGACCTGGTGGTCGAGGCGGTCGCCGAGCGCGAGGACGTCAAGGTCGCGATCTTCGAGACCCTGGACCGGGTGGTCGAGCGCCGCGACGCGATCCTCGCCTCCAACACCTCCTCCATCCCGATCGTGAAGCTGGCCGCCGCCACCACGCGCCCGGAGCAGGTGATCGGCCTGCACTTCTTCAACCCGGCGCCGGTGCAGAAGCTGGTCGAGGTCATCCCGACGCTGACCACCTCCGCGACCACCACCGAGCGGGCCGAGGCCTTCGCCACCCAGGTGCTCGGCAAGGAGCCGATCCGCGCCCGCGACCGGGCCGGCTTCGTGGTCAACGCGCTGCTGGTGCCGTACCTGCTGTCCGCGGTGCGGATGTTCGAGTCCGGCGTGGCCACCGCCTCCGACATCGACAAGGGCATGGAGGCCGGCTGCGCCCACCCGATGGGCCCGCTGCGGCTGTGCGACCTGATCGGCCTGGACACCATCGTCTCGATCGCCGAGTCCATGTACGACGAGTACAAGGAGCCGCTGTACGCCGCTCCCCCGCTGCTCTCCCGGATGGTCGACGCCGGCCTGCTGGGCCGCAAGTCCGGCCGGGGCTTCTACGACTACACCGCGAGCGCCTGACGCCCGCGGCGCCCGGACGCGCAGGGGGCCCGGCGGCCGTGGAACCGGCCGCCGGGCCCCCGCGCCTGTCGGGGCGTCAGCTGTTGATGCTGTAGCTGTCGCCGTAGACCTTCCACTTCAGCGGCGGGTTGAGGTCGAAGTTCTTGGCGTTCAGGAAGACCAGCTGCTCGGTGTCGACCCGGCTGGTGTCCGAGTGCGCCTCCTCCTTCTTCATGACCACCTTGCGGGCGTCCAGGAAGGCCTTGAGGTAGGTGGCCTCGTCGCCGCCCTGGGCGGGGGTCTTGGCCTTCTTCATGGCGGCGGCGCGGATGCCGTCGAAGCTGTCCGAGCTGTTGCCCGGGCCGTGCATGACGATGGCGTCGTAGTAGGCGAACTGGCCGAGGGCGCGCAGGCCGTCGCTCTTGGCCCGGTTGACGGCGGGGTTGAAGTACACCCGGTCGCGCTCGTCGTTCTGGGCCTGCTGGAAGACGCTGTCCTTGGCGGCGGTGGCCCAGTCCTTCTCGAACGCGGAGCCGAGGCCGGCGTGCGAGTCCGTGCCGTTGACCTTCTTCAGGGCCGGCAGGTACTTGGCCAGGATGTTGCCGGGCTTGAGGTCGGTGTAGTGCTGGACCAGCTCCAGCATGTCACCGGTGCCGGAACAGAAGCCGATGATGCCGGCGGTGTAGCCGCGGCCGTCCTTGATGTCCTCGATGTACTTGTACTGGGCCTTCCAGTCCAGCGACGAGTTCTCCGCGCTGGACACCAGCTGCATGGCGATGTCCTTCTTGTGCGGGTCGTCCAGCCCGACCCCCTTGAGCTGGACGGCGGCCGACGACGGGGCGGCCTGGGCCGCCGAGGTGGCCGCGACGGTCAGGGGCGCGGCCACCAGGGCGGCGGCGAGGGCGATGCGGAGGGCACGACGGGGCTGAGGGCGCATGGGACGCTCCGATTCCTCGATGGGTTAGGAAACTTTCCTAACAAGAAGAGGAAAAGGCCTGGGACCGCACTCCCGCAAGGGTTTTGACGGAACCTCTTCAAGAGATCTTGGGAGCCCCAGGTCAGGCCGCCCGGGGGTGCACCCGCCAGGGGGCCGCCTCGGCCGGGCGCGGAGGAGACGGCCCGTCAGCCCCGGGGGAAACGCGAAGGGCCCCGCCGCCGGACTCGTGGTCCGGCGGCGGGGCCCTCCGAAGGCGCTACCGGGCTCAGGCGCCGCGCAGCACCGCGCCCGTCCGGGCGACGGCCTCGGCCACGGCCGCCTCACGGGCGGCGCTGGCCTCGTCGGCGGTCAGGGTGCGGTCGACCGCGCGGAAGCGCAGCGCGTACGCCAGCGACTTCTTGCCCTCGCCGACCTGCTCGCCGGTGAAGACGTCGAACAGCCGGATGGCCTCCAGCAGTTCGCCCGCGCCGGCCCGCAGCGCGGCCTCGACCTCGGCCGCCGGGACGGCGGTGTCGACGATCAGCGCGACGTCCTGGGTCGCCACCGGGAAGCCGGAGACGGTCGGGCCGCTGACCCGCTCGGCGCCGTCGGCGGTGAGCAGGTCGACGTCGATCTCCATCGCGGCGGTGCGGGCCGGCAGCCCGAGCGCCTTGACCACCCGCGGGTGCAGCTCGCCGGCGTGGCCGACCACCCGGCCGGTGCCGGCCACCAGCAGCTCGGCGCAGCGGCCCGGGTGCCACGGGGCCAGCTGCCCCTGGCGGACGGTCAGCTCGACGCCGGCCGCACGGGCCACCGTGCGGGCCGCCTCGACGGCGTCCGCCCAGGAGGCCTGGGCGCCCTTGCCCCACCAGCCCGACGGCAGCCGCTCGCCCGCGAGGGCGACGGCGATCCGGCGCGGCTGGTCCGGCAGCGCGGCGTCCAGCGCGGCCAGCTCCTCGTCGCTGGGCCGGTGGTCGACCGCCGGACGCGGGGCCACGCGCAGCTCGTCCTTGGGCAGGAAGACCGTGCCGGTCTCGAAGACCGCCAGGTCGGTGTTGCCCCGGCCGACGTTGCGGCGCAGCGCGCCGAGCAGGCCCGGCAGCAGCGTGGTGCGCAGCGCCGGCTCCTCGTCGTTCAGCGGGTTGACCAGCTTCACCGTGCGGCGGCGCCGGTCGTCCGCCTCCAGGCCGAGCGCGTCGAAGGCGGGCTCGCCGAGGAACGGGTAGTTGTTGACCTCGACGTAGCCGGCCGCGGCCAGCGCGACGCCGGTCCGGCGGTGCACCCGCTGGGCCTCGGTCAGGCCCTTGCCCGGGGGCACGTCGGGCATCCGGGCGGGGACGTTGTCGTAGCCCTCCAGCCGGATGACCTCCTCCGCGAGGTCGTACGGGTCGGTGAGGTCGGGGCGCCAGGTCGGCGGGGTGACCTCCAGCACGTCCGCGCCGGAGACCGAGCAGCCGATCTCCTGGAGGCGCCGGGTGACGGTCTCGCGGCCGTACGCGGTGCCGGCCACCCGGTCGGGCAGGTCGGCGGCGATGGTGATGGTGCGCAGCGGGTGCGGCGCGGCGATGTCGGTGACCCCGGCCTCGGCGGTACCGCCGGCGATCAGGACCAGCAGGTCCACGGCGCGCTGCGCGGCGGCGCGGGTGGCCTCCGGGTCGACGCCGCGCTCGAAGCGCTTGGACGCCTCGGAGGGCAGCTTGTGCCGCTTGGCCGTGCGGGCGATGGTGACGGTGTCGAAGTGCGCCGCCTCGATGATCACCTCGGTGGTGCCCGGGCCGGCGGCCGGGTCGAGGATCTCGGTGGAGGCGCCGCCCATCACGCCGGCCAGGCCGATCGGGCCGCTGTTGTCGCAGATCAGCAGGTCCTCGGCGGCGAGCTTGCGCTCGACCCCGTCCAGGGTCGTGAGGGTCTCGCCCGGCTCCGCCCGGCGGACGACGATCGGGCCGTCGACGCGCTGCTTGTCGTAGGCGTGCAGCGGCTGGCCGACCTCCAGCATCACGTAGTTGGTGATGTCGACGGTCAGCGAGATCGGGCGGATGCCCGACTTCTGGAGCCGGCGCTGGAGCCAGATCGGGGAGGCGGCGTTCGGGTCGAGGCCGACGACCGTACGGGCCACGAAGCGGTCGCAGCCGACCTGGTCGTTGACCTTCACCAGGTAGCCGAAGGAGTTCGCCGGCGGCACGTCGAGCAGCGCCGGGTCGGCCAGCGGCAGCCCGTACGCGGCGGCGGCCTCGCGGGCCACGCCGCGCATGGACAGGCAGTAGCCGCGGTCCGGGGTGACGGCGATGTCGAGCACCTCGTCGACGAGCTGCAGCAGCTCGATGGCGTCGGTGCCGGGCTCGTACTCCGGCGGGAGCACGATGATGCCGTTGTGGTCGTCGCCCATGCCCAGCTCGCGGGCGGAGCAGATCATGCCGGCCGAGGTGTGGCCGTAGGTCTTGCGGGCGGAGATCGGGAACGGGCCGGGCAGCACCGCGCCCGGGAGCACGACCACGACCTTGTCGCCGACGGCGAAGTTGGTCGCGCCGCAGACGATCTCCTGCGGCTCGCCGGTGCCGTTGGCGTCGCCGACGTTGACGAAGCAGTGCCGGATCGGCTTCTTGAAGCCGGACAGCTCCTCGATCGAGAGCACCTCGCCGACGACCAGCGGGCCCTTGAGGTCGGCGCCGAGCTGCTCGACGGTCTCGACCTCCAGGCCGGCCCGGACCAGGCGCTCCGCGACGTCACGGCCGGTCTCGCCGGCCGGCAGGTCGACGTACTCGCGCAGCCAGGAAAGCGGGACGCGCATCAGATCTCCATCCCGAACGGAAGGGTGAAGCGGACGTCGCCCTCCACCATGTCCCGCATGTCGGCGACGTTGTGACGGTTCATCAGGATCCGCTCCAGGCCCAGGCCGAAGGCGAACCCGCTGTAGCGGTCGGGGTCGACGCCGCAGGCGACCAGCACGCGCGGGTTGACCACGCCGCAGCCGCCGAGCTCGATCCAGCCCTCGGAGGAGCAGGTCCGGCACGGGCGGTCCGGGTTGCCGACGCTCTCGCCCCGGCAGACGAAGCACTGGAGGTCGATCTCCGCGCTCGGCTCGGTGAACGGGAAGTACGACGGGCGCCAGCGCAGCTCCAGGCCGCCGCCGATCAGCTTCTCGACCAGCACCTCGATGGTGCCCTTGAGGTCGGCGAAGGTGATGCCCTCGTCCACCGCGAGGCCCTCGACCTGGCGGAAGACCGGGGTGTGGGTGGCGTCCAGCTCGTCCGTCCGGTAGACCCGGCCCGGGCAGACCACGTAGATGGGGGGCTCGCGGTCGAGCATGGTGCGCGCCTGGACCGGGGAGGTCTGGGTGCGCAGCACCACGCCGGAGTCGGCGGAGCCGTCCGGGGCCTGGACGAAGAAGGTGTCCTGCATCGAGCGGGCCGGGTGGTCCGGGCCCAGGTTGAGGGCGTCGAAGTTGAGCCACTCGGCCTCGACCTCGGGGCCCTCGGCGACCTGGTAGCCCATCGCGACGAAGGTGTCCTCGATGCGCTCGGCCATGGTGGTCAGCGGGTGCCGGGCGCCGCGCGGGGCGCGGTCGTACGGCAGCGTGACGTCCACCGCCTCCTCGACCAGCACGCGGGCGTCCCGCTCCGCCTCCAGCTCGGCCTGCCGCTGGGCGAGGGCCTGGTTGACGGCCCCGCGGGCCTGGCCGATCAGCTTCCCGGCGGCCGCCTTGGCGTGCGGGGGCAGGGCGCCGATCTCGCGGTTGGCGAGCGAGAGCGCGGAGCGGTCGCCGGTGTGGGCGACCTTGGCCTGCTTCAGCTCGTCCAGGGAGCCGGCGGCGGCGAACGCGGCGATCGCCTCGTCCCGCGCCTGCTCCACCACCTCGGGCTTGAGGGCCTCGACCTCGACCGGGTCGTACGACTTGTTGGGTGCCGACATCTCTATCTTTCCCGTGCTCCTGCTCGTCCGTGCTCAAGGTCTGTGGGCCATCGCCGAAGGTCGAGTGTAGTCGCAGCGTGTAGCGCCGCTCGGCGCCGCTGCTCCGCCGCCCGCCCCGGGCGGCCGCCCCGGGCCCGCCGTGCCGGGGCCTAGAGCATGAAGTCCGGCACCCCGGCGGGCAGGATGAACCGGAAGCGGGCGCCGCCGCCGGGTGCCCGGTCGACCCGGATCGAGCCGCCGTGGGCCTCCACGATGCCCTTGACGATGTACAGGCCCAGGCCCGTGCCGCCGCGCTTGGAGCCGCGCCAGAAGCGGGTGAAGACGCGCGGCATCGACTCCTCGGGGATGCCGCTGCCCTCGTCGCTCACGGTGACCGCTGTCCCTTCCACGATGCGGGGCGGGGTGCCGCTGCGCTCCCACAGGGGCGCCTCGACGACCTCCTTGGCCGGGGCCACCTCGATCGTGACAGTTCCCTCGCCGTGCCGCACCGCGTTTTCCAGCAGGTTGGCCAGCACCTGGTCGACCTTGTCCGGGTCGGCCCACAGCACGGTGAGCGGCTCGCTGAGCCGGATGTCGAAGCGGTCCTCGGGGATGCCGGTGGCCACCGTCCGCTCCACGTGCCGGCGCACCGCCGCGGCCAGGTCCACCACCTGCTTGCGCAGCTCCAGCCGCCCGGCGTCGATCCGGGAGATGTCCAGCAGCTCGGCGATCAGCCGGGTGACCCGGTCGGCGTCGGCGTCCACCGTCTCCAGCATCAGCCGCTTCTGCCCGTCGGTGAACCGCTCCCACTTGGCCAGCAGCGTCGCCGTGAAGCCCTTGACACTGGTCAGCGGGGAGCGCAGCTCGTGCGCCACGGTGGCGATCAGCTCGGCGTGGCTGCGCTCGGTGCGGCGCCGGGCCTCGGTGCCGCGCAGCGCGATCACCAGGCGCTCCAGCGGCCCGCCCGGCGCACTGCGCACGTACCGGGCGGAGACCAGCACCTCGCGCCCCCCGGGCAGCAGCAGGTTGCGCTCCGGCTGGCGGGTGCGGATGGCCAGGCCGCCGTACGGGTCGGTCAGCTGCCACCAGCGGCGGCCGTCCAGGTCCTCCAGCGGGAGGACGTCCTCCAGGCCGCTGCCGAGCGCGGCCTGCGGGAGCACGCCGGTGAGCCGGGCCGCGGCCCGGTTGAAGCAGACCACCCGGCCCAGCGCGTCGGCGACCACCAGGCCGTCCGGCAGGTCGTCCGGGTCGAGCTCGGGCCCGCTGCCGACCATGGGTTGCCTCCCCGATTACCCACCGTGCCGTTCCCCCCACCGAGGCAGACCCTAGCGCCTCCCAGGCCCGCGCAGTAGGGCTTGCAGCGGGTGATCCGGACGCGCCCCCGGAGGCGTCAGGCGTTCGAGCGGCAGCCGCCGGGCGAACGCTGCGCCCGGGCCGAGGCGTACAGGCAGACGGCCGCGGCCGTGGCCAGGTTGAGGCTCTCCGCGTGGCCGTGGATCGGGACGCGGACGACCTCGTCGGTGAGCGCGCGGGTCTCCTCCGGGAGCCCCCACGCCTCGTTGCCGAACACCCATGCGCCGGGCGCGCCCAGGGTGCCCTCGTCCAGCTCCTGGTCGAGGTCGCGCTCCCCCGCACCGTCCGCGGCGAGCACCCGGACCCCGGCCTCGCGCAGCCTGCCGACGGCCTCCTCGACCGGCACGCCGACCGCCACCGGCAGGTGGAACAGGCTGCCCACGGAGGCCCGGACGGCCTTCGGGTTGTAGAGGTCCACCGAGGCGTCGGTGAGCACCACGGCGTCCGCGCCGGCCGCGTCGGCGGTGCGCAGCACGGTGCCGGCGTTCCCGGGGTCGCGCACGTGGGCGAGGACCGCGACCAGCTTGGGGCGGGCCTTGAGCACCTCGGCGAACGGCGTGTCGATGAAGCGGCAGAGCGCCACGATGCCCTGCGGGGTCACCGTGTCGCAGATCCCGGCGATCACCTCGTCGGTGGCGGTCAGCACCGGCAGCCCCTCGGCCAGGGCGGCCTCGACGATGCCGGCGTGCCGCTCGGCGGCCTCCCCGGTCGCGTAGACCTCGACCACGGCGTGCTCACCGCTGCCCGGCAGCCTGCCGAAGGCGACGGCCTCCCGGACGGCCTGCGGGCCCTCGACCAGGAACCGGCGCTCCTTGGTGCGCTGGTTGCGCTTGGCCAGCCGGCGGGCGGCGACGACGCGCGGCGAGCGCAGGGAGGTCAGCAGGGGGGTGTCGGTGCTCGGCATGGTCTCGTTCTCTGGAGGCGCTGAAGGAGGGGGAAAGCAGGACCGGACCCGCAGGCGAGCCTGCGGGTCCGGTCAGAGCTCGACCGATCTCGGAAGATCAGGCGGCGTCGGCGGCGGCCTTCGGGGCGTTCACGTCGGCCGGCAGCGCCTTCTGGGCGACCTCGACCAGGGCGGCGAACGCACCCGGGTCGTTGACGGCCAGGTCGGCCAGCATCTTGCGGTCGATCTCGACGCTGGCGGCCTTCAGGCCCTGCACGAAGCGGTTGTAGGTGATGCCGTTGGCACGGGCCGCAGCGTTGATGCGCTGGATCCACAGCTGACGGAAGTCGCCCTTGCGCTTCTTGCGGTCGTTGAAGTTGTAGACCAGCGAGTGGGTGACCTGCTCCTTGGCCTTGCGGTACAGGCGCGAACGCTGGCCACGGTAGCCGCTGGCGCGCTCCAGGATGACCCGGCGCTTCTTGTGGGCGTTGACTGCCCGCTTGACGCGTGCCACTTGATTACTCCTTGGGTTGGACCACGGACTGCTTCACGTGGTCCGTCATTCGAATGGGTCGGGAAGGATCAGCTGTCCCGCTCGCGGCTCGCGCCGGGCGGAAGGGCGATCACTTGCCGAGAAGCTTCTTGATCTTCTTGGCGTCAGCGGGGGCCATCTCGACGGTCCCGGCCAGCTTGCGGGTCAGCGTCGAGGGCTTGTGCTCCAGGAGGTGGCGGCGGCCGGCGCGCTCGCGCAGCACCTTGCCAGAGCCACTGATCTTGAAGCGCTTGCTGGCGCCACTGTGCGTCTTCTGCTTCGGCATTTCGCCGTATCTCCTCGTCGGTCCCGTCCACGCCCGCGCGGCGGCTGCCACGCGGGCGCGAACTGGATGGATCTGCGGTGACCGGGCGGGACGCCCCGTCACCCTGTGGGCCGGTCTCCCGGGCCCTCCTGGCCGGTGAAGGCTCAGGCGCCCTGGGAGGCGGCCGGCTGCTCGACCGGAGCGTCGGCCTCGGCGGCCGGCGCCTCGGCCGGGGCGTCCTGCGCCTCGGTCACGGCATCCTCGGTGTCCTCGGCCTCGTCCGCGGCGGCGTCGGAGCCGGCGGTGCGGCCCTGACGCTCGGCCTTGCGGGCGTCCGCGAGGGCGCGGGCCTCGGCCATCGCCTCGGTCTTCTTCTTGTGCGGGCCAAGGACCATGATCATGTTACGGCCGTCCTGCTTCGGCGAGGACTCCACGAAGCCCAGGTCCTGGACGTCGTCGGCGAGCCGCTGGAGCAGACGGAAGCCCAGCTCGGGGCGGGACTGCTCACGACCGCGGAACATGATCGTGATCTTGACCTTGTCGCCCTGCTTGAGGAACCGGACGACGTGACCCTTCTTGGTGTCATAGTCGTGCGGGTCGATCTTCGGCCGGAGCTTCATCTCCTTGATGACCGTGTGCGCCTGGTTCTTGCGCGCCTCACGGGCCTTCATGGCCGACTCGTACTTGAACTTGCCGTAGTCCATGAGCTTGCACACCGGCGGCCGGGCGGTCGCCGCGACCTCGACCAGGTCGAGGTCGTACTCCTGCGCGAGCTCCAGCGCCTTGGCAAGCGGCACGATGCCGACCTGCTCGCCGCTGGGACCGACGAGTCGCACCTCGGGGACGCGAATCCGGTCGTTGATGCGGGGCTCGGTGCTGATGGGGCCTCCTCGGTTGCACCTTCTGCGATGCGGCCGTCGGACGGCGGTCGCACGTAGTGGACTCGACCACTGGGCGGGGCTTCATTCGTGCTGCGCTGTCCGGTACGTACACCGCCACACGAAAAAAGCCCCGCTCGGTACAAGCGGGGCTCCACACAACCGGGGGCTGCGCCCGGTGAGGGGCGCTGCGGCGACTCGGCGCCAGGGGCGCCCGTCGCGGACCGGGACCCGTCGACCGCGAGGCCGATCGGGTGGGAGACTTTCGCGGTTGCCCTCTCGGGCCTCCTCAGTGGAGCCTCCACTTGCTGGCCGAGCGCCCATACGGGATCCCGGCCGGTCAGTCTCGAAGCTTACAGCGTCGCGGGGCCGAACGCTATTCCGCCCCTCCGCGCGGCCCCTTGTACGCTCCACGTGTACCCACACGGCACAACGGAACGAGCCACCCTTGAGCAGCGAGCCCACCCAGAACCCCGGCGCCGACGACGCCGCGATCGGCTTCGACGACCTCACCCGCGACATCGCGGAGGTCCCGGCCGTCGAGGTGATCACCACCGTCGCCGTGCACCTGATGAGCGCCGCCGCCGTCAAGTGCGGTCTCGCCGAGGGCGGCGAGAAGGACAAGGACCTGGACGAGGCCCGCAAGCTGATCACCGCGCTGGCCGGGCTGGTCACCGCCGGCGCCCCGGAGATCAGCAACTTCCACGCCGCGCCGCTGCGGGACGGGCTGCGCTCGCTCCAGCTCGCCTTCCGCGAGGCCTCCGTCGTGCCGGACGCCCCGGGCGCCGGCCCGGGCGAGAAGTTCACCGGGCCCGTCTACTCCTGAGACCGTCCGCGGGACCACCCCTGGGGCCGTCCACGGCGGGCCCGGCACACGTGTGCCGGGCCTGCCGCTCGTTCAGCGCCGGTAGAGCGGCTCGCCCGGCAGCTCCGCGCCCGCCGGCAGCACCGCGAGGTCCAGTCCCCGGTCCAGCCGCACCCGCAGCACCGGATCGCCGGCCACCGCCCGGCCGACTCGCTGCGCGGCCGCCTGGAGCCCGGCCTGGTCCAGCGCCGCGTCGAACACCACCGCGAGCACCCCGTCCGACTCCTCCGAGGCCGCCAGCAGCCCGCTGACCACCTGGGGCTCGGCCGCCAGCAGCCCGCGCACCGCCTCGCGCACCTCCGGGTCCCGCACCGGCGGCAGGAACGGGCGGTTCTCCGCGAGCGCCCGCAGCCGGGCCCCGCTCAGCTGGAACGGCACCGGCCCGGCCGGGTCGACCAGCAGGGTGTCGGCGCGCTCCGAGTAGGCGACCATCGCGGCCTGCGGGGCCGCCGTCGGCGCCGGGCGGGCGTCGGCGCGCCAGCGGGCGAGCGCGTCCAGCGAGGTGAAGGCGGGCAGCGCTCGGCGCCCGTCCGGCGCCTCCAGCACCGGCACGGCCATGTCGCTGGTCTTCTCGTGCCGGTGCCCGTCCGGACCGACCTCGACCTCGCCGAGGATCGCGACGATCGGGACCATCAGCCGGGTGGGGGTCAGCGCGGCCAGCACCTCCGGCTCCGCGGCGCGGTCCTGCGACCAGCGGGCCAGGGCCGCGGCGAGCGCCGGGTCGGCGGTGCCGTCGTCCTCGGAGAAGCCGGGGTTCGGGATGCTCTTGCCGACGAACGCCGGGTTGGAGAAGTCTTTGCGGTCCACCCGCCCGACCCTATGCCACCGCGCGCGAGCGGCCCCATTTCCCTGCACGCTCCCCGCGCGCGGGGCCTACCCACCGGTAGTGCGGTGTGGCACCCTGCGCCCATGGTGATCCTCGCCCCGCCCGCGACCGCGCCCGCCCCGGTCTCCGACCGCCTCCGGTACGACCGCGCCACCGCCCACCTGGACGGGCCGGTGGCCGTCGTGGACCTCGCCGCCTTCGACGCGAACGCCGCCGACCTGGTCCGCCGGGCGGGCGGAAAGCCGATCCGGCTCGCCAGCAAGTCGATCCGCTGCCGGGCGCTGCTGGAGCGCGCGCTCGCCGTGGACGGCTTCCTCGGGGTGATGAGCTTCACCCTGGACGAGTCGCTCTGGCTGGCCCGCACCGGGATCCGGGACATCCTGCTCGCCTACCCCTCCGCCGACCGGGCCGGCTTCGCCGAGCTGACCGCCGACCCGGACGCCGCCCGCGAGATCACCGTCGTCCTGGACGACCCGGCCCAGCTGGACCTGATCGACGGGGCCCGCGGCGGCGACGCCGAGGTGCGGGTCTGCCTGGAGCTGGACACCTCGCTGCACCTGCTCGGCGGGCGGGTCCGGGTGGGCGCCCGCCGCTCGCCGCTGCGCACCCCCGAGGACCTCGGCGCCTTCGCCGAACTCGTCCAGCGCCGCCGGGGCTTCCGGGTGGTCGGGCTGATGGCGTACGAGGGGCACGTCGCGGGGGTCGGCGACCGGGTGCCCGGACGGCCGGTGCGCTCGCAGCTGATCCGGCTGATGCAGGCCAGGGCCAGGACCGAGCTGGCCGAGCGGCGCGCGGCCGTGGTCCGGCGGCTGCGGCAGGTGGCCGACCTGGAGTTCGTCAACGGCGGCGGCACCGGCAGCGTGGAGTCCACGGTGGCCGAGCGCGCCGTCACCGAGGTGGCGGCCGGCTCCGGGCTGTACCTGCCGCAGCTGTTCGACAACTACCGCTCCTTCCGCGGCCGCCCCGCCGCGCTGTTCGGCCAGCCGGTGGTGCGCCGCCCCGGCCTCGGCGCGGTGACCGTGCTCGGCGGCGGCTACCCGGCCTCCGGCGCGGCCGGCCCCGACCGCTCGCCGGTGCCGTACCTGCCGGCCGGGCTGCGCTACGACCCGATGGAGGGCGCCGGGGAGGTGCAGACCCCGCTGCTCGGCCCGGCCGCGGACGACCTGCTGATCGGCGACCGCGTCTGGTTCCGGCACGCCAAGGCGGGCGAGCTGTGCGAGCGCTTCGCCGAACTGCACCTGGTCGAGGGCGACCGGATCGTGCGGACCGTGCCGACGTACCGGGGTGAGGGCAGGACGTTCCTCTGACGGCCCGTCGGTCCGTGCCCTACCGTGGTGCCGAGACCACGGCACGACGAGGGAGCAGCATGGACCCCGAACTCACGGACATCGCCACGAGGGGCGCGACCGCCCTGGCCGGCCTCATGGTCACCTCGGCCTGGGAGAGGGTCAAGCCGCGCATCGCCGCGATGTTCGGCCGCCGGGCGGAGGCGGTCTCCGAGGAACTGGACGAGACGCAGTCCGAGCTGGCCTCGGCGCCGGAGGAGGGCCGCGAGTCCGCGCTGCGGAGCGCCCAGGGCGAGTGGCAGCCGAAGCTGCGCCGGCTGCTCGCCGCCGATCCGGCCATGGCGGCCGAACTCCAGGCGATCCTGGACGAGTTCGCGCCGGCCCGGGAGGAGCAGGCGCCCGTCACGGTGCACAACGAGATCAGCGGGAACTCGACCGTCAACAGCGATCTGGTGATCCAGGCCGGCATCATCCACGGCCTGCGGACCTGACCTTTCCGGAGCCTTAACGGGGCCCGATGGAACGGCTAAGAAAGTGTTGGGTAAGTGATCAACTCCGTGGCGTGATGCACCGGCGGTGATCTTCGCGATCGGGGCATCCGAGAAGATCACTGTCATGTGTGTCTGCTCGTGCAAGCGCTCGTATGACTCCTCGTTGACGGATGCTCAGTGGGCGGTGATCGAGCCGCTGCTGCCGGAGCGGGATCCGCGACGGCGTGGTCGTCCGTTGAAGTTCCCTCGCCGGCTGGTCGTGGACACCGTGTTGTATGTGCTGGTCAGCGGATGTGCGTGGCGGCTGGTGCCGCACGATCTGGCACCGTGGGACGCGGCCTACCGGTGGTTCCGGGCCTGGACTGCGGACGGCACCTGGGATCGGGTCCACGACACGCTGCGCGATCGGGTCCGGGTGGCCGACGGCCGGGATCCGCAGCCCTCGGCGGCGGTGCTGGACTCGCAGTCGACCCGGAGTCATCAGGGCGGCGAAGCGATCGGTTACGACGCGGGCAAGCGTGTGCGGGGCCGTAAGCGGCACCTGCTCGTGGACACCTGCGGGCTCGTGCTGCGGGCGG
>NZ_JBISAI010000011.1:0-142904 GCF_044391605.1 Kitasatospora sp. NPDC018619
GGTTACATTCCGAACCCGGAAGCTAAGCCTTACAGCGCCGATGGTACTGCAGGGGGGACCCTGTGGGAGAGTAGGACGCCGCCGAACAATTCTTCTAGAGAAGCCCCCGCCGGGTGAACCGGTCGGGGGCTTCTCTGTTGTAGGGTCAACTTGCAATTGTCGTCGTACCGGACAGGAGGGCCCCCGGGTGGAGGTCCAGGAGACGCGGGTCCAGACCGATCGCGTCCTCACCATCCCCAACGTGTTGAGCATGGGCCGGCTGGTCGGTGTTCCGCTCTTCCTCTGGCTCATCCTGTGGCCGGTCTTCGGCGGGCCCAACAACGACGGCTGGGCGCTGCTGATCCTGATGCTGAGCGGGATCAGCGACTACCTGGACGGGAAGCTCGCCCGCCGGTGGGGGCAGATCAGCCGGGTGGGGCAGCTGCTCGATCCGCTGGCCGACCGGCTGTATGTGCTGTCCACCCTGGTCGGATTGACCTGGCGTGAGATTCTGCCGTGGTGGCTCACCGCGATCCTGTTGGCCCGTGAGGTATTCATCGCCGCACTGCTGCCGATTCTGAACCGGCACGGGTACGGGCCGCTCCAGGTGAGTTTCCTGGGGAAGGCCGCGACCTTCAACCTGATGTACGGCTTCCCGCTTCTGCTGCTCGGCAGCGTCGACAGCTGGATCGCCCGGCCGGCCGAGGTGGTGAGCTGGGCGTTCATCTGGTGGGGGACGACCCTGTACTGGTGGGCCGCGATTCTCTACGCGGTCCAGGTGCGGCAGATCGTCCGGGGGAGCGCCGCGGGCTCGGCGTCCACAGTCTGAGACGTGATCTGAGAGAAGCCCCACGCTTCTTCGGTGCGTCGGACGATCTCTTCCGGGTAGACAACCTTCTGGAACGCTTTGATGGACCGTGCTGGTCCACCACCGCGAAGGAGGACGCACCCGTAATGAAAGCCGTTGTAATGGCAGGGGGCGAGGGCACCCGTCTCCGCCCGATGACCTCCAGCATGCCGAAGCCGCTGCTTCCGGTCGCCAATAGGCCGATCATGGAGCACGTGCTTCGGCTGCTGAAGCGGCACGGCCTCTCCGACACCGTCGTCACCGTGCAGTTCCTGGCCTCACTGGTCAAGAACTATTTCGGCGACGGCGAAGAGCTGGGCATGCACCTGACCTATGCCCACGAGGAGACGCCACTGGGCACTGCGGGGAGTGTCAAGAACGCCGAGGACGCGCTCAAGGACGATTCCTTTCTGGTGATCTCCGGTGACGCGCTGACCGACTTCAATCTCTCGGAATTGATCGACTTTCACCGCAGCAAGAACGCTCTGGTCACCGTCTGTCTCACGAGGGTGCCGAATCCCCTGGAGTTCGGCATCACGATCACGGACGAGGAGGGAAGGGTCGAGCGGTTCCTGGAGAAGCCGACCTGGGGACAGGTCTTCTCGGACACGGTCAACACCGGTATCTACGTGATGGAGCCCGAGGTCTTCGACTACGTGGCGGCGGGCGAGTCCGTCGACTGGTCGAGTGACGTCTTCCCCCAGCTGTTGAAGGAGGGCAAGCGGGTCTACGGGTACGTCGCCGAGGGCTACTGGGAGGACGTGGGCACCCACGAGAGCTACGGCAAGGCCCAGGCGGACGTCCTGGAGGGCAAGGTCGACGTCGAGCTCGACGGCTTCGAGATCTCCCCGGGGGTCTGGGTCGCGGAGGGCGCCGAGGTGGACCCGGACGCGGTGCTGCGCGGGCCGCTGTACATCGGCGACTACGCCAAGGTCGAGGCCGGCGTCGAGCTCCGCGAGCACACCGTGCTCGGCAGCAACGTGGTCGTCAAGCGCGGAGCCTTCCTGCACAAGGCGGTGGTGCACGACAACGTGTACGTCGGGCCGCAGAGCAACCTGCGGGGCTGCGTGGTCGGCAAGAACACCGACGTGATGCGCGCCGCGCGGGTCGAGGACGGCGCGGTGATCGGGGACGAGTGCCTGGTCGGCGAGGAGTCGATCATCGGGGCGAACGTCCGGGTCTACCCCTTCAAGACCATCGAGGCCGGCGCCGTCGTCAACACCTCGGTGATCTGGGAGTCGCGCGGCCAGGAGCACCTGTTCGGCGCGCGCGGCGTCTCGGGCGTCCTGAACGTCGAGATCACCCCGGAGCTGGCGGTACGGCTGGCGGGGGCGTACGCGACGACGCTGAAGAAGGGCGCCACCGTCACCATCGCGCGTGACCACTCACGCGGTGCGCGTGCACTCAAACGGGCGATGATCTCGGCGCTCCAGACCTCGGCGATCGACGTCCGTGACCTGGAGAACGTGCCCATGCCGGTGGCCCGGCAGCACACGGCGCGGGGGAGCGCGGGCGGGATCTTCCTGCGGACCACGCCGGGCGTGCCGGACTCGCTGGACATCCTGTTCTTCGACGAGCGCGGGGCGGACCTCTCCCAGGCCGGCCAGCGCAAGCTCGACCGCGTCTACGCGCGCCAGGAGTACCGCCGGGCCTTCCCCGGTGAGATCGGGGACCTGACCTTCCCGTCCAGCGTCTTCGACTCCTACGCGGGCAACCTGCTGCGGACGGTGGACACCACCGGAGTCCGGGAGGCCGGGCTGAAGGTGGTCGTGGACACCGCGCACGGCAGCGCGGGCCTCGTCCTGCCGAGCATCCTCGGCCGGCTCGGGGTGGAGGCGCTGACCGTCTCCAGCGGGCTGGACGAGGCCCGGCCGACCGAGGACGCGGAGACGCGCCGGGCCGGGCTGGCCAGGCTCGGCGAGCTGGTGGCCTCCTCACGGGCGGCCTTCGGGGTGCGGTTCGACCCGGTCGGCGAGCGCGTCGCCTTCGTGGACGAGCTCGGCCGGGTGATCGACGACGACCGGGCGCTGCTGGTGCTGCTGGACCTGGTCGCCGCCGAGCGGCGCAGCGGTCAGGTGGCACTGCCGGTGACCACCACCCGGATCGCCGAACAGGTCGCCGCCTACCACGGCACCCAGGTGATCTGGACCACGACGACGCCGGACGACCTCGCGAAGGCGGCCTCCGCCGAGGGCACGGTGTTCGGCGGGGACGGGCGCGGCGGCTTCGTGGTGCCCGAGTTCAGCGGGGTGCTGGACGGCGCCGCGGCCTTCGTCCGGCTGGTCGGCCTGGTGGCGCGGACCCAGCTCACGCTGAGCCAGATCGACGCGCGGATCCCGCAGGCGCACATCCGGCGCCGGGACATCGCGACGCCGTGGGCGGCCAAGGGCATGGTGATGCGCTCGGTGGTGGAGGCGGCCGGCAGCCGTCGGCTGGACACCACCGACGGCGTGCGGGTGGTCGAGGCGGACGGGCGCTGGACGCTGGTGCTGCCGGACCCGGCCGAGGCGGTCACCCACCTGTGGGCGGAGGGCCCCGACGACGAGGCCACCGAGGCGCTGCTGGACGAGTGGGCGGCCGTGGTCGACGGAGCCGGGCGGTGACGCTGACCCTGCGGGACTGAGCACGACCGGAACTGCCTCGAACGGCGGGGCGCGCGGTGTCGTCCGCGCGCCCCGCCGTCCGTTTTCGCATCATTCGGAACATTCCGTCACGTTCCGTCATGTGTGCAGCGGGTGTGCAGCTCAGGGGCCGTGCACAGGCCCCTTCGGCGACGTGGGACGATGGTCTCCATGCCAGCGACGCCGACGCCGAGTGCCCCGAACGGACGGTACAACCGTCCGGACGCCTCGATGTCCCTGCTGACCAACGTGATGGACCACAGCCTCGACGAGGGCTACGCGGAGGCCGCCGCCGCGCGCGGCGGCGCCCGCGACAGCCGGATACCCGGCACCCTGCCGGGGCTGCTCACGCTCGGTGCCGGGCTGGCGCTGGTCGGCGCGGTGGTGACGGTGGGTGCGGTGAACGCGCACAAGGCCGAGCCCTCGCTGGCCAAGGAGCGGGACGCGCTGATCCACCGGATCAACGACAGCAACACCTCCGCCGACCACCTCCAGAAGCAGGTCCAGGAGCTGCGGCTCAAGGTCGACAGCACCCAGCAGCAGGCGCTGGCCTCGGGGGACGCCGATCCCGGCGAGGTGAGCGGAGCGGTCGGTCTGGGGCAGGTCACCGGGCCGGGCCTGAAGCTGGTCCTGGAGGACGCCGCGGGCACCGGGCTCGGCGGGAACGTCGACCCGCGGGCCGGGCAGGGCTTCTCCAACAGCGGCCGGCTGCGGGACCGCGACCTGCAACTGGTGGTGAACGGCCTCTGGGGAGCCGGGGCCGAGGCGATCGCGATCAACGGCCAGCGGCTGACCGCGCTGTCCGCGATCCGCGCCGCCGGCGAGGCCGTGCTGGTGGACAACCGGCCGCTGGTGCCGCCGTACGGCATCCAGGCGATCGGGGACGGCTCGAAGCTCCTCGGCACCTTCGAGAAGGACATGGCGGGGCAGTACCTGCGGCTGCTCCAGGAGCAGTACGGCATCAAGTCGACGCTCTCCGTGCAGAAGAGCCTCACCCTGCCGGCGGCCGTCGGGGTGACGCTGCGGACCGCCCAGCCGGTGACGCCCGAGGCCTCGCCCACGGCGACGGCCGCCCCGGGCGCAACGCCGTCGGCGGGCGCCGGAACCCCGGAGGGCCCCGGTGCGTCCGTCTCCCCGTCGGCCTCGCCTTCCGCCTCCGCCTCCTCCACCGCGCCCAGCACCCCTTCCGCTTCCAAACGGCGTCCGTCGGGCGGAGCCACCAAGACCACGACAGGGACAGGAGCAGCCAGACCGTGATTGCCGTACTGGGTCTTGTGATCGGGGTGGTCGTCGGCCTCTTCGTCCAACCCGAGGTGCCGGACGCCGTGGTGCCCTACCTGCCGATCGCGGTGGTGGCGGCGCTGGACGCGGTGTTCGGCGGTGTCCGGGCGATGCTCGACGGGATCTTCAACGACAAGGTGTTCATCGTCTCGTTCCTGTCGAACGTGGTGGTCGCGGCCCTGATCGTCTTCCTCGGCGACCAGCTGGGCGTCGGCTCCCAGCTGTCCACCGGTGTGGTCGTCGTCCTCGGCATCCGCATCTTCTCCAACGCGGCCGCGATCCGGCGTCATGTCTTCCGTGCCTGAGCCGGGCCGCGAGCCGGCGGCGGAGGAGGTTCGGGCGGCGGCGAAGCCGGTCGGGGAGCCGATCGCGAAGCCCGCGGAGAAGCCCGTCGAGCGGTCCGTGGACGCCCCGGGCGCGGAGCCGGACGAGGAGGTCGGACGGGCGGACGACGCCGAGGTGGCCGAGGCCGCCGGGACGGCCGGGAAGGCGCCGCGGGGCGAGGACGCCCCGGCGCCCCCGGAGGCGGAGTCCGACGCCGAGCCTGAGCTTGGGGCCGCTCCGGTGGTCGAGCCGACGCTGCGGCTCACCAAGGTGGCCGAGCCGGCGCCCGCGGGCGGGCCGCGGCCCGGTACGGGGCCCGAGGCCGAGCCGGAACCGGAGCCCGCCGCCGAGCCCGTACCCGAGGCGGAGCCCGCGCCCGCTGCCGACCGCAGCGCCGGCCGCCGACGCCTGAAGGCCGCCCTCTGGCCGCCGCGGCTGTCGCGCGGGCAGCTGGTGGTGGCACTGCTGCTGTTCTCGCTCGGGCTGGGGCTGGCGATCCAGGTGCGGTCGACCAACGACCACCACAGCCAGCTGCGCGGCGCCCGCCAGGAGGACCTGGTCCGGATCCTCGACGAACTGGACAGCCGCCAGCAGCGCCTCCAGCAGGAGAAGGCGGAGCTGGAGCAGTCCCTGGCGAAGCTGGAGAACAGCTCCAACCAGGCCAAGGAGGCCCAGGAGCAGACCAGGAAGAAGGTGACGGAGCTCGGCGTGCTCGCCGGTACCGTCAAAGCCACTGGTCCGGGCATCGTACTCACGGTCGATGATCCCCAAGGGCAGGTGAAGGCAGATATGCTGCTGGACACCCTGCAAGAACTTCGAGCGGCAGGGGCGGAGGCGATTCAGATCAACGATGTGCGCGTGGTGGTCAACACCTACTTCACCGACCTGTCGGCCGGTGGGGTGCAGATCGACGGGAAGAAGGTCTCCCAGCCCTACCGCTTCACGGTCGTGGGGAACCCGCAGGACCTGACGCCCGCGCTGAACATCCCTGGGGGTGTCGTCCGCACGCTGGAGAGCCACCAGGCGCGGGCGACGATCGCCCCGCAGCAGAAGGTGGTCGTCGACGCCCTGGTGGACCCGAAGTCGCCGCAGTACGCCAAGCCGGCCCAGAAGTGACGGGGCGCCCGGCGAACGGCCCGTCAGGGGAGGGCGGCACCCGCTGCGGGGAGCCGCCGGCCGGTGGGCGAGACTGGTTCGCACCGGTACGCTCCGGAGCAGCAAACGCAGTACCAACCGACGGAGTACCACTCCGGCGGGCCCGGGTCGCAAGGACCGGGCGCGCAGCATGTCCGAGGTTCTCACCCTGCCCCGCGGGCGGGTCTGTCACACGCAAGGGGATTCGCCCGTGAGTTTCTTCTCGAAGTTGTTCGGTCGTAACAAGGGCCGTGACGCGGCCGCCGTCGAGGCGCCCACCGCGCGTCACCGCCGACCGGAGGACGAGCCGGCGGTGCCGGGCATGCGTCCGGCCCCCGAGGCCGCGCCGTACGCGGGTCAGCAGCTGTACCGGGACGGCGGCGCCGCCCAGTACGCGGGGAATCCGGCGGGCTACGGCGCGTCGGTTGACCCTTCCGGCGAGCCGCGCATAGGTTTCCCGGCAGGACCCTCAACCTCTGGTGGAGGGTTTGCCCCGGATCCGTACGCCGGGCACAACCCGTCGGGTGTGCCGCGCCAGGAGGCTGTGAACATGGCTGGCCCCACTCCGTGCCCCAGGTGCGGCAACCGGAACCCGGCCTCGGCCCGGTTCTGTTCCAACTGCGGCACGGCGCTGCGCGGCGGCCTGCTCCCGGAGGGGGCGGCGGAGACCACGTCGACCATCTCCATCTCCGGCCTGGAGTCGTACGACCCCACCACCACGACCGGCACCGGGGCCACGCCGGCCCTGTCGGCCGAGGTGCTGTCGGCGATCGACGCGCTGCCGCCGGGCTCGGCCCTGCTGATCGTGCAGCGCGGCCCCAACTCCGGCAGCCGCTTCCTGCTGGACTCGGACGTCACCACGGCGGGGCGCCACCCGCAGGGTGACATCTTCCTCGACGACGTCACGGTCTCGCGCCGCCACGTGGAGTTCCGCCGCACCCCGGCCGGCTTCAGCGTCGCGGACGTCGGCAGCCTCAACGGCACCTACGTGAACCGCGAGCGGATCGACGAGGTGGCGCTGAACAACGGCGACGAGGTGCAGATCGGGAAGTACCGGCTGGTGTTCTTCGCCGGCCACAACCGGGGGTACTGAAAACGACGTCGGCGGGAGCCCGAGTGAATACGAATACCCCTTCCTCTTCTCTCGGGGCGGCCACCCCAACCCCGTCCGGTCCGCAGGCGGACCGCGGCGGACGCGGGGTGGTCGCGGGCCCGCGGCAGCCGGTCCGGGCCGAGCGGTCCGCCGGCCGCCGGCGCGGCGGCGACGAGCTGCTGAGCATCGGCGCGGTGCTGGCCTTCCTGCGCGACGACTTCCCCGAGGTCACCATCTCCAAGATCCGCTTCCTGGAGGCGGAGGGGCTGGTCGAGCCGCAGCGCACGCCCTCGGGGTACCGCAAGTTCAGCCCGGCCGACGTCGAGCGGCTGGCCTACGTCCTGCGCATGCAGCGGGACCACTACCTGCCGCTGCGGGTGATCCGGGAGCACCTGGACGCCATCGAGCGCGGCGAGAGCCCGCCGGCGCTGCCCTCCGCCGCCGACACCCGGCCCGGGCCGCTGGAGGAGGCGGACCGGGAGCTGGTGGCCGGCGGCGAGGTGCCCGCCGGCGTGCGGCTGGGGCGCGCCGAGCTGCTGGCGGCGGCCGACGCCGGGGAGGCGGAGCTGGCCGAGTGGGAGGCCTACGGGCTGGTCGCCCCGGGCCCGGACGGCGGCTACGACGGCGAGGCGCTCCAGGTGGCCCGGCTGGTCGCGGAGCTCGGCCGGTACGGGCTGGAGCCCCGGCACCTGCGTGCCATGAAGGCCGCCGCGGACCGCGAGATCGCGCTGGTGGAGCAGGTGGTGGCGCCGTTGCGCCGGCACCGCAACCCGCAGACCAGGGCGCACGCGGAGGCCACCGCCCGGGAGCTGGCGACGCTGTCCGTCCGGCTGCACGCGGCGATGGTCCAGGCCGGGCTGCGGGCGCGCGGGTAGCGCTCGCGCCGCCCCGGCGGCGCCGGCTGCACCGCGCTGACCAGCGGCGTCGGCGCTGCGCTTTCATATCCGGGAGCGGAGCCATAGGGTTGCGTGTGTGAATGAGCTCGACGTCGTGGGTGTCCGAGTGGAGATGCCTTCCAACCAGCCGATCGTGCTGCTGCGGGAGGTCGGGGGAGACCGCTACCTGCCGATCTGGATCGGCCCCGGCGAGGCGACCGCGATCGCCTTCGCCCAGCAGGGCATGACGCCGGTGCGCCCGCTGACGCACGACCTCTTCAAGGACGTCCTGGAGGCGCTCGGCCAGCAGCTCACCGAGGTCCGGATCACCGACCTGCGGGAGGGCGTGTTCTACGCCGAGCTGGTGTTCTCCGGCGGGGTCGAGGTGAGCGCCCGGCCGTCCGACGCCATAGCGCTGGCCCTGCGCACCGGCACGCCGATCTACGGGAGCGAGGAGGTGCTCGCCGAGGCGGGCATCGCGATCCCGGACGAGCAGGAGGACGAGGTCGAGAAGTTCCGCGAGTTCCTCGACCAGGTGTCGCCGGAGGACTTCGGGGGCAGCGGCCCGCAGTAGCGGGACCGGACCGTGTGGGCCTTCTGGCCCACCGTTTTGCCAAAATCCGTCGACCTACCCACACTAGGGGCACGAAAAACCACTCTCCTGAGTGATGTGGTTTGTCTGGCCCGGCGTGGCGATCGTTGACGGGTCATAGGGGACTGCCTACCGTCAGGAGTGGCTGTCCGGGTGGCCGATGCCCGCAGTCGGGTTGCCCGCAGCACAAGTGGACGGAGGCAGGCATGAGCAGCACCGGCGATGACGCGGCCGTGGGAGGCCGGTGCGCCGTGCACATGCCGCGCGCCGCCCGCACCGTCACGGACCTCCCCAGAGTCGGCAGGTTCCCGGCCGTCCAGCCGGGCCAGCCGGCCATCGAACGGCTGGCCCCGACGTCCGACCTGCTGGGCTTCCGCGGCCCGACGGCCTGCGCGGCGGCCGGCATCACCTACCGCCAGCTGGACTACTGGGCCCGCACCGGCCTGCTGGAGCCCAGCGTCCGCACCGCCTACCCGTCGACCAGCCAGCGGCTCTACAGCTTCCGCGACATCCTGCTGCTGAAGATCGTGAAGCGGCTCCTGGACGCGGGCGTCTCGCTCCAGAACATCCGGGTGGCGGTCGCCCACCTCCAGGCGGCCGAGCAGTCCGACCTGGCCGGGCTGACGCTGATGTGCGACGGCGCGACGGTGTACGAGTGCACCACGGCGCAGCAGGTGGTGGACCTGTTGAAGGGCGGCCAGGGGGTCTTCGGCATCGCCGTCGGAGCGGTCTGGCAGGAGCTGGAGCTCACCCTCGGGCGGCTGCACGCCGAGCGCACCGACACCGGCGAGACGCTGGTCGGGCACGACCCGGCCGACGAGCTGGCCCAGCGGCGCCACCGGGCCGTCTGAGCGGACGTACCACGGGGCCGCGGGCCCGGACGGGGAACCGTTCGGACCCGCGGCCCCGTCGTGTTCCCCGGTTGACCTGATCGAGGGAGGGCACGTGGGAGTCGGCACCGGGATATCGGGGCTGCTGCGGCGCAGGGCCGGGCTGTTCGCGACGCGGCTGCGGCAGCGCCGCACGCAGCGCAGGGTGTTCCAGGCCGGGACGGTGCTCTGCGCGCTGGCGCTGGCGCCGAGCGCCTGGGTGTGGACCTCCGCGGGGGACCGGGTCGGCACCGTGGAGAGCGCGCCCGCCGCGCCGGTCGCCGTCGTCTTCGGCGCCGGGCTGGACCAGGGCAGGCCCTCGCCGTACCTGGAGCACCGGTTGGTCGCGGCGGCGGACCTGTACCGGGAGGGGAAGGTGCAGGCGATCCTGGTGACCGGGGACAACGGGCGGGTCGAGTACTCCGAGCCCGACGCGATGTACGACTACCTGACCGGGCACGGGGTGCCCGCGGAGCGGGTGGTGCGGGACTACGCGGGCTTCGACACCTGGGACTCCTGCACCCGGGCGCGGCGGATCTTCGGGGTGGACCACGCGGTGCTGGTCAGCCAGGACTTCCACGTCCGCCGGGCGCTGGCACTGTGCGAGGCGGCGGGCATCCGCTCGTACGCGGTCGGGGTGCCGGAGCTGCACGACGCGACCTGGCTGTACGGCGGGCTGCGGGAGGTCGCCGGGGCGGGCAAGGCGGCCGTCAACGCCTGGCTGCGGCCGGACCCGGTGTTCCTCGGGCCCCGGGAGGACGGCATCCCGAAGGCGCTGGCGGCGGCTGCCCGGGAGTAGCCGCGGCCGGGCGGCCGGGCGGGCCGACCGGCCGGGTTCGCACCCGCTGTCGGACCCGTGGGCGATGATCGGCGGGTGCGATCTCTGCCGAGCATCATCCACCTCGACATGGACGCCTTCTTCGCGGCGGTGGAGCAGGCGGCCAAGCCCAGCCTGCGCGGCAAGCCGGTGATCGTCGGCGGGCTCGGCGGGCGCGGGGTGGTCTCCACGGCCTCGTACGAGGCGCGCAGGTTCGGGGTGCACTCGGCGATGCCGATGGCGCAGGCGCGCCGGCTCTGCCCCAACGCGGCCTTCCTGTCGGGGCGGTTCGAGGCCTACCGGCAGAACAGCGAGATCGTGATGGGGCTGCTGCGGCAGCTGTCCCCGCTGGTGCAGCCGCTCAGCCTGGACGAGGCCTTCGTGGACCTGGAGGCGGGCCCGTACGGGCCGGCGCTGCTGGCGGCGGACCACGACACCGGCGAGCGGCTGGTACTCGCGCTGGCGGAGGACCTGCGGGCCGACATCCAGCGGCTGACGGGGCTGACCGGCTCGGTCGGCGCGGCCGGGTCCAAGCTGATGGCGAAGATCGCCTCCGAGCAGGCGAAGCCGGACGGGCTGGTCATAATCGAGCCGGGGCAGGAGCGGGCCGTGCTCGGCCCGATGCCGGTGCGGGCGCTGCCCGGGATCGGGCCGGCCACCGAGCAGGTGCTGCGCCGGGCCGGGCTGAACACCGTCGCCGACCTCGCGGACGCGGGGGAGGCGGAGCTGGTGCAGCTGGTCGGGCGGGCGCACGGGGCCGGCATCTTCCAGATGTCCACCGGGCTGGACGAGCGGCCGGTGGTCGCCGACCAGGACGCCAAGTCCGTGTCGGTGGAGGACACCTACGAGGTGGACCTGGCCGACCGGGACCGGGTGCTGCGCGAGGTGGAGGCGCTGGCGGGCCGGTGCGTCCGGCGGCTGAGGGCGGCCGGGCGCTCGGGGCGGACGGTGGTGCTCAAGGTCCGGCGGTTCGACTTCTCGACGCTGACCCGCTCGGAGACGCTCGGCGGGCCCACCGACGACGAGGCGGTGATCACGGCGACCGCGCGTCGGCTGGCCGACCAGGTCGACATCACCGGCGGGGTGCGGCTGCTCGGCGTGGGCGTGGCCCAACTCGCCGACTACACCCAGGAGGACCTCTTCGCCCAGGCGCTGAGGGAGGAGGCCGCGGAGCTGGCGGAGGCGGCGGCCGAGGCCGAGGAGGCGGAGGAGAAGCCGGAGGCCGTCCCGGTGCGGCGCTGGATGCCCGGGCAGGACGTCCGGCACGAGGAGTACGGGCCGGGCTGGGTGCAGGGCAGCGGCGTCGGGAGGGTCACCGTACGGTTCGAGACGCCGTGGAGCGGCCCGGGGCGGGTGCGGACCTTCGCGGTGGACGACCCGGCGCTCGAGCCGTCCCGGCCGCTGCCGCTGCGCCGCGGGGAGGACGGACCGGAGGCGGACAGGCTGCCGGGGGAGGGCGGGCCGTCGGAGAAGGGGGCCTGAGACGCGAAGCGGCCCCACCCGGTGGGGGAGTACCGGGTGGGGCCGATCACCGTGCCGGACCCCGTGCGTGCGCGATGCCCTCACGACGTACGGGGGCCGGGGCCCCGCGCCCTGTCCCGGAGCGCGGGGCCGGACGCCTCGTCAGACGTCGGTCTTGGCCAGCTCGGGGCTGGAGTCCTGCCGGGCCGAGCCGCCGAGGACGGCGGGCGCGGCGGCCGCGGCGTTGCCGCGGATCAGGAACGGGACGACGCCGGCGACGACGCAGACGACGGCCGCGGTCCAGAACGCGTGCTTGTACGCGTCCAGGGTGGGCAGGGAGAGCGGGATCTGCGGCGGCAGCTTCATGGTGTCGCCGGTCAGGATGGCGGCCATGACGGCGGTGCCGATCGCGCCGCCGACGGTGCGCAGCACGGAGTTCATGCCGTTGGCGATGCCGCTCTGCTCGACCGGGACGGCGCCGTTGATGAAGGCGGGCATCGCGGCGAAGGCGAGGCCGACGCCGAGGCCGAAGATCGCCGAAGCGGTGTAGATGTCGCCCTCGTGCCCGTGGCGCACGGCCAGGTAGGCCATCGCGACGGCGCCGAGCACGCCGCCGAGGACCAGCGGCAGGCGCGGGCCGCGGCGGGCGATCAGCAGGGCGCCGACCGGGGCGGCGACCATCGAGCCGATCGCGGACGGCAGGAGCAGCAGGCCGGCGTGCAGCACGCTGGCGGTGAAGCCGTAGTGGGTGAGCTTCTCCGGGGTCTGGGCGAAGTTGCTGATGACCATGAAGGAGCCGTACATGCCGAAGCCGATGAGCAGGCCGGCCACGTTGGTGAAGGCGACGGCCGGACGGGCCATCATCTTCATGTCCACCAGCGGGTGCGCGACCTTGGTCTCGATGATCCCCCAGACCAGGGCGACCACGGCGGCGACGGCGAACAGGCCGAGCGTCTTGTTGGAGGTCCAGCCCCAGTGGTTGCCCTGGCTGACCGCGACCAGCAGGGCGGAGAGCCAGCCGGCCAGGGTGAGGGCGCCCAGCGGGTCGGCGCCGCCCTCCTTGTCGGTGACCGGGTCGGCCGGGACGCGGAAGGCGACCAGGGCGACCGCGATCAGGCCGAAGACCAGGCCCATCCAGAAGATCGACTTGTAGTTCCAGTGCTCCAGCAGCAGGCCGGTGGCGACCAGGCCGAGGCCGGAGCCGACGCCCATCGAGGCGCTGATGGCGGCGACGCCGCCGGTGACCTTCTGCCTGGGCAGCTCGTCGCGGACGATGCTGATGGCCAGCGGCAAGACGCCACCGCCGGCGCCCTGGAGGACGCGGGCGACCACCAGCCAGGTGAAGGAGTGGGTGCTGACCGCCAGCGCCGAGCCGGCGACCAGGCCGGCCAGCGAGATCAGCAGCATCGGCTTGCGGCCCCGGAGGTCGCCGAAGCGGCCCAGGAGGGGAGTCAGCACGGCTGCGGAGAGCAGGTTGGCGGTCATCAGCCAGGTGATGCTGGAGACGGAGACGTCCAGTTCCCTGGCCAGCGAGGGCAGGATCGGGACGACCGCGGTCTGCACCACGCTGAACGACAGCATCGCCAGGATGAGGGCCGGCAGGACCCGGGCGCTGCTCTGCTTCTCGGCCGCGGTGGTGGGCTGTGGTGCCTCACTCACGGTTGCTTCCTCCCGTACATAGTGAATGAACTGAAGTAACTGTGCCCGGGGATACTTCAGAGTGTCAAATATCGAGCGGTTAAGCTTTGGCAAAGACGAACGGTCGGGTACGCGCCAAGGGGGCGGCGGGCACGGGTAGGGCCCCGGACGGTGCCCGGGGCCCTCGGTGCGAGTGCGGTCAGACCAGTGGCCGCACCGCCGCCGACCGGGCCGGATCGGCGGCGGAGCCGGTCACGGAACCGGTCGCGGAGCCGCCCGTCGCGGACGGGGTGCGGACGTGCTGGGCGGCGGTGGAGTCGTGCACCTCGACCTGCTCGCGGCGGAGTTCCTGTCGGACGACCTCCTCCGTCGTGTACCGCTCGACGACCAGCCGGACCCGCTCGACGGGCGCGAGGTACTTGCGCACCACCGCGCGCTCCTCACGGAGAGTGACCTCCTCGACGGCCTCGGCGATCTCCTTCTCGGTGAGCGAGGCGCGCTCGGCGTCGCTCACCGGTGTCCGCTCGACCCGGACCCGCTCGCGGACCACCGGGATGCGGCGCTCGACCTGTTCGGCCGTCACGTACTTGCGCAGCTTCGCGGTGCCGAGGGTGTGCCACTCGGTGGTGATCTCCAGCCGCTCCTCGCGGCAGGTGATCTCGACCGGGCCGCCGGGGGCGGACGGGGCGGCGCCGACGGGGGCGGGGCGGGTGCCGCCGGTGGCCGCCGTCGGGACGGGGGCGGGCTGCGCCTGCTGCTTCGGCTCCGCGGTGGGGGTGAAGGGGGCGGCGGGTGCGGGAGGGGCGGTGGAGGCGGCCGGGGAGGCCGTGCTCGCGGAGGCGAAGCCGCGGGGCCGCAATTCGTCCTCCGCGGCGGTCCTGGTGGGGTCGGACGCCGCCGCGGCGGCCCTGGCCGGGGCGGGCTCGGCGGGGCGCTCCGGGGTGTGGAAGGTGGGCGGCTTGGCCGGCGCCGCGGCGGCCGTCGTCGTGCCGGCGGCCGCCGCCGTGGTGCCGAAGTCGAGGTCGGACTGCTGGGGCCGGCTCCCGTTGTCGCCGCTCGGGCGGCCGTCCGCCGGGGTGTCGAGTCCGTAGTAGCGGTACAGCTGGAGCTCCTGGGCGGGGGAGAGGTGCTGGCCGACGCCGAAGTCCGGCGACTCCTTCACCAGGGACTTGTCGTACGGCACGCGGAGTTCGTCGCCCGCGAACTCGCTCGTGGTCAGCGGGACGAAGGCGTCCCGGCCGAAGATGCCGGTCCGGACCGCGGCCCACTCGGGACGGCCGGTGGCGTCGTCCAGGTAGACCTCGTCGACCGTGCCGATCTTGTCTCCGTTGCGGTCGACGGCCTTGTGACCGATGAGGTCCCGGGGGTCGATGTCGGTCTGCACTCTTTCCTCCCGTGCGCTGAGCTTGCGGAACCGCAGAAAGGCGACGGGAGCACCTGTCCCGATCCGCCACTTCACACCAAAGGGCACGAATCGGACGTGCGCGACCGGGAGTGCGCCGGACGGGCGGCGTACAGGACCGTACGGGGGACGCGCGTAGACCCGGAGCGGCCCGACGCACCCGTGATCGGGAGGCCTCCCGCTGGTACCCTGGGCGGCGACCGCAGAGCCCGCTCGGGAGAGTCTCCGACTGCGAAAACCGCTGGTCGGAGCGCCGAAGGAGCAACTCCTCCCCGGAATCTCTCAGGCATCCGTACCGTGTGGGGTAGGTCACTCTGGAAAGCAGGGCAGGAGCGCCGGCACGGAAGCCGGCGAGCACCACCCTCACCGACGGTGCAAGCCGGCGGAGCGCCCACAGCGCCCCGTGCGGGTGAAGCTCTCAGGTCCCGATGACAGAGGGGGAGGCCTGTCGGGTCCGCCCCGCCCAGGCCCGTCCGCTGCCCGCAGCGGCGGGACCGGTCGGCGTGCGGACCCCCGCCGGTCCGTGACCAGGAGGCCTCGACCACCATGAACGCCCAGCCGAACGCGGGACGCCCCACCGGCGCCTCGACCCTCACCGAGCTTGAGCTGGCCAGCCCCTTCGAGAACCGCCACATCGGCCCCGACGCCGCCGCGCAGGAGAAGATGCTGGCGTCCGTCGGCTACGGCTCGCTGGACGAGCTCGCCGCCACCGCGGTGCCCGAGGCGATCCGCTCCATCACCGCCCTGGACCTGCCCGCGGGCCGGACCGAGGCCCAGGTCCTCGCCGAGCTGCGCGAGCTGGCCGGCCGCAACCAGGTGCTCCAGCCGATGATCGGCCTGGGCTACTACGGCACCTTCACCCCGCCGGTGATCCTGCGCAACGTCATGGAGAACCCGGCCTGGTACACCGCCTACACCCCGTACCAGCCCGAGATCTCGCAGGGCCGCCTGGAGGCGCTGCTCAACTTCCAGACCCTCGTCTCCGACCTGACCGGCCTGCCCACCTCCGGCTCCTCGCTGCTGGACGAGGGCACCGCGGCCGCCGAGGCGATGGCGCTGGCCCGCCGCGTCACCAAGGTCAAGGGCGGCGTCTTCCTGGTCGACGCCGAGACCCTGCCGCAGACCATCGCGGTGATCAACACCCGCGCCGTGCCGACCGGTGTCGAGGTCGTCGTCGCCGACCTGTCCGAGGGCATCCCGGCCGAGGTCGCCGAGCGCGGCGTCTTCGGCGTGCTGCTCCAGTACCCGGGCGCCACCGGCGTGGTCCGCGACCTCGCCCCGGTGATCGAGCAGGCGCACGGCCTCGGCGCGGTCGTCGCCGTCGCCGCCGACCTGCTCGCGCTGACCCTGCTCAAGTCCCCCGGCTCGCTGGGCGCCGACATCGCCTGCGGCACCTCGCAGCGCTTCGGCGTGCCGATGGGCTTCGGCGGCCCGCACGCCGGCTACCTGGCGGTGCGCGCCGAGTACGCCCGCTCGCTGCCCGGCCGGCTCGTCGGCGTCTCCGTCGACGCCGACGGCAACCGCGCCTACCGCCTGGCGCTCCAGACCCGCGAGCAGCACATCCGCCGCGAGAAGGCCACCAGCAACATCTGCACCGCCCAGGTGCTGCTCGCCGTGATGGCCTCGATGTACGCCGTGTACCACGGTCCGGACGGCCTGGCCGACATCGCCCGCCGCACCCACCGCTACGCCGCCGCCCTCGCCGAGGGCCTGCGGGCCGGCGGCGTCGAGCTGCTGCACGGCGAGTTCTTCGACACCGTCACCGCCGTCGTCCCGGGCCGCGCCGCCGAGATCGCCGCCGCCGCCCGCGCCAACGGCATCAACGTCCACCAGGACGGCGAGGACCGGATCTCCGTCTCCACCGACGAGACCACCACCCGCGAGCACCTGGCCGGCGTCTGGGCCGCGTTCGGCGTCCCCGCCGTCGAGGTCGCCGAGGCCGCCGAGGCGCTGCCCGCCGGGCTGCTGCGCGAGGACGAGTACCTGACCCACCCTGTCTTCCACAGCCACCGCTCGGAGACCGCCATGCTGCGCTACCTGCGCCGCCTGTCGGACCGGGACTACGCGCTGGACCGCGGCATGATCCCGCTGGGCTCCTGCACCATGAAGCTCAACGCGACCACCGAGATGGAGGCGGTGACCTGGCCGGAGTTCGGCCAGCTGCACCCCTTCGCGCCGATCGACCAGGCCCAGGGCTACCTGACCCTGATCCGCCAGCTGGAGCAGCAGCTCGTCGAGGTGACCGGCTACGACGCCGTGTCCATCCAGCCGAACGCGGGCTCCCAGGGCGAGCTGGCCGGCCTGCTGGCCGTGCGCGCCTACCACCACGCCAACGGCGACACCCAGCGCGACGTCTGCCTGATCCCGTCCTCGGCGCACGGCACCAACGCCGCCTCCGCGGTGATGGCGGGCATGCGCGTGGTCGTGGTGAAGACCCTGGTCGACGGCGACGTGGACGTCGAGGACCTGAAGGCCAAGATCGAGCAGCACCGCGACAACCTCGCCGTGCTGATGGTCACCTACCCGTCCACCCACGGCGTGTACGAGACCCGGATCACCGACATCTGCGCCCTGGTGCACGAGGCCGGCGGCCAGGTCTACGTGGACGGTGCCAACCTGAACGCCCTGGTCGGCCTCGCCAAGCCGGGCAAGTTCGGCGCGGACGTCTCGCACCTGAACCTGCACAAGACCTTCTGCATCCCGCACGGCGGCGGCGGCCCGGGCGTCGGCCCGGTCGCGGTGCGCGCCCACCTGGCGCCGTACCTGCCGAACCACCCGCTCCAGGAGGAGGCCGGCCCGGCCACCGGCGTGGGCCCGATCTCGGCCGCGCCGTGGGGCTCGGCGGCCATCCTGCCGATCTCCTGGGCGTACGTCCGGCTGATGGGCGGCGAGGGCCTCAAGCACGCCACCCAGGTCGCGGTGCTGAACGCCAACTACATCGCCAAGCGCCTGTCGCCGCACTTCCCGGTGCTCTACACCGGGCCGGGCGGGCTGGTCGCCCACGAGTGCATCATCGACCTGCGCCCGCTGACCAAGGAGACGGGCGTGACGGTGGACGACATCGCCAAGCGCCTGATCGACTACGGCTTCCACGCGCCGACGATGTCCTTCCCGGTGGCCGGCACGCTGATGATCGAGCCGACCGAGTCCGAGGACCTGCACGAGATCGACCGCTTCTGCGACGCGATGATCACCATCCGCGCCGAGATCGACAAGGTCGGCTCGGGCGAGTGGGCGGCCGACGACAACCCGCTGCGCAACGCTCCGCACACCGCCGCCACGCTGGCCGGCGACTGGGCGCACGGCTACACGCGGCAGGAGGCCGTCTTCCCGGCGGGCGTGAACCCGGCGGACAAGTACTGGCCGCCGGTGAGCCGGATCGACGGCGCGTACGGCGACCGCAACCTGGTCTGCTCCTGCCCGCCGCTGGACGAGTACGGCGCCTGACCGGACCCGGACCCGCGAGGTCCGGACGGTGCGGCGGGGCCCCGGCGGAGAACTCCGCCGGGGCCCCGCCCGTTGCGCCGGTCGATGCGGCGGCTGCCCCCGCCGGGACGGTCGGACCGGGAGGTCAGGCCGCGTGGGCGACGGGACGGCGCGGGGCGATCACCCGGCCGTCGGGCAGCAGTTCCCCGGTGTCCTCGAACAGGACGACGCCGTTGCAGAGCAGGCTCCAGCCCTGCTCCGGGTGGCGGGCCACCGAGACGGCCGCCTCGCGGTCCTCGGACTCGGCCGTCGGGCACTCAGGACGGTGCTGGCACATACGCGTACCCTCGCTTCGCTCTGCGATCCTCCCCGTGGTGCGGTCGCCGGAGGTGGTGCCGTCCGGGGCCGCCGCGGTGGTCGGATCCTGTCCGCGCGCCGACCGAGTGTGGACCGGCGCTCAAGTGGGTAGGACAGGGGGTCCTTCCACGCTGGTTCCCAGTGTCGGCATCCCGGGACCCGCGCGCAGGGATTTCGTGACATGCGCCACAACTCCCGGGCAGAGATCACCCGTTCAGGTGGGGCCGACGGGAAAAGGCGCACCGGTGGGTCAGCCGGGGCATGGCCCGTTGGGGCCATGCCGGATGGCCCGGCCGGGTGGTCGTCGGGCGAGCGGTCGGGCTCCGGCCTGTCGGCCGGGTGGCCGCGCTCCGGCTTGCCGCCGGCCGGGTGGCAGCGGGGTGGACGGCAGCGGGGCGGGGTGCGCGGGCACGGCCGGGGGCCGCCGGGCGGGTGGGCCCGGCGGCCCCCGGCGCACCGGCGGGTCAGGGCGAGCCGAGCAGCAGCGGCCGGGCGAGCGGTGCGCGGGCGAGCAGCGGCAGCAGTTCGGCGGCCGGGCGGGCGCGGTGCGCGGTGACCCCGAGCGGCGCCGGGGCCAGCGGGATCAGCAGGTCGCCGCCCGGCTCGGCGTCCCGGCTGTGCAGCCAGAGCGCCGTGGCGTACTGGCCCGGGAAGGTCAGCAGCCGGGGCTGTCGGTGGGTGCGGGAGCCCTGGGCGAGCTGCCAGGCCTCGCGCAGGGCCCGGACGGTCGAGTGGAGGTAGGGGCCGGCGGTGAAGTGGGAGAAGCTGTGGCCCTCGGCGCTCTGCACCACCTCGGCGGCGGCGGCCACCTCGGCACCGTCCTTGATCAGGAAGCGCCAGCCGGTGCGGCGGGCGGCCGGGAGCTCCGGGCGCGGGCCGTTCAGGACGTACACCGCGAGGGGGTGGGCGGGCAGCAGCGTGCCGGTCGGATGGCGCAGCGCTGCGGCGGCGGGCTGGCGCAGCGCGGTCTCCGAGTCGAGCGCGCCCAGGACCGCGCGCAGCGCGCTCGGCGGGGGCTGGGGGGTTTGCAGGGTCATGGCGGGGTCCGCCTCTCCAAGCGAGATCGGCGTGCGAGTGCGGCATACCGGCATGGCGGGGCGACGCGTCGTCGGTGACGGGGGCCCGGCCGTGTCCGGTTGTGCAGGATCGCGGTGCCGGCGCGGTCGCCGTCGTCGACGAGGCGACGGGATTCCGGGGCCTCGGGGCGAGGCGGACCGGCCGGAGCGCTGTGCAAAATCGAACAGGTGCGCAGGGTGATCTGTTTATCACAGGCCGTGATGGTGAGCAAGTCTACAGTTCGTCTGATTTACCGTCAGTTGCCTTGCAATGCAAGCCAGTACGCGCATTCGGGTATCGATCTTCGAGGTGGGCATGATGCTTGCACGGTCGGTCGACCGGGTGCTCGACGGGGTGGCTCTGGAGGAGGGGACCGTGGGCGAGAAGGTCGTGGCGACTCGGGCGGAACTGGCGGACCGGCAGCTGTACCGGCGCAAGCTCCAGGCCTGTCTGGAAGCACTCGGACGGATGATCCGGGAGGACCGCTTCGACCGGCCGCGGGCGGTGGTGGGCCTGGAGATCGAGCTCAACCTGGCCGACGAGCAGGGCCTGCCGGCCATGAACAACGCCCAGGTGCTGAGCTCGATCGGCTCCAGCGACTTCCAGACCGAGCTGGGCCGGTTCAACATCGAGGTCAACATCACGCCGCACCGGCTCTGCGGGCACGTCTTCGAGGAACTGCGCGAGGAGATCGACACCGGGCTGCGCTACGCCGACCGGCGGGCCGCCGAAGCGGGCGCCCGGATCGTCATGGTCGGCATCCTGCCGACCCTGGAGCACGCCCACACCGGGCTGGAGGCGATGAGCCACAACCAGCGCTACAGCCTGCTGAGCGACCAGATCCTGGCCGCCCGCGGGGAGGACATCGCGCTGGACATCGAGGGCGTCGAGCACCTCCAGCTGGAGTCCATCACGATGGTGGCCGAGGCCGCCGCCACCTCGCTCCAGCTGCACCTCCAGGTGACGCCGCAGCGGTTCTCCTCGGTGTGGAACGCCGCCCAGGCGATCTGCGGCCCGCAGCTCGCGCTCGGTGCCAACTCGCCGTTCCTGTTCGGGCGGGAGCTGTGGCGGGAGACCCGTCCGGTGCTCTTCCAGCAGGCCTGCGACACGCGTACGGCGGAGCTCAAGGCCCAGGGCGTGCGCCCCATCACCTGGTTCGGTGAACGCTGGGTGGACTCCGCCTACGACCTGTTCGAGGAGAACCTGCGGTACTTCCCCGCGCTGCTGCCGATCTGCGACGACGAGGACCCGCTGAAGGTGCTGGCCTCCGGCGGCGCCCCCCGGCTGGCCGAGATGCGGCTGCACAACGGCACCATCTACCGCTGGAACCGCCCGGTGTACGACGTCGCGGGCGGGGTGGCGCACCTGCGGGTGGAGAACCGGGCGCTGCCGGCCGGGCCGACGGTGGCCGACACGCTCGCCAACGCCGCCTTCTACTACGGGCTGGTGCGGGTGCTGGCCGAGCAGCCCCGGCCGATCTGGACCCGGCTGCCGTTCGAGCGGGCGGACGAGAACTTCCAGCAGGGCGCCCGGTACGGCATCGACGCGGTCTTCCAGTGGCCGCGCTCGGGCCGGGCCGGGCGCGGTGGCGGGCTGCAGACGGTGTCCGCGGTCGACCTGGTGCTGAACGAGCTGCTGCCGATGGCCCACCAGGGGCTGGACGCGTGGGGCGTGGAGCCCGCCGACCGGGACCGCTACCTGGGCATCATCGAGCAGCGCTGCCTGCGCCGCACCAACGGCGCGTCCTGGCAGACCGCGACCTTCCACCGGCTGCGCGAGCAGTACGGGATGGACCGGCCGGCCGCTCTCGCGGCGATGACCAGGCGCTACGCCGAACACATGCGCGGCGGCGAGCCCGTGCACACCTGGCCGGTGGGCTGAGACCTCCCCGTCGGGGCGGCCCGGCGGCTGTGTCAGGATGAGCGCTCCGGCGGTCGGCCGACGGCCGGAGCACCGCCCGTCCGCTGGAGCCCCCGTGACCACCGTCCCGACCGCGCCGGAGACCGCGAAGCCCACCCGTCGGCTGTTCGGCGCGGAGCTGCTGATCGTCCTCGGGCTCTCCCTCGGGGCCAGCGGGATCAGCGCGCTGATCAGCTTCACCGGCTCGCTCACCGAACCGCTCAGGCTCGGCCAGCAGGTGGCCACCCTGAACGGCTCACGGGCGCCCGGGCGGCCCTGGCTGGACCTGGTGTGGCAGCTGTACTACATCGGGCGCGGGCTCATGCCGGTGGTGCTGGTCGGCTACCTGCTGGTGCGCGAGGGCGTCGCGCTGCGGGTCCTGGGCTTCGACCTCGGGCAGAAGCTGCGCGACCTGGGGCGGGGCGCCGCCGTGGCGGCCGCGATCGGCGGGTCGGGGCTGGCGCTCTACCTGGCCTCGCAGGCGGCCGGGTACAACCTGACGGTGGCGCCGTCCGGGCTGCCCGACGTGTGGTGGCGGGTGCCGGTGCTGCTGTTGTCGGCCTGGCAGAACGCGATCCTGGAGGAGGTCGTCGTCCTCGGCTACCTGCTGCGCCGGTTGGGGCAGACCGGGTGGTCCTGGCCGGCGGCGCTGGCGGCCGGTTCGGTGCTGCGCGGCTCGTACCACCTCTACCAGGGGGTCGGCGGGCTGGTCGGCAACACGGTGATGGGCGCGGTGTTCTGCCTGCTGTACCGGCGGTGGGGGCGGGTGATGCCGCTGGTGGTGGCGCACGCGCTGATCGACACGGTGGCCTTCGTCGGGTACGCGCTGCTGGCCGGGCACGTCAGCTGGCTGCCGACACCCTGAGCGACAGCGCCCGGTGGCGCGGCGGCCGGGCGAGCAGCCGGTCGACGTGCCGGCGCTCCAGGCCCTGGCCCGGGTCGACGGGCAGCAGCAGGCGGTCCGGGCGCCACTGCGAGCGCAGCAGCAGCCGTGGCGGGATGACGTCGTCCACCCAGGCGAACGGGCGGCCGGCGGCGTAGCGCAGCAGCGGGGCCCACTTGGCGGCGGAGAACAGCTCCATCAGCGGGACGCGCGGATCGCCCGGCTGGGGGACGTAGCCGGTGCAGGCCACCACCGGGAGCGGGTCCAGGCCGATCGCCGGCGCGATGTGGGTGTTGGCGTGCTCCTCCCACGTGGTGGCCCAGACCAGCTCGTAGGTGTCGGCGAGCTCGCGCAGCCAGGCGCCGTGCCGGGCGGACAGCAGCACGGTGTGGCCGAACGGGGTGTGGGTGTCGAACCCGGCGTCCGGGTGCGGGCAGACCGGGTTCAGGACGCCGTCGACGTCCAGGAACAGCAGTGGCTTCGGCACCGGTGGACCCCCAGGGACGGTCGTGTTTCCTGCCTGGTCGGACGACCCACGCGTCCCTCCGGTTGCGCGCGGACAGGCGCACACAGGGCGCAGGGGGCGCTCAGGGGGCGGGCGTCGGCTCGGTGGCGGGCACCGGTGCGTCCGTCGTGCCCCGACGGCTCAGCCGGCGCACCTGAGGGTCCACCAGGACGACCGCGCTGAGCACCAGGCAGACGGCGGCGCACGCCCAGAGCGCGCCGGCCAGGCCGAGGGCGACGGCGGCGGGGCCGGCCAGCGCGGTGCCGACCGGGGCCAGCGAGTAGGAGCCGAGTTCGTCGTACGCCGTCACCCGGGAGAACATCTCCTCGGGCACCTCCTGCTGGAGCGCGACCATCCAGTTGACGCTGAAGACGGTGACGCCGACGCCGGACAGGAACATCGCGACGACCAGCAGCGCCAGCGGTACCTCGGCGGCGAGGGCTAGCGCGGGCACGCCGAACAGGAAGACCCCCCAGTTGCCGACCAGCAGGATCCGGCGGGGGCGCCAGCGCGTCATCAGCACGCCGGCGGCCACCAGGCCGGTGCCGTAGGCGGACATCGCCAGGCCCCAGGCACCGGCCCCGCCGAGCCGCTCGGCGGCGGCGGTCGGGCCGTACACCGACTCGACCGCGTTGATGCAGGCGACCAGCACCGAGAACTGGGCGACGATCACCCACAGCCAGCGGCGGGAGACGAACTCGCGCCAGCCCGCGCGCAGGTCGCGCAGCATGCTGCTGCCGGAGGGCGCGGGCGCCTTCTCCGGCTCCAGGAAGAAGCGCAGGCCGGCGGCGACGAGGAAGCAGAGGGCGTCCAGGGCGAGCACCCAGCCCGGGCCGACGGCGGCGGTCAGCGCGCCGCCGAGGGCCGCGCCGCCGATCTGGGAGGCGTTGAGGCCCATCCGGAAGACCGCGAAGGCGCGGGTGGCGTGCTCCTGGGGGACGGCCTGCATGATCATGCCGCCGGAGGCGGGGGAGTAGAGGGCGTAGCCGGCCCCGCCGGCCGCGGAGAGCGCCAGCAGCTGCCAGAGCGGGACGTCCCCGGCCAGCACCAGCGCGGCCAGGACGGCCTGGGACACCCCGCTGAACACGTTGGCGGCGACCATGATCAGGTGGCGCGGCATCCGGTCGGCGAGGGTGCCGCCGAGCACCATGAGCAGCACGGTGGGCACCAGGCGGGCGGCGGTGACGTAGCCGACCTCGGTGGAGGAGCCGCCGGAGCCCAGCACGGCGAAGGCGGTGGCGATCGGGGCGCCGGCGTTGCCGAGGCCGCTGATCACCGTGGCGGCGGTCTGGATGCGGAAGTTGCGGCTCGCCCAGGCGAAGCGGCGCGGGGGTGGGGTCGGCACTCGGCGACTATGCCGTCGGGCCGTACGGGTGTCCAGGCGTTTTCGCCCCGGGGCCGCCGAGGGGGCGCGGCGGGGGCGGGCGGGTCAGCCGAGGTGGCCCCAGAGGAAGGTGAGGGTGCGGCGCCAGGCGATCCTGGCCTGGAGCGGGTCGTAGGTGCCGATCAGGTTCTCGTCGTTCATGAAGGCGTGCCCGGCCGGGTAGAAGTGGATCTCCGGGCGGACGTCGGTGGCCTCGCCGATCCGGATCGCCGCCTCGTCCACGGCGGCCATCGGGATCGAGCCGTCCGACTCGCCGAAGTGGCCGAGCACGTGGGCGGTCAGGCCGCGGTAGTCGAAGTCCGGGTCGGGCGGCAGGCCGTAGAACGGGACGACGGCGGCCACCTTGTCGCCGGCCCGGGCGGCCAGCAGCAGGGCGAAGCCGCCGCCCATGCAGAAGCCGACCACGCCGACCGCGTCGCCGACCACGCCGTCCAGGGCCAGCAGGTGGTCGACCGCTCCGGACAGGTCCTGCACCGCCCGGTCGGCCGGCAGCTCGCGCAGGAACCGGGCGGCCTCGGCGGGGTCGTGGGTGGTGGCGCCGCCGAACAGGTCGGGGGCGAGGACGGTGAAGCCCTCGGCGGCGAAGCGGTCGGCGACGTCGGCGATGTGCGAGGTGAGGCCCCACCACTCCTGCACCACCACCAGGCCCGGCCCGACGCCCTGCGGCGGCCGGGCCAGGTAGCCGTGCGCGGTGCGGCCGTTGCTCGGGAAGGTGACGTTCTGTCGGGAGCCGCCCTGGTCAGGCATGGCTTCCTCTCGGTGGGTCGGGCCGCGTGCGGCGGGAGTCCGGCGAGGGCGGGGCGGGGCCGGCGGCGATCGCCGGGGCCGCACCTAGCCCATCTCCTCCAGGGCGCGGCCCTTGGTCTCCTTGATGCAGAAGGCCACGAAGGGGATGGAGAGCAGTGCGAAGGCCGCGTAGATGACGTACGTCGCGGAGAGGTTCCAGTCGGCGAGGTCCGGGAAGCTGACGGTGATCGCCCAGTTGGCGATCCACTGCGCCGAGGCGGCGACGGACAGCGCCAGCGCGCGGATCCGGTTGGGGAACATCTCGCCGAGCAGGACCCAGACCACCACGCCCCAGGAGAAGGCGAAGCAGAGCACGAAGACGTGTGCGGCGATCAGGGCGACGGTGGCGTGGGTGTTGTCCAGGGTGGCGGTGTCGCCGGTGCCCTGCCGGTAGGAGAACGCCCAGGCGGCGGTGCCCAGCGCGGCCGCCATGCCGGCCGAACCGGCCAGGGCGAGCGGCCGGCGGCCGATCCGGTCCACCAGCGCCATCGCGATCACCGTGCCGATCACGTTGATGATCGAGGTGGAGAGGCTGATCAGCAGCGAGTTGGACTCGTTGATGCCCACCGACTGCCACAGGAAGGACGAGTAGTAGAAGATCACGTTGATGCCGACGAACTGCTGGAACACCGAGGCGCCGATGCCGATCCAGACGATCGGCAGCAGGCCGAAGCGGCCGCCCAGCAGGTCCTTGAGCCGGGGCTTGTGGGCGGATTCCAGCACCGCGCGGATCTCGGCGACCCGGGCGTCGAGGTCCACCCCCTCGCCCTCGACCTCGACCAGCACCTTGCGGGCCTGCGCCTCGCGGTGGTCGGCGATCAGGAAGCGCGGCGACTCCGGGATGGCGAGCGCCATCAGCCCGTACACCAGGGCCGGGATGGCCTCGACGCCGAGCATCCACTGCCAGGCCTGGACGCCGCCGAGGTGGTTGATGGACTCGCCGCCGGCCGCCTGGTTGAGCGCCCAGTTGGCGAGCTGGGAGACGGTGATGCCGAGCACGATCGCCATCTGCTGGAAGGAGGCGAGCCGGCCCCGGTAGGCGGTCGGGGCGACCTCGGCGATGTACGTCGGGGCGATCACCGAGGCGATGCCGATCGCGATGCCGCCGATCACGCGCCAGACGGCGAGGGTCTCGATGTTCGGCGGGAACATCGAGCCGATGCCGCTGGCCGCGAACAGCACGGCGGCCACCAGCATCGTCCGCACCCGGCCCAGGCGGTCGGCGAGGCGGCCGGCCACCACCGCGCCCGCCGCCGAGCCGAGCAGCGCGATGGCCACCACGAAGGCGGTGGTGCCGTGGCCGACCCCGAAGTGCTTCTGGATGCCCGTCACGGCACCGTTGATCACCGCGCTGTCGTAGCCGAACAGGAATCCGCCCATGGCGGCGGCCGCCGAGATGAACACCACGTGGCCGAGGTGGGCCTCGCCGGTCACCCGATGGCTGTTGACTGAGGACACGCGCGCTCCCGGGGGGTGGACGGGCCCGCTCTGACGGCGAGTGGGCAGGGCTCGTCTCACATTCGAGCAGCGCCGCGGCCGACCTGCCCGCGTTGGCGGCCGATCGGGTGACCCTGGGTCAGCCGGGGGCGCGCGGGCGGTCGGTGCGCGGGTCGGCGCCGCGTGGGCGGTCGGTGCGCCCGGTGGGCCGGCGGTGCCCCGCTACGGTGCGCTGCGCCGCCGGTGACGGCGGAGCAGCTGGGTGCGGGCGGCGGCGTACTGGTCGCGGCCGCGCCCCGCGCCCCCGGCACGCTCGGCGAGCCGGTCGGCGATCGCGTACTGCGCCTCGGCGGGCTTCTTGTCGTCGTACTTGAACTTGGCCCGCACCTCGTTCACGGCCAGCCGGAGCCCGCGCAGCCCGGGCAGCAGCCGGGCCGGCTCGCCCTCGCCGGGCACCACCCGGAACCCGGGCGTCTCGGGCTGGAAGTGCGCGAGCTGGCGGTTGAGGATCTCCGCCTTGCCGGCCGCCGACTCCACCACCTCGGCGGTGCAGTGGAAGTGGACCGAGGCGTAGTAGCTGGTGGGCGTGCCCGGGGCGCCGCGCCAGTGGCCCGGGGCGAAGGCGTAGCCGTCGGTGACCGCGAGGGTGACGTGGGGGTCGGCCCGGACGGCGGCCAGCAGCGGGTTGGGGGCGGCGAGGTGGAGCAGGATCTCGCCGCGCCCGGCGTCCAGCAGGAAGTGGGTCGGGACGAGCACCGGGCCCTCGCCGGGGCGGCCGTTGGCGGCGAGCAGGCCGAAGTCGCGGCCCTCCGCCAGCCAGGCGCGCCACTCGGCCTCGTCGCCGCGGTCCCAGGATCGGATCAGCACGGGTGCGCCTCCCGTCAGCGGGGGTAGCCGCGCAGGTGCGCGGGGAGCGGGATGTCGGTGCCGGGGTGCGGCTGGGGGGTGCCGTGCACGGTGGTGACCGGGATCAGCCCGGACCAGTACGGCAGGCCGGCGTCCTCCGGATCGTCGTCGGCGCCGTCCTCGCGGGTCTTGGCCGAGACCTCGTCCAGCTCCAGCCGCAGGACGGCGGTGGCGGCGAGCTCCTTGGCGTTGGCCGGGCGGACCTCGGCGGAGCGGCCCGGCACCGCGTGGTCGACCAGGGCGGCGAGCGCGACGTCCAGCTCCACCGGGTCGGTGACCTGGCGCGCGGTGCCGTGGGCGACCACCGAGCGGAAGTTCACCGAGTGGTTGAAGGCGGACTTCGTCAGCACCAGCGCGTCGACCTGGGTGACGGTGACGCAGACCGGCATACCCTGCTCGCCGGAGGCGTTGCGCAGCGGACGGCTCCCGGTGGAGCCGTGCACGTAGAGCCGGCTGCCGACCCGGGCGAAGATCGTCGGCAGGACGACGGGGGCGCCGTCGACGACGAAGCCGAGGTGGCAGATGTAGGCGCTGTCGAGGATGGCGTGGATCGCCTCCTGCTCCCAGGTGGCCCGGTCCCGGTAGCGGGTGGGGGTGGTCCTGGGGGTGCGGGAGTAGCTGGGCGAGCCTTCCGGGCTGGCTGACATGACATCCTCTATGTACTAGTGCATAATCTTCTTTGTGCTAGGAGACTATCCCCTGAAAGGGCGCCGCGCCAGCGAAATCGCGGCCCACATCGAGCAGGGCGTGAGCAGCGGGCAGCTCGCTCCCGGGGCCGCGCTGCCCCCGCTGCGCGACCTCGCCGCCGAACTGGGCGTCAACCCCAACACCGTCGCGGCCGCCTACCGGCTGCTGCGCGACCGCGGTGTGATCGAGACCGCCGGCCGCAAGGGCAGCCGCGTCCTGCCGAGGCCCGCCCTCACCCCGCGCGACGAGATCCGCATCCCCGTCCCGCCGAACGCCCGGGACCTGTCCACCGGCAACCCCGACCCGGCGCTGCTGCCCGACCTCGCCGAGGCCCTCGCGGCCGCCGCCGGGGCCGCGCGCACCGATCCGGTGCTGTACGGGCACGCCGCCGCCGACCCGCGGCTGCTCGCGCTCGCCCGCGCCTCCTTCGAGGCCGACGGCCTGCCCGGCGGGCCGATCGCCGTCGCCTCCGGCTCGCTGGACACCGTCGAGCGGATCCTGGGCGCCCGGCTGCGCCCCGGCGACGCGGTGGCCGTCGAGGACCCGGGCTGGGGCAGCCTGCTCGACCTGCTGCCCGCGCTGGGGCTGAGGCACGTGCCCTTCCGGCTGGACGACGAGGGCCCGCTGCCCGAGGCGCTGGCGGCCGCGCTGGCCGAGGGGGCCCGGGCGGTGGTGGTGACCAGCCGGGCGCAGAACCCGACCGGCGCGGCGCTCACCGCGCGGCGGGCCGAGGAGCTCAGGGCCGTCCTGGCCGGGCACCCCGGGGTGCTGCTGATCGAGGACGACCACGGGCACGGCATGGTCGACCTGCCGTACCACCCGCTGGTCGGCGCCGGGAGCCGGCACTGGGCGGTGGTGCGCTCGGCGGCCAAGGCGTACGGGCCGGACCTGCGGGTCTCGGTGGCGGTCGGCGACGAGGAGACGATCGGCCGGGTGGCCGGCCGGCTTCGGCTGGGCGCCGGGTGGGTCAGCCACCTGCTCCAGCGCACCGTCGCGCAGCTGTGGGCCGGGGACGCCGCGCCGGTCGACCGGGTGGCCGCCGCGTACCGGGCCCGGCGCGGCGCGCTGCTGGAGGAGCTGTCGGCCCGCGGGATCGAGGCGCACGGGCGCAGCGGGCTGAACGTCTGGGTGCCGGTGCCGGACGAGACCTCGGTGCTGGCGGCGCTGGTGCAGCGCGGCTGGGTCGCGGCGCCCGGCGCGCGGTACCGGATCCAGTCGCCGCCCGGGCTGCGGTTCACCACGGCGCGGCTGGAGGCGGCGCAGGCGCGCGAGCTGGCGCAGGACCTGGCGGCGGTGCTCGGGGCGGGCCGGGGAGGCTCGCGGCTGGTGTGAGCCCGGGGTGCGGTGGCCCCGGCGGCGGATGGGGCGGGTGAGGCGGGTGTGAACCGCGGGCGGCATCCGGTCGTCGGCCGACCGCTTGGTCTGAACCCGGCGGTAACAAAAGCGGAAACCTCCCGCCGACGCCTAGCGGTGGCCCGCGCGGACATGTCATCTTCATCGCGCCACCGGCCGGCGGCCCACCCTCACCCAGGCGTCCTCCCCTTCCCTGCTCCCCGGGAGGACCGAGCCGCAGGAGTTCCGCAGTGCCCGAGAACCGTTCGCGCATCACCCGCAGCACCCCTCGCCCCGGCCGACGGCTGCTCGCCGCCGCGCTGGCCCTCCCGCTCGCCCTCGCGGGCGCGGCCGTCGCCTCGCCGGCCGCCGCCGCACCGGCCGCCGTGCCGTCCGGCCCCACCGCCAGCGTCACGCTCGGCGACAGCTACATCTCCGGCGAGGCGGGCCGCTGGCAGGGCAACGCGGCCGGCACCGGCGGCAGCCGCAACGGCACCGACCGCGCCTGGACCGGCAGCGCGTACGACCCCTCGCGGGTCTACGGCGCCACCGCCGCGAGCGGGTGCGACCGCTCGGACGTCGCCGAGGTGCTCAGCGCCTCGACCGGGACGCAGCAGCAGATCGACCTGGCCTGCTCCGGCGCCGTCAGCGCGAACGTGTTCCGCGCCGCCAACGGCGGCCAGTCGCTCAAGGGCGAGGCCCCGCAGGCCGACCAACTCGCCACCGTGGCACGGCAGAACAACGTCAAGCTGATCACCCTGTCGATCGGCGGCAACGACCTCGGCTTCTCGGACGTCATCTCCGGCTGCGTGCAGGACTACCTGATCTGGTACTCCTACTGCCACGACTCCGCGCAGTCCTCGATCGACGCGAAGATGCCCGCCGCCATGGCCGGCGTCGGCAAGGCCGTCGACGAGGTCCGCGCGGTGATGGCCGACGCCGGGTACGCGCGGTCGGACTACCGCCTGGTGCTCCAGTCCTACCCCTCGCCGATCCCGCGCAGCGCCGAGATGCGCTACCCGGAGAGCGGCTGGACCCGCAGCAACACCGGCGGCTGCCCGTTCTGGGACGGGGACGCCGACTGGGCCCGCGACTCGATGGTGCCGCAGATCTCCCGGGCGCTGGCCGGTGTCGCCGCCGCCAAGGGCGCGCAGTTCCTGGACCTCTCGGACATGCTCCAGGGCCGCGAGGTCTGCTCGACGGCCACCAGCCAGCCGACCGCCGGCAGCGGACCGTCCGCGACCACCAGCGAGTGGGCGCGCTTCCTGGACGGCGGCCTCAACTCCACGCAGGGCGCGCTGCAGGAGTCGCTGCACCCCGACTACTACGGCCAGCAGGCGGCCGGGCGCTGCCTGACGCTGCTGTGGGTGCGCCCGAGCGGCGACTACGCCTGCCACAACACGGCCGGGCAGGACGCCGGCGGGATGTACCTGACCGCGCGGTGGCCGGCCGGTGACCGCACGACCGGCGCCCCGCGGCCCTCGCCGCGGGGCGCCGGTCCGGCCGTGCTCAGCCCTTGGCGAGCAGCGCCTGGGCGTGCGCGCGGACCTGGTCCTTCGACAGGTACGCGTCGGTGTACTCGAAGTCTCGGAGCCGGGCCGGCTGGCGGGCGAGGAAGCCGATGCGCACGAACTCGTCGCCGGCGGTCGCGTTGAGCAGCCAGTTGGTGCCCACCCGGAACTTGGCCACGTTGGTGCGCATCGCCATCAGGTGGTAGCCGCGCGCCACCATCTGAGCGGGCACCCCGCGCAGCTCCACGCCGAGCGGCTTGGACACCGCGTCCTTGCCGCCGAGGTCGACCACCAGGCCCAGGTCCTTGTGGTAGTAGGGCTCCAGGGGCTGGTTGCGCAGCGAGGCGATCACGTTGTTCGCGACCGCGCGGCCCTGGCGTGCGGAGTGCTGGGCGGTCGGCGGGCAGACCGCGCCGTCGCCCTTGGACAGGTCGGGGACGGCGGCCGCGTCGCCGAGCGCGAACACGCCCTCGAACTGCGGGACCCGCATCTCGGCCGTCACGGCGAGCCGGCCGCGGACCGTCTCGGCGTCCAGGGTGCCGATCAGCGGGCTCGCGGCCACGCCGGCCGTCCAGATCAGGGTGCGGCAGGGGAGCACCCGGCCGTCGGTGAACTTGACCGTCTCAGCGCCGACCTCGGCCACCGAGACGCCCAGCGACACCTCGATGCCGCGGTCGCGCAGCACCTCCAGGGCGGCCTCGCCGAGCGGGTCGCCCAGCTCCGGCATCAGCTTCGGGGCGATGTCGATCAGGTGCCACTTGATCTGCCGGGCGTTTAGGCGCGGGTAGCGGCGGGCGGCGGCGGTGGTCAGGCGCTGGAGGCAGGCGGCCGTCTCGGTGCCCGCGTAGCCGCCGCCGACCACCACGAACTGGAGCCGGGACTCGCGCTCCCGCTGGTCCAGGGTGGCCGAGGCGAGGTCGAGCTGGGCGATCACGTGGTCGCGGACGTACGCCGCCTCGGCGAGGGTCTTCATGCCGCGGGCGTAGTCGGTGAGGCCGGGGATGTCGAAGGTGCGGGTGACGCTGCCGGGGGCCAGCACCAGGACGTCGTACCGCTGCGCCACCACCTCGTCGGTGATCTTGCGGACGACGCAGACCTTGGCGGCCGGGTCCACGCCGATGGCCCCGCCGGGGACGATGTGGGTGCGGCGCAGCGAGCGGCGCAGCGAGACGGCCACCGACTGCGGGGTGAGGACGCCGGCCGCGACGTGGGGGAGGAGGGGGAGGTAGAGCTGGTAGCTGAACGGCGTGACCAGCGAGATCTCGGCCTCCGACGGTGACAGCTTGCGTTCGAGGCGGCGAGCGCACTCCAGGCCGGCGAAGCCACCGCCCACGATCAGGATCCGAGGTCGTTCCATCGCTCATCCCTTTGCCGTGAAGGTCCCCATTACTGTCCGCCACACTCGCACGGAGCAGCGGAGGCTGCCACTGGGCGGGTCCGTGGGGGTGTCCGCCGGGGGCGGGGGCCGGGCCGTCGCGGCGGGCGGAGCGGGCGTTCCGCGGGGTGGCGGCGGGAGGAGGGGAGGAGGAAGGGCGGCGGCACCGATAGGCTGTCCGCCGTGCTCCCCGAGGTGACGGCGATCCGGTACGTGACGCCACTGCGAGAAGGCGGCTCGATGCCGGGCCTGGTCGAGGCCGACGACCGGCGGCTGTACGCGCTGAAGTGGGTCGGAGCGGCGCAGGGCCGCAAGGCGCTGGTCGCCGAGGTGCTGGCCGGCGAGCTCGGCCGGCGGCTCGGGCTGCCGGTGCCGGAGCTGGTGACCGTCGACCTGGACCCGGTGCTCGCGCGCAGCGAGCCGGACCACCAGGTCCAGGACCAGATGCGGGCCAGCGGCGGGACCAACCTCGGGATGGCCTTCGTCAGCGGCGCGCTCAACTTCGACCCGCTCTGCTTCGAGGTGGACCCGGAGCTCGCCGGCCAGGTGCTCTGGTTCGACGCGCTGATCGGCAACGTCGACCGCTCCTGGCGCAACCCGAACCTGCTGGTGGCGACGGGCGGGCTGCGGCTGATCGACCACGGCGCGAGCCTGATCTTCCACCACAACTGGGCGGGCGCCGCCGCGTGGGTCCGCCGTCCGTACGACGCCTCCGACCACGCGCTGCTGGGGGCCCGGCCGGACGTGGCGGCGGCCGACAAGGTGCTCGCGCCGCAGGCCGAGGCGGCGGTCGAGGGCGCGGTGGCGCAGATCCCGGACGTCTGGCTGGCGGACGAGTCCGGCTTCGACTCGCCCGACGAGGTGCGCGCCGCGTACCGTGCCCAGCTGACCGGGCGACTGGCCGGTCCGCGCGACTGGCTCCCGGAGGTTCCCGCATGACCGAGTCCGCGCTGCCGGCCACCGTCGAGCTGCACGACTACGAGTACGCCGTGATCCGCGCGGTGCCGCGGGTCGAGCGCGGCGAGTGCGTCAACGTCGGGGTGCTGCTGTACTGCCGGCAGAGCTCGCACCTGGGGGCCCGGACCCACCTGGACCAGGCCCGGCTGCTGGCGCTGGACCCGGTGGCGGACGTCCAGGGCGTGCGGCGGGCGCTGCACGGGATCGAGGCGGTCTGCCACGGCGGCCCGCAGGCCGGCCCGGCGGCGGGGGACAGCGCCGGGCAGCGGTTCCGCTGGCTGACGGCGCCGCGCAGCGCGATCGTCCAGCCGGGGCCGGTGCACACCGGGCTGACCGCGGACCCGGAGGCGGAACTGCGGCGGTTGTTCGACCAGCTGGTGCTCTGAGCCGAGGGGCCCGCGCCCGGCGCCGGGCCGGGGTGTGAGGCGGCTCGCCGACGGTTGCCGTGGTCAAAGCTTGAGTTGCTGAAGCACCTGGCCGTACGCTGACCCCATGGGTTCGACAGCGACGACGACCGTACCGACCAACGCCGAGTTGATGGAGGCGCTGGCCTCCGTCGGTGCCGCGTACTTCCAGGACTTCGCGGCTGCGGCGGCCCGGCACGGGCTCTCCTCCTCGCAGGCCAAGGCGCTGGGCGCGGTGCAGGAGCCGGTGCCGATGCGGGCGCTGGCCGGGCGGCTGGGCTGCGACGCGTCGAACGTCACCGGGATCGTGGACCGGCTGGAGTCGCTGGGCCTGGCCAACCGGGAGGCGGCGGCCGGGGACCGCCGGGTGAAGATCGTGGTGGTCACGGCCGAGGGCCGGGAGATCCTGAACCGCATCCGTGGCGAGATGGCCCGGACCCACCAGGCCTTCGAGGCGATGACCGACGAGCAGCGGATCGCCCTGCACTCCATCTGCGCCCAGGTGCTGCCGGTGCTGGCCGGCCGTACGGGCGGCGCGCAGTAGCACCCGCGCCGCCCGCGCCGTCCGCCGCCGTACGGGCCGGGCCGCCCGTACGGTCCGGGCCGTCCGCGGGAGGGTGCGGTCAGAGCAGCCCGGCGAGCCCGGGCGGCAGCGGCCGGTGGTGGAGCAGGGTGAGCGAGCGGGTGGCCCGGGTCAGCGCGACGTAGAGGTCGCGCGGCGCCAGCGCGGCGGGCTCGACCACCACGACCGCGTCGAACTCCAGGCCCTTGGCGTCCGCCACGGTGAGCGCGTCCAGTTCCGCGGCCAGGGCGTCCGGTGCGATCACGCCGAGGGTGCCCGGGCCGGCGAGGGGCAGCCGGGCGAGCGCGGCGGCGAAGTCGCCGTCCGGGACGGCGGCCGCGCGGGGCCGCTCGGTGCCCGGGCGCACCGACTCGGGCGGCCGGTGGCCGGGGTCCGCGGTCCGCAGGACGGCGGTGGCGAGGGCCATGAAGGGCTCCGGCGTCCGGTAGTTGACGGTCAGCCGCTCCTCGCGCCAGCGGCCGGGCAGGTGCGGGTCGAGCGTCTCGGCCCAGCTGCGGGCGCCGGCGGGCGATCCGGTCTGGGCGAGGTCGCCGACGATGGTGAGCGAGCCGGTCGGGACGCGCCGCAGGACGGCGCGCCAGGCCATCGCGGACAGCTCCTGCGCCTCGTCCACGACGACGTGGCCGTACGCCCAGGTGCGGTCGGCGGCGGCGCGCTCGGCGGTGGAGCGGTACGGGCCGTCGTCGCGGAACCGCTCGGCCAGGGCGGCGGAGTCCAGCAGGGCGTCGTCGGTCTGCCCGGTGATGGTCAACACGCCTTGGGCGAAGGTCAGTTCGTCCGTGTCCGGGCCAGCGGGGGCGGACTCCCGTACGGGGCCCAGGAGCTCGGCGGCCTCGTCGAGCAGCGGGACGTCCTCGACGGTCCAGGGGGATCCGGGCGGGCGGAGCAGGTCGGCCGCCTGGTCGGGGGCCACCTCGGCGAGCAACTCCCGGTCGGTAAGCAGCCGTTCGAGGAGCTGCTGCGGGGTGAGCCGGGGCCAGAGCGGGTCGAGCGCGGCGCGGACGTCCGGCCGCTGCCACAGCTCGCGCGGGGCGTAGTGCGCCTCCTCGTCGTCGTAGGGGCGGCCGACGGCGAGCGCCTGGGCGACGGCGAGTGCGTCGAGCAGGGTGCCCAGGTAGAAGGCGCGGGCCCGGTTGTGCGGCAGCCGCAGGCCGCGGGCGGCGTCCCGGGCCTCGGCGCAGGCCCGGGCGGGGAGCCGCAGCCCCTCGCCGAGGTCCAGGCCGCCGGCGGGGGCCGACTGGTGGGCCGCCACGGCGCGGCGGAGCACCCCGGCCATCCCGGGGCCGCCCTTGGCGCGGGCGGTGGCGGGGGCGTCGGTGCCCGTGGCGGTGAGGCCGGGCAGGAGTTCGCCGACGGTGCGCAGCACCACCTCGGTCTCGCCGAGGGCCGGCAGCACCTCCTCGATGTAGCGCAGGAAGCCCGCGTTGGGGCCGATCACCAGCACGCCCCGGCGCTCCAGCGCGGCGCGGTGGGTGAACAGCAGGTAGGCGGCGCGGTGCAGGGCGGCGAGCGTCTTGCCGGTGCCGGGGCCGCCCTGGACCACCAGTGCGCCGCGCAGCGGGGAGCGGATCACCCGGTCCTGCTCGGCCTGGATGGTGGCGACGGCGGTGCCCATCCGGCCGGTGCGCGCGCGGGCCAGGGCGGCGAGCAGGGCGGCCTCGCCGACCAGGGCGTGCCGGCCGGAGTCGTCCAGCCCGGCGGGGTCGAGCGCCTCGTCGTCCAGGCCGGTGAGGGTGCGGCCCCGGGTGTGCAGGTGGCGGCGGCGCACCACCGGGCCGGGCCGGGACGGGGTCGCGGTGTAGAAAGGGCGGGCGGCCGGGGCGCGCCAGTCGAGCAGCAGCGGTTCGTACGCCTCGTCGGTCAGGCCGGTGCGGCCGATGTAGTGGACGGTGCCGTCGCGCTCGTCGAGCCGGCCGAAGCACAGGCCGCGCTCGGCCGCGTCCAGCCGGGCGGCGTGGCGGGCGGCCTCGCGGGCGCGCACCTCGCGCTCCAGCCGGGCCTGGTGGGTGCCGCCGGGGGCGGCGCCGTCGTGGGCCCCGTCGGCGGTGCGGCGGGCCCGTTCGCGTACGGCGTCCAGCCGGGCGTAGAGGCGGGTGAGGCGGACCTGCTCGGTGCGCAGGGCCGTGGCGAGGGCGGCGCTGCCCGGGTCCGACGCGGCCGCTGGAGGTTCGCTCATCGGTGTGGTATCATTGCGGTGAGGAGGCTGTGAAGCGTCATCTGAAAGGCGCTCAATCAACCAGCGTACCCCATCCGCCGACGTCCGGCGTGACCTCGGCTGTTACCCTTGCGAAGCGTGAGCGCGAAGCCCCAGATCCCCAATGTCCTGGCCTCCCGGTACGCCTCGGCGACCCTGGCCCAGCTGTGGTCCCCCGAGCACAAGGTGGTCCTCGAGCGCCACCTGTGGCTCGCCGTCCTGAAGGCCCAGCAGGACCTCGGCGTCGAGGTTCCCGCGACCGCCGTCGCCGACTACGAGCGGGTGATCGACCAGGTCGACCTCGGCTCGATCGCCGCCCGTGAGCGGGTCACCCGCCACGACGTGAAGGCCCGCATCGAGGAGTTCAGTGAACTCGCCGGGCACGAGCAGATCCACAAGGGCATGACCTCCCGGGACCTGACCGAGAACGTCGAGCAGCTCCAGATCCGCCAGTCCCTGGAGCACGTGCGGGACCGCACGGTCGCCGTGCTGGTGCGCCTGGCCAGCCTGGCCGCCCAGCACTCCGAGCTGGTCATGGCCGGCCGTTCGCACAACGTCGCCGCGCAGGCCACCACCCTGGGCAAGCGGTTCGCGTCGATCGCCGACGAGCTGCTGGTGGCCTTCCGCCGCCTGGAGGAGCTGATCGCCCGCTACCCGCTGCGCGGGATCAAGGGCCCGGTCGGCACCGCCCAGGACATGCTGGACCTGCTCGGCGGCGACACCGGGAAGCTGGCCGAGCTGGAGCGCAGGGTCGCCGGTCACCTCGGCTTCGACCACGTGCTGACCAGCGTCGGCCAGGTCTACCCGCGCTCGCTGGACTTCGAGGTGCTCACCGCCCTCGTCCAGCTGGCCGCCGCGCCGTCCAGCCTGGCCAAGACCATCCGTCTGATGGCCGGCCACGAGCTGGTCACGGAGGGGTTCAAGGAGGGCCAGGTCGGCTCCTCCGCGATGCCCCACAAGATGAACACCCGCTCCTGCGAGCGCGTCAACGGCCTGGCCGTCATCCTGCGCGGCTACGCCTCGATGGCCGGCGAGCTGGCCGGCGACCAGTGGAACGAGGGCGACGTCTCCTGCTCCGTGGTGCGCCGGGTCGCGCTGCCGGACGCGTTCTTCGCCTTCGACGGCCTGCTGGAGACCTTCCTGACCGTCCTCGACGAGTTCGGCGCCTTCCCCGCCGTGATCGAGGCCGAGCTGGACCGCTACCTGCCGTTCCTCGCCACCACCAAGGTGCTGATGGGTGCGGTGCGGGCCGGCGTCGGCCGGGAGACCGGCCACGAGGTCATCAAGGAGCACGCCGTCGCCTCCGCGCTGGCGATGCGCGCGGGCGCCCGGGAGAACGAGCTGCTGGACCGGCTGGCCGCCGACGAGCGGATCCCGCTGGACCGGGCCGCGCTGGACGCGCTGCTGGCCGACCGGCTGTCCTTCACCGGTGCCGCCGGTGCCCAGGTCGCCGAGGTGGTCCGCCAGGTGGAGGCCGTCGCGGCCGCCTACCCGGAGGCGGCCAAGTACGCGCCGGGCGACATCCTCTGACGTTTCGTCAGTCGTCGATCGAGGGCCCTGCCGCCGGACCGGTGGCAGGGCCCTCGCGCCGTGCGGGGACGTGGCCCGGGTCGAGCGGCGGGGAGGTGGGGCCGCACGGCCAGTCGCAGTTCGGCTCGGCCACCTGCTGCTCCTCGGGGGCCAGGACGTTGCCCCGGACCGTCCCGAGGGCGATCAGTCCGCCGGCAACCAGCAGGCCCGCGCAGATCAGCATCGCGGTGTGGAACGCCGAGTCGACCGAGGAGGGCACCCGGTAGGCGTCGCCGCTCAGCCCGGCCAGCGCCGGCAGGGCGGCCACCGCGAGCAGCCCGGCCGCGCGGGCGGCGGCGTTGTTGACCCCGCTCGCGATGCCCGCGTGCCGGACGTCGACGGCGGCCAGCACCGTCGCCGTCAGCGGCGCGACCAGCAGTGTCATCCCGCAGCCCATCACCGCGACGGCGGGCAGCACGTCCACCCAGTACGAGGCGCCGGTGCCGACGCGCAGCATCAGCAGCACCCCGGTGGCGCACAGCAGCGGGCCCACCGTCAGCGGCAGGCGCGGGCCGATCCGCTTGCCGAGGCGCCCGGCGCGCGCGGACAGCGCCAGCATCAGCACGGTGATCGGCACCAGCGCGAAGCCCGAGACCAGGGGTGAGAACCCGGACACGATCTGGAGCTGGACCACCAGCAGGAAGAAGACGCCGCTGAACGCGGCGTACACGCACAGGGTGACCAGGTTCACCGCGGTGAACAGCCGGGAGGAGAAGAGCCCGAGCGGCAGCATCGGCTCGGGCGCGCGGCGTTCGACGGCCACGAAGACGGCGCCGAGCACCAGGCCGAGCACCCCGCTGACCCAGACCGCGGGGGACAGGCCCTCGCCGGCCGCGGTCAGCGCGTAGGTGATCGCGCCGAGGGCGAGGGCGGCGAGCACGGCGCCGAGGACGTCGAAGCGGCCGGAGGCGCCCTCGTCCCGGCTCTCCGGCACCGACCGGGTGGCGACCGCGATCACGGCGGCGGCCAGCGGCAGGTTCAGCAGGAAGATCCAGCGCCAGCCGGGGCCGTCCACCAGCCAGCCGCCCAGGAAGGGGCCGACCGCCGCCGACACCCCGCCGAGGCCGGACCAGAGGCCGACCGCCGCCGAGCGGTCGTCGGGGTGGAAGACCGCCTGGAGCATGGCGAGCGAGCCCGGGGTGAGCAGCGCCCCGCCGATGCCCTGGACGGCACGGGCGGCGATCAGCACGTGGATGTCCGGCGCGGCGGCGCAGGCCGCGGAGGCGACGGCGAACCAGACCACGCCGATCAGGAAGACCCTGCGCCGCCCGTACCGGTCGCCGAGCGCGCCGCCGAGCAGGATCAGGCCCGCCAGGGTGAGCAGATAGGCGTTCAGGGTCCATTGCAGGGACGCCAGGGAGGCGCCGAGGTCGGCGCCGATCCTGGGCAGGGCGACGTTGACCACGGTGCCGTCGAGCATCGCCATGCTGGAGCCGAGCACCGTCGCCATCAGTACCCAGCGACCCTGCGCGGTGCCCAGACGCAGGGTGCCGGCCTCGGAGGTGGCCACGGGCGAATCCTGCGCTGCCGGGGCGCGAGTGACAAGGGTCACCGGTGGGCGTGTTGGGGATCGGCGGTACGTGAGTGGCCGGCTGCGCAGCGTCGGCGATCTCGGCGCAGGGTCGTGGATCAGTGGCGCGGGGTGAATGGATTGTGTACGTATCGTGCGCTCCGGCCTGCGGAGGGTCACGGCGGCAGAGGGGGTCGTTGCGTTTTCAAAGATCGACATTGCTTCACCCGAACGGATGGGTTTTAGTTCAGCGACCGCCCGGCCAGTCCGGACGGATCCGCTGGGTGGAACGCCGAGTCCTGCCGCTGCCCGGTGGTTCGAAACGAACTCTGTACGGCAGGAGCGGGGGACCCACAGGTAAGTCGCCGGACCGGAGTTCGCGCCTCAGGGCGCGGGCGTCCAGGACCGGCTAGGGGTGAAGCCGCGCATGCGGCCGGGCAACTCCAGCCCGAACCCGACAGCTCACCTCGCAGGCGTCGGAGAGGAAAATTCCATGCCTGCTCAGGCTCGTCGTATCGCCCTGCCCCGCGCCGCCCGCATCGGCATCGCCACCGCCGTCACCGGTGTGTCGTTCGCCCTGCCGCTGGTGACCGCGGTCACCGCCCAGGCCCACACCGCCCCGGCCGCTCCGGCTGCGCAGACCGCTGCCGCCAAGCCGGCCGCCCAGGCCGCCGCTCCGGCTGCCCAGGCCACCCAGGCCGCGCAGGAGAGCTACCGCGTCGTCGGTGGCGACACCCTGTCCAAGATCGCCGACGCCAGGAACGTCGAGGGCGGCTGGCACGCGCTGTACGAGCAGAACCGCTCGGTCGTCGGTGCCAACCCGAACCTGATCTTCCCGGGCCAGCAGCTCGTGCTGCCGGGCCACGCCGCCGCGCCGTCCACCGGTGCCGCCGCCGCCAAGCCCGCGGCCCCGGTGAAGCCCGCCAAGCCGGCCGCCCCGGCCGCCCAGGCCGCCAAGCCGCAGGCCCAGGCCCCGGTGCAGACCGAGGCCGCCAAGCCGTCCGCGCAACTCCAGACCCAGCTCCAGGTCGCCGCCCCGGCCCAGGCCGTGACCGCCACTCCGGTCGCCGCCGCCACCTCCGGCTACGTCGCCCCGCTGGCCAACCCGAAGCTCGGCACCGCCTACGGCGTGGCCGGCTCGATGTGGGCCTCCGGCCACCACACCGGCCAGGACTTCGTCGCCTCCACCGGCACCCCGCTGCGCGCCGTCGCCAACGGTGTCGTGGTCAAGGCCGGCAACGGCGGCGCCTACGGCAACGAGGTCGAGATCAAGCTCGCCGACGGCCACTACGCCGAGTACGCGCACCTCTCCTCGATCGGTGTGAAGATCGGTCAGACCGTCACCGTGGGCCAGCAGATCGGCCTCTCCGGTGCCACCGGCAACGTGACCGGCCCGCACCTGCACTTCGAGATCCGCAACGGCTCGGAGTACGGCTCGGACATCAACCCGGTCACCTTCCTGCGCGCGCACGGCGTGGCGCTCTGATTCGGGGCCGCTGAGCTCCGGGGACTCACCGACCACCGCTGCTGCGGAGCGAATCGATCCTCCGGGATGGTCATGTCGGGTGACCGCTCGACCGGGTGATCGCCGCACGGCGGACATGGGCGCGGGACACGCCCAGGCCGGCCCGGCCGTACGAGGGACCTCTCGTACGGCCGGGCCGGCCGCTCGCGTTTCCGGGCCGCTCCGGGCGGCCGCCGGGGCCGCTCCGGGCGTGAGGAGGGCGCGGCCGGGCCGTACGAGGTGTCGAACACGGCGTCAACTCCTCTGCGGGGCCGGGCGGTCGGCGGACCGCCGGGGGCCTTCGGCGCGCCATGCTGGCGGCGGGCCGGCGCCCGGCCGGTCCGGCGGCCGGGCGGGGCCGGGAGGCGAGGAGGCCGGATGGCGGTGCGCAGCGGGGACGTGGCGGGGGAGCGGGCCGGGCGGGAGCGGCCGGAGGAGGGCGGCATCGACCGGCTGAAGGCGGACTCGGTCGGCCTGGTCGGCGTGGTGTTCATGGCGCTCGCCACCGCCGCCCCGATCACCGCGATGACCGGGAACCTGCCGATCATCGTCGGGCAGGGCAACGGCGCGGGCGCGCCCGCCGCGTACATCGTGGCGACGGCGGTGCTGACGGTGTTCTCGGTCGGCTACGTGGCGATGGCCCGGCACATCACCGCGGCCGGCGCGTTCTACGGCTACGTCTCGCACGGGCTGGGCCGGGTGGTCGGGATGGCTTCGGGGCTGCTCGCGGTGCTCGCGTACGTCGTCACCGAGGCCTCGGCACTCGGCTTCTTCGCGTACTCGCTGCGCGGGCTGGTCCGCTCGCAGCTGGGGGTGGAGCTGGGCTGGGGCTGGTACGCGCTGTTCGGGGCGGCGGTGATCGGGGTGACGGCCTGGTTCGACCTGCACCTGACGGCCGGGGTGCTCGGCGTCGCGCTGGTGCTGGAGATCGGGGTGCTGAGTGCGGTGTCGCTGGCGGTGCTGTGCTCCGGCGGCGGGCCGGACGGGCTGGTGCCGCAGGCCCTGAGCCCGCTGAACGCGCTGGAGGGCGTGGGGGGTTCGGGGTCGGCCGCGGCCGGGCTCGGGCTGTTCTTCGCGTTCTGGTCCTGGGTGGGCTTCGAGTCCACCGCGATGTACGGCGAGGAGTCCCGCGACCCGAAGCGGGTGGTGCCGCGGGCGACGATGGTCTCGGTGCTCGGGGTCGGGCTGCTCTACGTGTTCGTGTCCTGGATGATCGTGTCCGGCAACGGGACCGCGCGGGCGGTCGCGGTGGCGAGCGGCGCGGTGCCGGGCGAGGACGGCAACAGCCTGTTCTTCGACCCGCTCGGTGCGCACCTCGGGGGCTGGGCGGTGACGGTGTTCCAGTGGCTGGTCGTCACCGGCTCGTTCGCCTGCGCGATGGCCTTCCACCAGTGCGCGGCCCGGTACCTGTACGCGATCGGCCGGGAGGGGCTGCTGCACCGGGCGCTCGGCCGCACCCACCCGCGGCACGGCTCGCCGCACGTCGCCTCGGTGGCGCAGTCGGTGATCGCGGTGGGGCTGGTGGCGGGGTTCCTGGCGGCGGGGATGGACCCGTACGCACACCTGTACACGCTGCTGGCGCTGCTCGGGACGATGGCGATCCTGGTCGTGCAGACGCTCTGCTCCTTCGCCGTGGTGGGGTACTTCCACGTGCGCCGGCGGCACCCGGAGACGGCGCACTGGTTCCGGACGCTGGTCGCGCCGCTGGTGGGCGGGGTGGCGATGGCCGGGGTCGTGGTGCTGCTGGTGCTGAACAAGGACACCGCGGCCGGGGCGGCGGCGCACACGCTGCTGTTCCGGCTGATCCCGTACCTGGTGACCGGGGTGTTCGCGGGCGGGGTGGGGCTGGCGCTCGCGGTGCGCCGGTGGCGGCCGGAGCTGTACGCACGGATCGGGCGGGTGGTGCTGGAGGACGCGGTCGAGCGCTGACGGCGGGCCCGGCCCCGGGGCTCAGCCGCGCCGCACCGGCTGGCCGTACTGGGCGGCGGCCAGCAGCCCGTGCATCCGGTGGCCGAAGTCCTCGGTGTCCCGGGCCGGTTCGGGGAAGGCCAGGCGGACGTCGCGGTGGCCGTGCGGGTGGTCCAGGCGCAGCACCAGGCCGTGGCGGTCCAGGGCGAGCGGGCGGACCTCGGGGCCGTGGGCGAGCACGGCCGGGTCGAGCAGCCGGGTGAGGAGGTGGAGCGCCTCGGCGTGGTCGTCGGCGAAGTGGGTGAGCAGCGCGGCCTCGTGCCGGGCCAGCGGGTCGGGGGAGGCGAGGGCGAGGTCGGCGGCGGTGACCGCGCCGGTGCCGTACGGGGTGGCGAGGACGGCGTGGGCGACGTCGACCCGCAGGTGCACGCTCAGGCCGTCGTCGGCGAGGTGGGCCGGGCGCAGCCGGCCGGCCAGGGTGAGGCGGGCGCGCACGCGGTCGCGGACGGCGACGGGGGCGACGTCGGTGACGTCCAGGACGACGGCGAGGCCCTCGGCGGCGGCGACGGCGGCCGTGGTGAGCGGGTCGTCCAGGGCGGTGCGCAGCCGCAGCCGGGAGCCGTGCACGCAGACCGGGGTGTCCAGGTGGTGGAGCTCGCCCAGGGCGCGGACGGTGAGCGAGGAGGCCGTGGTGAGCACGCTGTGGATCCGTTCGGCGGTGGTGGGCTCGGGGACCTCGGTGTCGCCGCTGGGCAGGCTCATGGACGGACCTCCAGTTAGTTAGGTGAGCCTAACCTAATGTCCGACCGGAGGTGTGGCAAGCGGGCTGACAGGCCGGAGGGCCCGGGCGCGCGGGTGGCGTCCGGGCCCTCCGGCGGGCCGGGTGCGGTCAGCCGACGACGGCCTGGGCGTCGATCTCGACCAGCATCGGCTCCTGCGGCAGCTCCACGAAGACCGTGGTGCGGCACGGCTTCACGCCGCCGGGCTCGATGTTCTCGTCGATGAACTCGGCGTAGACCTCGTTCATCAGCGGGAAGTCGGCGCGCTTGGTGAGGTAGACGCGGAACATCACCACGTCCCCGATGGTGGCGCCGCCGGCCTCGACGATGGCCTTGACGTTCTCCAGGGTGCGGCGGGTCTGCGCCTTCACGTCGCCGTGGTACAGGTACTCGCCGGTGGCCGGGTCCTGCGGGCCCTGGCCGGACACCTGGAGGATCGGGCCCTTGCGGACGCCCTGGGAGAACATCCAGGCGGGGGCGGGGGCGCCGTCGGTGCGGATCTCGGCCTTCTCGGCGGTCTGGGGGAGCTCGGGGGACATGGGGTTCCTTACTGGTCTCGACGGTTCGTCAGTGCTGGTCGGGGCGGCCGCAGTCGGCCGAGACGGCCCGGGTGGTCGCGAGCAGCTGCGGGAGCAGGTCCAGCACCTGCTCGTACGGCAGCACGACGTCCGGGACGGAGATCGAGGCGGCGGCGACCACCCGCCCGCTGGCGTCCCGGACGGGCGCGGCCACGCAGTTGATGAAGGCCTCGTGCTCGGCGTGGTCCTGCGCCCAGCCCTGGGCGGCGACCTTCTCCAGCTCGGCGAGCAGGGCCTCGGGGGTGGTCAGGGTGCGCTCGGTGTGCGGGGTGAAGTCGATCCCGGCCACCACCCGGCGCCGCTCGGGCAGCGGGAGGTCGGCCAGCAGCACCTTGGAGACGGCGGCGCTGTGCAGGGCGGCGCGCAGGCCGATCCGGGAGTACATCCGCACCGGGTGGCGGGAGTCGAACTTGTCGATGTAGACCACCTCGCCGCCCTCGTACGCGGCCAGGTGCACGGTCTGGCCGGTGGCGGCGTTCAGCTCGGCCAGGTGCGGGGCGGCGATCCGGCGCACGCCGCGCTGCTCCAGGGCCAGGCCGGAGAGCGCGAAGAGGCCGGCGCCCAGGTGGTAGCGGTAGGCCGCGTCGCGGTAGACGAACCGTTCCTCTTCGAGGCTCTGGAGCAGTCGGAGCACGGTCGTCTTGTGGACGCCGAGCACCTCGGCGAGCTGGTCGAGGGAGCGCTCGCCCTCGCCGAGTTGGGCGAGGATGCGCAGGGCGCGGGTGACGGTCTGGCTCATCGTGCTCCGCTTCGAGGGCTGGGGGTCCCGCTCATTGTGCCCGGGACCGGTCGGCGGACGGCGTCCGGTCGCCCGGCCGCGCGTGCCCGGCGGGCAGCGCCGGGCCGGTGATGGCGTCCGCGGTCACCCGGGTGGCGGCCCACTCGGCGGGGGAGGCGTCGAGCAGGGCGGCCACCACGGCGGCGTCCGGCAGTTCGGCCTGGTCGCCGTGGGCGGTCAGCGCGCAGGCGGCGCTCAGGTGGCCCAGGCGCAGGCGGCGCCGCTGGTCCAGGCCCCGTACGGTGCCGGCCAGGTAGCCGGCCGCGAAGGCGTCGCCCGCGCCGGTCGCCTCGACCACCTCGACCGCGAGGGCCGGCTCGGTGACGGCCGTACCGTCCCGCTCCAGGGCGGTCACCTGCCGGGCGGCGTCCTTGACCACGACGGTGGCCGGCGCGGGGAAGCGGCGGCGCAGCTCGGCCGGGTCGCCGGTGCCGAAGGCGGCCTCGGCCTCGTCCGCGCCGAGCAGCAGCAGGTCGGCGGCGTCCAGCAGCGGGGGCAGGACGGCCGGGTCGCGCTCGCGCCACAGCGAGGGGCGCCAGTTGAGGTCGAAGCTGACCAGGCGGCCCGGGCGGCGGTCGGCGAGCAGGGCGCGCAGCAGGGCCAGGCAGTCGTCGGAGAGCGCGGCGGTGATCCCGGACAGGTGCAGCAGCCGGGCGCCGGCCAGCAGGGCGGCGGCGGCCGGCTCGGCGAGCAGGCGGGGGGAGAGCGCGGCGGCGGCGGAACCGCGCCGGTGGTAGTGCAGCCGGCTGCGGCCGGGCCCGAGGTCGTGGCGCTCGCCGGTGGTCCCGCCGACCTCCTTGAGGTAGAGGCCGGTCGGGCGGTGCGGGTCGACCGCGACCGCCGAGACGTCCACGCCGCGGGCGGCGACCTCGGCGAGCAGCCGGCGCCCGAAGCCGTCGTCACCGACCCGGCTGATCCAGGCCGTCGGCACGCCGTGCGCGGCCAGCGCGCCCGCGACGTTCGACTCCGCGCCGCCGACCGACAGCCGGAAGCTCTCCACCGACTCCAGCGGGCCGGGGCGGTCCGGCAGCAGGACGGCCATCGACTCGCCCACGCACACGGCCGTCGGGGGAGGACCGGGGCGGGTCGGGCCCTGGGTGTCCTGTCGCGGCATGTGCGGAGCTCCTCGTCTGCGGCCGTTCCGTCGAGAGCGGGCCCACCGGGCCGGCTCCGCCGCGCCTGAGCGCCGCGTCGTCCGCGAGCGCCGTCCGTGGGCGCCGGACGCGAGCCGACCCCGTCGACCGGGAGTCCGGTCCGTTGACCGTGGTCCGGCGCCGATGCTAGAACCGTGCTGCCAGCATGTGCAACCCTCGTTGCGCATGTTGCAACCTGTGCGGATGGAGGAACACGGTGGAGCAGACCTTCGCAAGCAGCGGCACCGGGCCGGGCATCGCCCGCGGCGCGGTGGCGGCCCTGGCCGACGAGCCGCTCGACTGGCGGTTCAAAGCCGCTCCACCGCAGTCCTGGGGCCGCAGCACCCGGGAGTGGCTCGCCACCGGCCCCACCCTCTCCTCGCTCGGCACCCCGCTGCTCACCCTCGACGGCGGCGCCCTCGACCACAACGTCCGCACCATGGCCGACTGGTGCGCCAAGGCGGGCGTCGCGCTCGCCCCGCACGGCAAGACCACCATGGCACCCGCCCTCTGGCAGGCCCAGCTCGACGCCGGGAGCCACGGCATCACCCTCGCCAACCTGCCGCAGGTGCGGATCGCCCGGGCCTTCGGCGTCCAGCGCATCCTGCTCGCCAACACCCTGCTCGACCCGGCCGGGCTCGGCTGGCTCGCCGACGAACTCGCCGCCGACCCGGACTTCGCGTTCCTCTCCTGGGTCGACTCCGTCGAGAGCGTGCGGCTGATGGACGAGGCGCTGCGCGCCGCCGGGGCCGAACGGCAGGTCGAGGTGCTGGTCGAACTCGGCGGCCCCGGCGGGCGGACCGGCGCCCGGGGCACGGACGCCGCCGTCGAGGTCGCCGCCGCGGTGCTGCGCGCCCCCACCCTGCGCCTGGCGGGCGTCGGCGGCTACGAGGGCGCGCTCGCGCACGACGCCTCGGCCGAGGGGCTGGCCGCCGTCCGCGGCTACCTGCGGGAGCTCGGCGGGCTGCACGGCCGGCTCGCGAGCGCCTACCCGGACGGGACCCCGCCGGTGGTCTCGGCCGGCGGCAGCGCCTACTTCGACCTGGTGGTCGAGGAGCTGGCCGGCCTGCCGGAGGCCTTCGTGGTGCTGCGCTCGGGCGCGTACATCGCCCACGACGACGGCTTCTACCGGGGCATCTCGCCGCTGGCCCGGGACGGCGGGCAGGCGCCCTTCCGCGGTGCCCTGCACGGCTGGGCCCGGGTGGTCTCCCGGCCCGAGCCGCAGCTCGCGCTGCTCGACGCCGGCAAGCGCGACCTGCCCTTCGACGAGGGCCTGCCCGAGCCGCAACAGGTGCGCGGGGGAGCCCGGCTGACCGGTACGGCGGCCCGGATCACCGCCCTCAACGACCAGCACGCCTTCCTGCGCGACGCGGGCGACCTCGCCCCGGTCGGCGCCGTGCTGCGGCTGGGCGTCTCGCACCCCTGCACGGCCTTCGACAAGTGGACGGCGATCCCGGTGCTGGACTGTGCGGACGCCGCCGAGCCGAAGGTCACCGGCCTGGTCAGGACGTTCTTCTGATGCCCGGGGAGAGAGCGGAGCCCGAGCGCTCGACGGTCTTCCGGGGCGCCACCGTCGTCGACGGCACCGGCGCCGAGCGCTACCGGGCGGACGTCCGGATCGCCGACGGCCTGATCGCCGAGATCGGCCGGGGCCTGGACGCGCCCGCGACGGTGGACGCCGACGGCCTGGTGCTGGCCCCCGGCTTCATCGACATGCACGCCCACTCCGACCTCGCCCTGCTGCGCGAACCCGAGCACCCGGCCAAGGTCACCCAGGGCGTCACCTGCGAGGTCCTCGGCCAGGACGGCCTGTCCTACGCCCCCGTGGACGACGCCACGCTGCCCGCGCTGCGCCGCCAACTCGCGGGCTGGAACGGCGATCCGGACGGGTTCGACTGGGACTGGCGGGACGTCGCCGGCTACCTGGACCGGATCGACCGCACCGGCGTGGCCGTCAACGCCTGCTACCTCGTCCCGCACGGCACGCTGCGGATGCTCGCGATGGGCTGGTCCGACCGCCCGCCCACCCCGGCCGAGCTGGACCGGATGCGGCAGGTGCTGGCGAAGAGCCTGCTGGACGGCGCGGTCGGCATGTCCAGCGGCCTGAGCTACACCCCCGGGATGTACGCCGACACCGCCGAGCTGGTCGAGCTGTGCACCGTCGTCGCGGCCTACGGAGGCTTCCACGCGCCGCACCAGCGCTCGTACGGCGAAGGGGCGTTGGAGGGCTACGCGGAGATGGTGGAGATCGCCCGGCGCAGCGGCTGCGCGCTGCACCTGACCCACGCCACGATGAACTTCGGGGTCAACCGGGGCCGGGCCGGCGAACTGCTGGAGCTGCTCGACCGGGCCCTCGCCGACGGCGTCGACCTCACCCTGGACAGCTACCCCTACCTGCCCGGCTCCACCACCCTGGCCGCCCTGCTGCCGAGTTGGGCCACCGAGGGCGGCCCGGCCGCGACGCTGGCGCGGCTCGCCGACCCGGCCCACTGCGCGCGGATCCGGTACGAGGTGGAGGAGAAGGGCAGCGACGGCTGCCACGGGGTGGTCACCGACTGGGCGACGATCCAGATCTCCGGCGTCGGCTCGGCCCCGCTCGCCGGCGCGGTCGGCCGTACCGTCGCCGAACTGGCCGCCGAGGAGGGGCGGACCGGCACCGAGGTGTTCCTGGACCTGCTGCGCCGGGACGAGCTGGCCACCACGATCCTCCAGCACGTCGGGCACGAGGAGAACGTCCGGGCGATCATGCGCCACCGCGCGCACACCGTCGGCAGCGACGGGCTGCTGGTCGGCGCCCGGCCGCACCCGCGGGCCTGGGGCACCTTCCCGCGCTACCTCGGCCACTACAGCCGGGAGTTGGGCGTGCTGACGCTGGAGGAGACGATCGGCCGGATGACCGGCCGCCCCGCCGCCCGGCTGGGGCTGGACCGGCGGGGCCGGATCGCCCCCGGCCACCACGCCGACCTGGTGCTCCTCGACCCCGGGAAGGTCCGGGACGCCGCCACCTTCGAGCACCCCCGGCTGCCCGCCGAGGGCATCGAGCACGTGTACGTCAACGGCACCGCCGTCGTCCGGCAGGGCCGCACCACCGGCGCCCGGCCGGGGCGGGCCCTGCGTCGAACCGATCGAGGAACCCTGGCCCTATGACCTCGCACTCCGCCCGTACCGCCCCCGCCGCCCCGACCGCCACCGCGACCGAGCCCGCCACCGCGTCCGGCCTCGTCGCGCTGCGCGACCACCCGGTGATCGCGGTGGTCCGCGCACCGCGGATCCCGGACGCTGCGGCGCTCTGCGCCGCCCTCGCCGAGGGCGGCATCAACCTGACCGAATTCACCTACACCACACCGGATGTGACGGACCACCTGCTGCGGGCGTCGAAGGCCGGCTGGCAGGTCGGCGTCGGGACGGTGCTGACCGCCGAACAGGCGCGGCGCGGGGTCGAGGCGGGGGCGTCCTTCCTGGTCACCCCCGGCTGTCGCCCCGAGGTCGCCGGGGCGGCAGCCGCCGCAGGCGTGCCGGTGGTGCTCGGGGCGCTGACCCCGACGGAGGTCGCGCACGCGGTGGACCTCGGCGCCGCCGCCGTCAAGATCTTCCCGGCCCGGGCGTTCGGCCCCGGCTACTTCAAGGACCTGCGCGGCCCGTACCCCGGGGTGCCGTTGGTGGCCTCCGGCGGGGTGAACGCGGGCAACGCCGCCGAGTTCCTGGCGCACGGCGCGCTCGCGGTCTGCGCGGGGACGGACGTGGTGCCGCCGGAGGCGGTCGCGGCGGGGGACTGGGCGGAGATCGCCCGGCGGGCCCGGGCCTTCACGGCGGCCTGCGCGCGGCCGTAGCGGGTCCGGGCCGGGGGGGCGGGCTGTCGGCACGGCCGGGATTGGACGAGAATCGGGGGCACCCGGCTCGGCCCCGGCCGAGCCCGCCCCGGCTCTGCTCCCCCCGCCCGGCCAGGCCCGGGCTCCGGACCCGGCAGGAGGAACCGCCCATGACCTCGACCCGCCCCGGCCCCGACTGGCTCGCCGACGCCGTCCTGTACCAGATCTACCCGCAGAGCTTCGCCGACTCCGACGGCGACGGCATCGGCGACTTCGCCGGCATCGCCGAGCACCTGGACCACCTCGCCTGGCTCGGCGTGGACACGGTCTGGCTCAACCCCTGCTTCGCCTCGCCGTTCCGGGACGCCGGGTACGACGTCACCGACTACCTCGCCCCCGCCCCGCGCTACGGCAGCACCGAGGACCTGGCGGCCCTGGTGGACGCCGCCCGCCGCAAGGGCATCCGGATCCTGCTGGACCTGGTGGCCGGCCACACCTCCGACCGCCACCCGTGGTTCCTGGCCTCCGCCGAGGACCCCGGCGACCACCGGTACATCTGGTCGGACCGGCCGGTGGACGGCTTCGTGGCCTCGCCCGGCAGCCGCCACGGCTGGTACCGGCCGAACTTCTTCGACTGCCAGCCGGCGCTCAACTTCGGCTACGCGCGCGACAGTCCGCAGGAGCCCTGGCGGCAGCCGGTGGACGCGCCGGGGCCGCGCGCCAACCGCGCCGCACTGCGCGAGATCATGGCGCACTGGCTCGGCCTCGGGGTGTCCGGATTCCGGGTGGACATGGCCTACTCGCTGGTCAAGGACGACCCGGGCGCGGTGGAGACCGCCAAGCTCTGGAGCGGGCAGCGCGACTGGCTGGACCGCGCCCACCCGGAGGCCGTCCTGCTCGCCGAGTGGGGCGAGCCGGCCGCCGCCGTCGCGGCCGGCTTCCACGCCGACTTCTTCCTGCACTTCGGCGGCGCCGACCACGGCCTTCCGCTGCGCTGCCTGTGGAACAACAACGGCGGGACGGTCGAGGAGTTCTGGCACCAGGAGGCCTGCTACTTCGAGGCCGAGGGCCGGGGCACCCCGCAGCCCTTCCTGGACGCCTGGCGCTCCGCCGCCGCGCTCACCGAGGGCAGCGGGCAGATCGTCCTGCCCACCGCCAACCACGACTTCTCCCGGCTGGCCACCGGCCCGCGCACCGCGGAGCAACTCGCCCCCGCGTTCGCCTTCCTGCTCACCTGGCCCACCCTCCCGGCCGTCTACTACGGCGACGAGATCGGGATGCGCTACCTGCCGGGCCTGCCCGACACCGAGGGCAGCGTGCTCGGCCCGACGTTCAACCGGGCCGGTTCGCGCACCCCGATGCAGTGGTCGCCCGGCCCGACGGCCGGCTTCTCCAGCGCCCCGCCCGAGCGGCTGTACCTGCCGGTGGACCCCGACCCGCACCGCCCGGACGTGCTCTCCCAGCGCGCCGACCCGACCTCGCTGCTGCACACCGTCCGGCGGCTGATCGCACTGCGCCGGGCGCACCCGGGGCTGGGCACGGCCGGCGGGGTGGAGGTCCGGCAGGCCGGCTACCCGCTGGTCTACACCCGGGCCGGGCGGTACCTGGTGGCGGTCAACCCGCGGCGGGAGCCGGCCTCGGTCGGGCCGGAGGGCCTGCCGGAGGCCGTCGGGCGGGCGGAGCGCGTCCGGCCGCTGGAGGTGCAGGGCGTGCGGGTGACGGACGGGGAACTGCGCGTTGACGGGTTCTCCTACGGGGTGTTCGAGCTGGGCTGAGGCGGGGTGACGGAACCGGGCCGGGGGCGGGGCCGCTGCCGGCCCGGCTTCCGGCCGGTGTCGGATGGTTGTAAACTCCATCCTTAGATGGTTGCATTCACCACCTGTATTGGTTGTATTTGCCACCTTCTCGCCATCAGGAGACACCATCGGAGGACGGTACGAACACCATGAGCTCATCCCGGAACCCCGCCGCGGCGCCCACCCTGGGGCCCGCGCTCAAGCACCTGGCCGTCCACCTGGTGACCCCGCTGCTGATGTGCCTGGGCATGGCGCTCGCCTACCTGGGCGCTTTCCACCAGCCCGAGCCGCACCACCTCAGGGTGGCGGTGGTCGGCACCACGGAGCAGGCGCGGGGGCTGGCGCAGGAGATCCAGGGCAAGGCCGGGGACGCGCTCGACGTCCGCACCGTGGCCGACCGGGCCGCCGCCGAGCAGCAACTGCGCGACCGGGACCTGGTGGGCGCCTTCGTGCCGGACGCCAGGAGCCCCGAACTGATCGTCGCCAAGGGGAACTCGGACACCTCGGCGGTGGCCGCCACGGCGGTGTTCAGCAACGTCACCGACCGCCAGGGCGTCCCGCTGCACGTCACCGACCTGACCACGCCGGCCTCCGGCGACCCGACCGGGCAGGGTCTGTTCTTCCTGCTGGTCGCACTGAGCATCGGCTCCTACGCCAGCGTCGCGGTGATCGGCGCCGCCGGTGCGGGGCTGGGCATGGGGGTGCGGGCGCTGGTCGGGGTGGCCGTCTCACTGGTGGTCAGCGTGATCGGGATCGTCACCGCAGGGCCGGTCTTCCACGTGGTCGACCACGCCCACGCGGCGGTGTGGGCGCTCGGCTGGCTCTACTCGGCGGGCATCGTGCTGATCGGCATCGGCCTGCACAGCTTCCTGAAGAAGTGGACCACGCTGGCCCTGATGGTGCTGTTCGTGATGCTGAACTTCACCTCCTCCGGCGGCGTCTTCCGGCCCGAGCTGCAGAACGGGTTCTTCGGCGGCCTGCACGGCTTCTGGACGGGCGCCGGCTTCCTGGAGGGCGCGCGCAGCATCCTGTACTTCGACGGCGGCGCCGGCCTCGGCGGGCACGTCGTGACCCTGCTGGTCTGGCTGCTGCTCGGCGGGGCGGCCCTGGTGGCCGCGGCGCTGTACGAGGGCCGCGGACGCCGGCCGGTGGAGACGCCGGCGCAGGCCGAGGAGGAGATGGAGGAGGCGGTCGGGGTCTGACCGCACCCCTCGGACGGACTCCACCCGGTGCCACGGGCATCGGTGCCGGGTGGGGCGGGCGGCCCGCGCACGGCTCCGGACAAGCCGGCGGCGGGCCGCCGCACTGCTCGCGGGCGGCCCCGGGGCGCGTGCCGGAGGCCCCCCAGGCGGTGTCGGGGCGCGCCTCAGGGGGCTCCCGGGTCCGTCGCGGGCGGGGGCGGGGCGTCCAGCCAGGCGGTCAGCTCGGCGGTGTGCTCGCCGAGCCGGGGCGGGGGCAGGTGGTAGCGGGGCGGGGTGCGGGAGAGCCCGATCGGGTTGGCGACCAGCTCCAGCGGGCGGCCGTCCGGGCCGGGCAGCGGCGCCCGGGGCCGCAGGCCGAGCGCGTCGGCGAGGTCGAAGGCCTCGGCCAGGTCGTTGACCGGGCCGCACGGCACGCCGAGCGGGGTGAGCACCGCGAACCACTCGGCGGCGGTGCGGCGTTCGAGCCGGGCGGTGAGCTCGCGGGCCAGCACCTCCACGTGCGCGACCCGGTTCGCGTTGGTCGCGAAGCGCGGGTCCTGCGCCAGCCCGGGGGCGCCCACGCCCCGGCACAGCGCGGCGAACTGCCGGTCGTTGCCGACCGCGACGACCAGCGGGCGGTCGGCCGCGGTGAACACCTCGTACGGGGCGATGGACGGGTGGCGGTTGCCGAGGATCCCCGGCACCGCGCCGGCCAGGGTGTAGCCGGCGGACTGGTTGACCAGCCCGGAGAGCAGCGTGGAGAGCAGGTTCAGCTCCACCAGCTGGCCCCGGCCGGTGGTCTCGCGCTCGCGCAGCGCGGCCAGCACGCCGACCGCCGCGTGCAGCCCGGTCAGCACGTCCACCAGGGCGGCGCCGGTCTTCACCGGCTCGCCGGGCACGGGGCCGGTCACCGACATCAGGCCGCCGACGGCCTGCACCAGCAGGTCGTAGCCGGGCAGCGCGGCGCCCTCGCCGGAGCCGAAGCCGGTGATCGAGCAGTAGACCAGCCGGGGGTTGAGGGCTTCGGCAGAGTCCGGGCCGAGGCCGTGCCGGGCCATCGTGCCGGGGCGGAAGTTCTCCACCAGGACGTCGGCGCGGCGGACGAGTTCGACGGCGCGGGCGTGGTCGGCCGGGGCGCGCAGGTCGAGGGTGAGGGAGCGCTTGTTGCGGTTGACGGAGAGGAAGTAGGTGGCCTCGCCCTGGGCGTGCGGCGGGCCCCAGGAGCGGGTGTCGTCCCCGGTGCCGGGCTGCTCGACCTTGATCACGTCGGCGCCGAGGTCCGCCAGCAGCATGGTCAGGTAGGGCGCGGCGAGGACCCGGCCGAAGTCGGCGACCAGGATGCCGTCCAGCGGGAGCCCGGTCACCCCCGGCCCCCGGCGGCGCCCGTCCCGGCGGCCGGGCCCGTTCCGGCGGCCGAGCCCTTTTCGGCGGCGGCGCCGGCCGCGGTCGTCGCGTCGCCGGAGGGTGCCTCGCCGCGCAGGTGCGGGCGGGCCAGCAGGAGGTAGAGGCCGCCGGCCGCGAGCACGACCACCGCCGAGAGCAGCACCAGGTAGTCGTCGTACCAGGCGGCGTCCGGGGTGCGGCCCCAGCAGATGTTGACGATCGCGGCGATGCCGTAGACCAGCGCGCCGGTGTTCACTGCCAGGCCCCAGCGGCCGAGCCGGAAGTCCCCGCTCGGGCGCCAACCGCGCAGCCGGGCCCGCAGGGCGGCCAGCACCACCATCTGGAAGGCCAGGTAGATGCCGATGCTGGAGAAGGAGATGATCTTCGTCAGGGCGCCCTCGGAGAGCGCCGAGGCACCCACGATGATCACACCGGGCAGCGCCGCGGCGAGCAGCAGCGCGTACGGCGGCACCCGCAGCCGGTCCGAGACGGTGGCCAGCAGCCGGCTGCCGGCGATCATCCGGTCCCGGGCGAAGGAGTAGGCGAGCCGGCTCGCCGCCGCCTGGAGGCTCAGCACGCAGGACAGGAAGGAGATCAGCACCACGCCGATCACCACCCGGGCGCCGGCCGCGCCGAAGGCGTCGTGCAGGACGCGGGCCACCGGGTCCTTGTCGTCGCCGGAGACCACCGCGCCGATGTCCCGGATCGACATCACCAGGGCCAGGCTGACCCCGATCGCCGCCGCGCCGCCCACGTAGATGGTGCGCCGCATCGACTTGGGGATCTGTCGACCGGGGTCGGGCACCTCCTCGGCGACGTCGCCGCAGGCCTCGAAGCCGAAGAACAGGAAGACCGCGATCAGCCCGGCGGCCAGGAAGGCGTCCGGGTAGTCGCCGTCGCCGCCCGCCCCGAAGCGGTCGAACACCACGCCCAGCCCGTGGTACCGGTGCGTCAGCAGCAGCCAGGCGCCGACCGCCAGGGCGCCGAGCAGCTCGGCGGCGAAGCCGAACACCGCCGCCGCCGAGAGCACCCGCGTGCCGCCGAGGTTGACCGCGGTGGCGAGCGCCAGCAGGCCGAGCGCGCACCAGACGGTCGTCGCGGTGCTCGGCTCGACGCCCAGCAGGGCGGCCACGTACGGGCCCGCGCCGTAGGAGACGGCCGCGATGGTCGACATCAGCGCCAGCAGGTAGACCCAGCCGGTCAGCCAGCCCCAGGTGCGGCCCCAGAGCCGGCGCGCCCACGGGTACACCCCGCCGGCCACCGGGAACTGGGCGACCACCTCGCTGAACACCAGCGCCACCAGCAGCTGGCCGACGCCCGCGATCAGGAAGCTCCAGACCATCGGCGGCCCGGCGGTCCCGAGCGAGGACGCGAAGAGCGTGTACACGCCGACGACGGGGGACAGGTACGTGAAGCCGAGGGAGAAGTTCGCCCAGAGGCTCATGTCCCGCTTGAACTCGGAGGTGTAGCCGAGGGCGGCCAGCCGTTCGGCGTCCGGGTCGCCGGAGCGGGCGGTGACACGGGCACTGGCATCGGTCATGACCTGCTCCTGGGAACGTGTCGTGATGCGTGGGGGAGCCGAGGGGCTGCTGCTCGGGCCGGGGCTGCGGCAGAACATACGAGATCGGGTTTCCGGCGGCAAGGGCGCGCGCTCGCCCGGGAGGCGCCCCGGGCCCCGGCGCGGCCGCCACGGCGCCAGCTTCGTCCGTACCCCGGCCGAGGGCGGCTGGCGGACACCTGCGGCCCGCCCGGGCACGGGCGGGTAGGGGCGGGGGGCCTCAGGCCGTGACGACCTTCATCCGTGAAGGTGCCGGCCGCTCCCGGCGCCGCGCCCGGGGGGCGTGCTGAAGCAGCAGTCCCCGCAGAGCCCGGCCCGCGGGCCCAGCCGGTAGTAGAGGCAGCAGCTGTTCCGGCGGAACTCCGTGCCGCGCGGCCCGGTGCGCAGGGTGCCCGTGCCGGCCAGCGGCGGACGGTTCAGCAGCTCTGCCGCCAAGGCCCGTGCGGCGCCCGGCGCGTGGGCGTCCAGGACCCGTAGCGTCCCGGCCAGCGCGGAGGCGGCGTTGCCGAGCAGCAGGCGTGCGGAGAGCGGGGCGGCCGCCCGTACGGCGGCCGCCAGCGGCTCCAACCCGCCGAGCAGGACGGCCTCGTGCAGCTGGTCGGCGAGCGTTCCGGCGGCCGGCCGGACGGCCGCTCCGAGCTGCTCCGGCGGGGTCCACAGGTCGAGCGGGCCCTGGTCCGGGATCCGCATCCAGGCGTGCTCCAGCGTCGGGACCGTCCCCAGCAGGACGGCCGAGCCCAGCCCCACCGACCAGAAGCGGGCGGCCAGTCCCAGGTGCAGGATCGACGCGGCGACCCTCGGCTCGCCGGTGCCGAGCCGCCGTGCCACCACCCGCAGCCGTGCCGCCAGCGGCGCGTCCGGGCCGGTGCCGTACAGCTCGGCCAGCGGGCGGAAGCCCTCGGGCGGCCGGTCGGCGGGCGAGGTGTCCAGGGCGAAGTACGGCCCGACGGCGGCGAGTCGGGCGTAGTCGGGTGTCCGGCGGTCCGGCGCGGGGTTCAACGGCCGTCCCCTGTGCGGTCGTTGAACCCCGCGCCCGCCCGCGGCGGGGCGGTCCGGTGGTCGAGGGGCAACGGGGCCTCCAGGTCTGCGGGTACGCGGTCGGGCGGCGGTGCGCAGCCCCGGCCGGACCCGAGAGCCCTGGTGGGCCGGGTGTCAGCCGTGCACGGAGAAGTCACCACCGGTCGTGCGGATGAACGGTACCGTGCCCTGGCAGTCCGAGACCGGCTGGTCGAACAGGCCCCAGACCCAGCCCATCCGGTCCCCGTGGCGCCCGTCGTCCTCCACCGACAGCGCGACCTTCCCGCCCACCGGCCGCATGTCCGGGAACCACGGCACCTCGCCCCTGGTGATCACCCCGGTGGCGATCGCCTCGCGGCCGCCGCCGGCCAGGCAGGTGATGTCGCCCTCGAAGTCGGCGACCAGCCGGCCGTCGGTGTGCACGTGGCGGACGTGGAAGTGGCCGGTGGTGGTGCGCGGATCGCCGTTGGCGGTGGTGCGGGCGTCCACCGAGATCCGCACCGGGTCCCCCTCGAAGCCGTGGAACGCGGGGGTGAGCACGGTGGTGCCGGTGCCGCGTACGCTCACCGGCCCGAAGCCGTCCACGGCGGCGGAGGCTTCCGGGACGGAGGCCGAGGCGGCGGGCGTCGGCGCGGTGGGCCTCGGCGCGGTGGGTCTGGGCGCGGCGGGCGTCGGTGCGGCGATCGCGGCCGGCGCGGCGGTGGCGGCCGTCGCGGCCGGCAGCAGGAGTATGACGGCGGCGGTCGCCAGGCGGCGGCTCATGGCGTGTGGTTCCCTTCGGTTCGGTCGTTCCCGACGCCACCGATCCTGCTCCCGTCCGGCTGCCCGGACCTCCCGCTCCAGAGGGGAGTTGACGCCCCGCCCCTCCCCCGGTAGGAGGAGGCCGCCTCCCCCGGCAGAGCTGCCCGTAGGCTCGGCACGGTGCGTACCGACTTTCCGCTCGTTCGCTCGGGCCCCGGGCGTCCGCCGCCGCGGTCGCGGTCGCGGTCGGTCCGGGTCCGCGGGCCGCTCGCCGCCGTCTGCGGGCTGGTCCTGCTGGCCCCCGTCATGCTGGCGAAGCCGGACGCCCGGGGTGCGGCCGTGCTGCTCGCCCTGGCGGCCGCGCTCGCCGCGGCGGTGGCGCTGCTGCCGTGGCCCGCCGGGCGGATCACCCTGGGCGCGGCCGCCGTGGCGGTGGCCGGGGCCTCGCTGCTGGTCGACCTGGCCTACCCGGGCCCGTACCGGCTGCCCGCGTTCTGGCTGCCGTTCGAGTGGCTCGCCCTGCTCGGGCTGCTCTTCCGGGTCGTCCGCCGGCTGCCCGACCGGCGGGCCGGTGCGGTCGGCGGGCTGGTCGGCCTCGCGGCGGTGCTGCTGCCGCTGCGGTTCGCGGTGCGCGCGCCGCAGGAGGGCGCGGCCTGGCCGGTGGCCGGGGTGCTGGTCTCGCTGCTGCCGCTGCTCGGCGTCGCGGGCGCGTCGCTCTACCTGCGCGTCCTAGACGGGCGCCGGGAGTGGGCGGTCGCCCGGGCCCGGCGCGAGCAGCGGCTGGAGGTGGCCCGGGGGCTGCACGACTTCGTCGCCCACGAGATCACCGGCATCGTGCTGGAGGCCCAGGCGGGTCAACTCCCGGGCCAGGAGGCGGAGGACACCGCCGTGCTGCTGCGGCGGCTGGAGGAGGCCGGGCTGCGGGCGCTGGACTCGTTGGACGAGATGGTCGGCGCCCTGCGCGAGCCGTCCGGCCGGGCCGCACGGCCGGACGACCGGTCGGCCCGGTCGGCCCGGTCGGCCCGGTCGGACCGGTCGGACCGGTCGGACCGCACGGAGCGGGAGGACCCGGAGGACGGGGACTGCGGGGCGACCACGCGCCGGCTGGGCCTGGCGGACCTCCCCGAGCTGGTCGCCCGCTTCGGCGCCACCGGCGGCCTGAGCGCCATCGCCGACCTGGCGCCCGAGAGCGTCGGCCGGCTCTCCGCCGAGGCCGAGGCGACGGCCTACGCCGTCGTCCTGGAGGCCCTCACCAACGTCCGTCGGCACGCCCCGCAGGCCACCGCGGTCACCGTCACCGTGGCGGCCGGCCGGGGCGGCACCGTCGAGCTGACCGTCACCGACGACGGCGGGCCGGCCCGCAGGCCGCGGCTGCGCCGCCGCCCCGGCGCCGGCGGCACCGGCCTGGCCGGCCTCACCGCCCGCGTCGCCGCCCACGGGGGCTCGCTGACCGCCGGCCCGGGCCCGGCGGCGGGCTGGCGGGTCAGCTGTTCCCTGCCGGGGCGGTGAGGCCCCGGTCGGCCCGGTGCCCGGGGCGGTGCCGCTGCGCTCTCCCGGTCGCGCGGGTCAGTGCCCCCGGCCGCCGCCGCGGGTGCCGCGCGGGCGGGTCAGGGTGAAGCGGTCGACCGGGACGAGGTCCCCGTACGGGCCGCTGACCGAGTAGTAGGTGACACCGATGGTGGTCTGCCCGTTGCGGCCGCCCGGGTCGACGTCGAAGGACGCGAAGCCGTACGGGTTCTCGGCGTCCCGGAAGGCGGACCAGGGGGCGTCCTCGATCACGTACACCGGCGGGCGCTTGCCGGTGGCCGGGTCGGCGGCGCCGACACCGGTGATCACCCGGGCCTTGGCGGGGCTGAAGAAGAGCTGGTTGGACGGGGCCGAGGTGCCGCCGCCGCCGATGACCATGTGGACGGTGCCCTTGGTGGTGTCGATGGTCTCGGTGTTCGTGGAGACCGGGACGGGCGTGCGGGTGTCGGTGGGCTGCTGGCCGCGGATCGGGTGCGAGCGCTCGTAGTGGTGCTCGTGGCCGCAGACCACCAGGTCCACGCCGTACTTGTCGAACAGCGGCACCCAGGCCTCGCGGACGCCGAGGTCGGCGCCGTTGAACCTGTCGGCGGTGGAGACCACCACCTGGTGCATGCAGACCACGATCCAGTCGATCCCCGGGTCCGCGTTGGCCGCGATCAACTCCCGCTCCAGCCAGCGCTGCTGGGCGCCGCCGGAATAGCCGTGGACGTAGCTGTTGCCGCCGTCCTGGTAGGCCACGTCGTCGTTGTTGAGGCTGATCACGCGTACCGAGCCGGCCGTGAACGCGTACCACAGGCCGCGGGTCTCCGCGTCGGAGCGGGCCTCCGGCAGCTCGAAGTACGCCTGGTAGGCGCCGTAGCCGATCGGCCCGTTGCCCTTCTCGTTCTCGTGGTTGCCGGCCGCGGGCATCCACGGGCGGTGGCGGGCCGAGCGGGTGTTGTTCTCGAACCAGTCCGACCAGGTGCGGACCCGGTCGGTGGCGATGTTGGCGTAGCAGAGGTCGCCGTTGAGCAGGTGGAACAGCGGGGCGATCCGCTCGACCCCGGCGGTGGTGTCGCCGGCCGCGGGGCTGCCGAGGTTGTCGTTCACGTAGCCGTTGGCGGTCTTCCTGCCGAGGGTCGGGGTGCCCTGGTCGCCGAAGCTGGTGAAGGTGAAGGCGGCCCGGCCGCGCGGTGCGGTGCGGACGGTCCCGAGCTCGGGGGTGGTGCCGTCGTGGACGGCGGCGTAGACGTAGTCCGTGTCGGCGTGCAGGCCGGTCAGCCGGGCGTGGTGGACCTGGACCTCGGTGCCGGACGCGGCGTCCCGGTAGGTGCGGGTCGCGGCCTGGACGGTGCGGCCGAAGCCGCTGTGGGAAGTCCCGTACACCACCCGCGGGTTGCCGACGGACCGGGTGGTGTGCCAGGAGACCACCACCTCGCGGGAGGCGTCCGAGCCGAACTGGAGGTGCAGGCCCGCCACGCGCGGCGCGCCGGAGCGGTCCGGGCGCTGCCACAGCACCGGGGAGGCGGCCGCGGGGGCGGCCGGGAGGCCGGAGAGGGACACGGCACCGCCGAGGCCGACACCGGTCGCACCGGCCAGGAGGCCGCGCCGGCTGACGGAGGGACGTCCACTGGATTCGTTCATGGCGGCCAGCCCACCGGACGAAGGTGAACCGCGCCGGGTCCGCCGCGTGAACTTTGCCGCCCGTCGGCCGTGCGCCAGACTGCTGGGCGTGACGAGGACCAACGACGAGGGCCCGCGGGTGATCCGCACCCTGATCGCGGACGACCAGGAGGCGGTGCGCCGCGGGGTGCGGCGGATCCTGACGGCCCAGCCGGACATCGAGGTGGTGGGCGAGGCTGCGGACGGCCTCGCGGCGCTGGAGCTGGCGGCCGAACTGCGGCCGGACGTCGCGCTGGTGGACATCCGGATGCCGCGGATGGACGGGCTGGAGCTGACCAGGCGGCTGGCCGGACCGGAGGCGGCGGAGCCGGTGCGCGTCGTGGTGCTGACCACCTTCGACCTGGACGAGTACGTCTACCCGGCCCTGCGGCACGGGGCGTCCGGCTTCCTGCTGAAGCGTTCCGGCCCGTCCCTGCTGGCCGAGGCGGTGCGCGCGGCGGCGGACGGGGAGAGCCTGATCAGCCCGTCGGTCACCGTCCGGCTGCTGCGGCACGTGACGGCGCCGGACCGCCCGGAGCGCCGGCGGCCGGTGTCGGCGGCGGCGCTGACCGAGCGGGAGGTGGAGATCGCCGGCCACGTCGCCGCGGGCCGCACCAACGCGGACATCGCCGCGGAACTGTTCATCTCGCCGGGGACGGTGAAGACCCACGTCGCCAGCATCCAGCGCAAGCTCGGGGTGGCGAACCGGGTCGGGATCGCGGTGCATGCCTGGGAGATGGGCTGGACGGGCGGGCGGTGACCGGGCACGGAAACGCGCCCACGGGGCCGAGGGGGTGCTCCGTGGACGCGCGGAACCTGCGAGGCGGGGGTGGCCTCCGGACGTGACGTCCTCCGGCCGGTAGTTCGATCGTCGACCGAGGTAGTCATTCAGCGGCGGACCCTGATCCGTCTCGATCCGTCGCCACTGCCTCCTGCGGTCGAACTTCCTTCAGCTACCTCGCAGGTCCACTTCCCATGATGCGCCTCCCACGGGCTGTGCACCAGGGGGAAGCGGTATGAATCCGACCAATTTTCGCGACTCGGGCGGCCCGGCCGGGGTCAGGGCCGGGGCCAGCCGTCCACGAAGTCCAGCGTGCGCCGGTACGGCCCCTCGGGCCCGGTGCTGCGGTACTCCTCGGTGCTGCTGCCGGTCCGCACGGTGCGGTCCCCGTCGTGCCGCCGGGCGGTGGGGCGCAGGGTGTGGTCGACGGTGGAGCGCTCGGTGACGCGGCCGCCGGTCGCCGCGGTGCTCTCCCGGTGGTAGCCGAGCTCCATCGCGGTGCTCTGGTCGGTGTTCCCGGCCGCGTCGCGGCTCACCCGGTAGGTGACGTCCAGCGGTTCGCCCTCGTGCACGGTGGTGGTGCGGTGCGGGCCGCCGCCCCAGGTCGCGGTGGTGCGGGTGAGGTCGGTGCCGTTGTGCAGCGTCACGTCGTTGCCGCCGTCGCGCAGCCGCTGGGTGGAGCGGAAGGCCAGCTCGTCGCGGACCTCGGTGGTGATCCGGCCGTGCGAGGTCTGCACCCAGCCCCGGGCGAGGTCGTGCCGGGTGGCGGTGACCGTCCAGTCGCCGCTGCCGGCGCCGTGGTCGGCGAGGTCGGTGGCGACGGTGGCCTCCGGGGCGACCCGGTGCTCGGTGAGCGCCCCGGTGGTGCGGGCGGCCCCGTGGTCGGTCTCGGCGAAGAGGTTGACCTGGCCGGTCCAGACGTCGTTGCTCTGCGCCTCGGCGGTGTTCACGGTGACGCCCACGGTGTGCGGCCGGCCGTCCAGCAGCAGTCCGACGTACGGGGTGAGGTCGAGCCGGTAGGCGGGCAGGTCGAAGGCGAAGACGCCGGGCACCGGCCGCCAGAGCAGCGGGTCCCAGCCGCCGGTGTAGATCACCGGGTACGGCCAGACCGCGCCGGCCACCCGGCCGTCCACGGTGAGCCGCAGCTCGCGGAACGGGCCCTTGCCGCAGATGCCGCTGCCCGGGTTGGCGGCGGCGAAGGCGTCCGGCGCGGAGGCGTAGGCGAACTCCTCGCAGGCGCCGCCGCCCCGGGCGTAGACCTCGGCGGTGAGGCGTTCCGTGTTCTGCGGGAAGGTGAGTTCGCGTCCGGCGGTGGGGGCGGCCCCGGTGAGCCCGAACGGCCCGGTGGTGAGCAGCCGATCGGCGGTGCGGGCGGCCGGCCAGTGCTCGTCCGCGGTGTAGAAGGTCAGCTTCGCGCTGATCGTGAAGACGCCGGTGTACGTGGCGTCGGTGACGTTGGCGAGGTCGAAGGAGAACTCCTGCGGGCCGTCGGCGAAGAGCGGGGCGTAGCGGGTGACGTCGTGCTCGACGTTCCACGCGATGCCGTCCTTGGACGGCTCGGGGGTGGAGGAGAGCAGCACCTGGACGCCGCCGACGCGAACGCTGAAGATCCGGTCGAACTGCCGCCCGGCGACCTCGCCGTGGAGGTCCAGGACCACCGCGGACCACGGGCCGGCGCAGTCCGCGGGCGGGGCGAGGAGGGCTTCGTACGGGGTGTCCGGCGGGTTGCCGTACCCGTTGCGGAACGCGCGCTCGTGCATCACCTCGACGGTGCAGGAGCGGGTGTCGGGGCGGGTGAGCGGCTTGGTGGCGGTGACCGGGTCGTGGTAGTCGGTGCCGAAGTCGGCGTGGGCCGGGCCGGCGGCGGTGAGGGTGCCGGCCAGGGAGAGGACGGCGGCGCCGACCAGACCGGCGGCGCGGCGGAGCAACGGGCGCAGGGCCAAGGCGGGTTCCCGGGGTCGGGCGGCCCGCGGTCGGTGCCGCGGGCCGGTCGGATGATCAGGGAATCCTTCCGGGGGTGGCATGCCAGCGTCAAGGCATGCGACGGCCGGTGCGCGTCGGTGGGGTGCTCGCGCGCGGCGTGCGGTCCGGTGGCACGGGCCTGTCGCAGGCCGCGGGAGGCGCTCTGGATTCCGCCGCGAGCCGTCCCTACGCTGGCTGCACGTCGCCCCATCGCAACGGCCGCCTCACAGGGAGTGCGCACCATGACCGGAACGCGTCCCACCGCTCCCGCCGTCCGGCTCTCCGAGGAGGTCGCCCGGGCGCTCGCCGACGGCCGACCGGTGGTCGCCCTGGAGTCGACCATCTTCACCCACGGCCTGCCGCGGCCGCGGAACCTGGCCGTCGCGCTGGAGGCCGAGCGGCAGCTGCGGGCGGCGGGCGTCGTGCCGGCCACCGTCGGGGTGCACGCCGGGGTACCCACGGTCGGGCTGAGCACGGACCAGATCACCGAACTGTCCACCGCCGAGGGCCTGGACAAGGTGAGCCTGCGCGACCTCCCGGTGGTCGCCGCACTCGGCCGGCACGGCGGCACCACCGTCGCCGCCACCGCCTTCCTCGCCCACCGCGCGGGCATCCGGGTCTTCTCCACCGGCGGCCTGGGCGGCGTGCACCTCGGCGCCTCGGAGAGCTTCGACGAGTCGGCCGACCTGACCACCCTGGCCGCCACCCCGGTCACCGTGGTGAGCGCGGGCGTGAAGTCCATCCTCGACATCCGGGCCACCCTGGAGCGCTTCGAGACGTACAGCATCCCGGTCATCGGCTACCGCACCCGCAGGTACCCCGGCTTCTACGTCACCGACTCCGGCCACGAGCTCGGCTTCAGCGTGGAGTCCCCCGAGCAGGCCGCCGCGGTCGTCGAGGCCCGCGACCGGCTCGGCCTGCCGCAGGCCGTCCTGATCGCCAACCCGGTCGACCCGGCCGAGCAGCTGCCGCCGCAGGAGCTGGATGGAATCCTGGCGCGGGCCCGGGCGGAGGCCGAGCGCCTGGGCGTCACCGGCAACGCCGCGACGCCGTTCCTGCTCGACCACATCCGGCGGGACACCGGCGGGCGCAGCCTGGAGGTCAACGTGGCGGTGTACCGGGGCAACGTCCGGCTCGGCGGGGAGATCGCGAGCGCGTTGGCGGCCGGTGGCGCCGCGGCCGGGGGCGCCGTCGAGAGCGGGGTCTGAGCCGTGCTGGGGGTGCTCGGCGACCTCGTCGAGGACATCGTGGTCTGGACCGACGGACCGCTGCGGCACGGCACCGACTCCGGCGCCCGGGTGTTCCGGCGGCGCGGCGGCAGCGCGGCCAACGTCGCCTGCTTCGCCGCCGGCCGGTACCCGGCCCGCTTCCTCGGCTGCGTCGGCGAGGACGCGGTCGGGGACGGTGTCGTCGCCGAACTGACCGGCCACGGCGTCGACGTGCGGGTTGCGCGGCGCGGCCGGACCGGCAGCGTCGTGGTGCTGATCGACCAGGACGGCGAGCGGACCATGCTGCCCGACCGGGGCGCCGCCACGCTCCTGGAGCCCGTCCCGGACGAGTGGCTGGCCGGGCTGACCCACCTGCACGTGCCCGCCTACTCCTTCGACGGCGAGCCGGTCGGCGGGACGGCCCTGGACGCGCTCGCCCGGGTCCGCCGGGCGGGCGGCACCACCTCGGTGGACGCCTCCTCGACCGGCATGCTGGAGCGGTTCGGGCGGGAGCGCTTCCTCGCGCTGCTGGCCGGGTTGGCGCCGACCTTCGTGTTCGCCGACCGCTCCGAGTCGGAGTTCCTCGGGCTGCTGGTGGGCGGCAGGCCCGGGCCGGAGCGGGCCCGGCTGGCGGCCACCACGGTGGTCACCAAGGCGGGCGCCGAGGCGACCGCCGTCGACGTCCCGGGCGAGCCGCTGGCCGTGGTGCCGGTGCCGCCGGTGGCCGGGGTGCGGGACCTCACCGGGGCCGGGGACGCCTTCGCGGCGGGCTTCCTGGCCGGGTTCCTGGACACCGGCGACCTCGGGCACGCCACCGGGCTCGGGCACCGCCACGCGGCCCGGGTGCTGGGCTCGCCGGGGGCCTCCTGGGGCGGGGAGTGACGTTTCGGCGTGGCGGCGGGCGGCGGTGGCGCGTCCAGGGGCTCCGGGCTCCGGGGCTCTGCGCTCCGGGACGCCTGGCTCCGGGGCTCCGCGCTCCGGGACGCCTGGCTCCGGGACGCGTGGCCCCGGGACGCCGCGTCATTTCGGAACCGCGTCCTTGCGGAGGAAGTGCTTCAGCTTCTGCCACGTCCAGGTGTTTACCACGTCCTCGGCGGTGAGCCAGCCGCGCTGCGCCGTGCCGATGCCGTAGCGCGGGTAGCCGAGGTGGCCGACGGCGTGCGCATCGCTGTCGACCGCGAAGCGCACGCCGTGCCGGCGGGCCCGCAGGATGTCCTCGTCGCGCAGGTCGAGCCGCTGCGGGGAGCTGTTGACCTCGATCGCGGTGCCGGTGCGCGCGGCCGCCTCGAACACCGCGTCGAGGTCGACGTCGATCGGTCCGCGGCGGCCGATCCGGCGGGTGGTGAGGTGCCCGATGACGTGCACGTACGGGTTCTCGCAGGCGCGGATCAGCCGCCGGGTCTGGGCGGCCCGGTCCAGGGCGAAGTGGGAGTGCACGGAGGCGACGCAGAGGTCGAAGCCGGCCAGGAACTCCGGGGGCCAGTCCACCCCGCCGTCCGGTCCGATGTTCAGCTCGGTGCCGTGCAGCAGGCGCAGCTTCCGGTGCCGGTCGGCGAGCCGCCTCAGCTGCTCGCGCTGGGCGAGTACCTTCTCGTCCGTCATCCGCTGCATCACCAGGTCCGGCGCGTGGTCGGTGACGGCGAAGTAGGAGTAGCCGCGGGCGGCGGCGGCGTCGACCATCTCCTCCAGGGTGGCCAGCCCGTCGGTCAGGTCGGTGTGGGTGTGGAGGTCGCCGCGCAGGTCGGACTCCTGGACCAGGTCGGGGAGTCCGCCCTCCAGCGCGGCCTCGACCTCGCCCCGGTCCTCGCGCAGCGTCGGCGGGATCCAGGGCAGGCCGAGCGCCGCGTACACCTCCTCCTCGCTCTCCGAGACCACCTTGGCGCCGCCGTCCACCTCGAACAGCCCGTACTCGGAGAGCTTGAGCCCTGCCCGGACGGCCATCGTGCGCAGCTTGATGTTGTGCGCCTTCGAGCCGGTGAAGTAGACCAGCGCGGCGCCCCAGTCCTCCTCCGGTAGGACCCGTAGGTCCACCTGTACGCCCTCGGTGGTACGGACCGAGGTCTTGGTGCTCCCGCTGCCGATCACCTCGGCGACGTAGGGGAGCCCGGTGAGCGCGGCCATCAGCGGGGCGGACTCCTCGGCGGTCGCGAGCAGGTCGACGTCGCCCACCGTCTCGCGCATCCGGCGCAGCGAGCCCGCGTAGGCGCAGCGGGTGCAGCCGGGAACGGCGGTCAGCGCGGCGACCAGCTGTTCGGCCAGCTCGGTGGCGGTGTCCAGCAGGGTGCGGCCGCCGGACTGCCGCAGCAGCTCGATGCCGTGCAGGATCCGCTCGCCGCTGCGCTCGCCGAAGCCGGGCAGGTCGGCGAGCTTCTCGGCGCGGGCGGCGGCGGCGAGTTCGTCCACCGAGGAGATCCCGAGGTCGCGGTAGAGGGCCAGCGCGCGCTTGGGGCCGACGCCGGGGACTGCCGTCATCTCCCGCACGCCGGACGGGATCTGGGCGCGCAGCGCCTCCAGGGCGCGGATGGTCCCGGTGGCGAGGTACTCGGCGATCTTCGCCGCGGTGGACTTGCCGACGCCGGGGATCTGCTGGAGGCCCTTGAGGTCCAGGCCGGCCAGGTCCTCGGAGTGGCCGCCGACCGCGCGGGCGGCCTTCTCGTAGGCGCGGGCCCGGAAGGCGTCCCCGCCGGTGATGTTGATCAGGTCTGCGTACTCCTGGAGCAGCTCGCCGACCTGCTCGTTGAGCCGGGGCATGGGGCAAGTCTAGGTTTCCCGGCGCGGGTCTGCCGGGTGTGCGCCGGGCACCGCCCCCTACGCCGTCAGTCGTACGAGACGGTCAGCAGCAGGACCACGGTCAGCCCGCCGCCCGGGGTGGGCTCCACCACGAGCCGGCCGCCCGCGGCGGCCACCAGGCTCTGCAGGGCGGGCCCCACCGGGCTGCCCGCGGCTGCGCCCGCGGCCGCCCGCCCGTGCGCCCCGGGCTGCTCGTAGGCGCCCCGGTCGCAGACCCGGACCTCCACCCGGCCGCGGGCCGCCGCCGTCCGGCCGGGGACGCGCAGCGCGGACGCGCCGCCCGCGACGTCGGCCCGGACCAGGACCCGGCCGCCCAGCGGGCTGCGCCGGATCGCGTGGTCGACCAGCCCGGCGAGGGCGGCCTCCAGGCGTCGGGCGTCGCCGGCCACCACCGGGAGCCCGGGCGCCAGCCGGACGGTGACGGCCGCCGCCCGGCCGCCGCCGCGCACCACCCGGCGGACCACGTCGGTCACCTGGACGTGCCGGGCCATCGGCTCGCAGCCGGCCTGCCGACCGGTCCAGCGCAGCCGTTCCAGCTCCGTGCGGGTGAGCGGCCTGGGGGCGGCCATCACGCCGGGCGAGGACGGGCCGAGGCCCTCGTCGGCGCCGGCCGCCGACGCCGCGTCCGCCGGCCCGGACCGACCCCGGCGCCCGGTACCGCCCGTGCCGCCGATGACGCCCGCGCCGCCCAACGCGCCGAGCGCCCGGGCCCCCGACGCGACGTAGCCCCACAGCCTCCCGCGTGCCATCGCCCTGCCCCTCGTGCTTCCCGGCGGCCGTCATCGGATCCGCGGCCGGCCGGCGCGGGCCGACGTCCGGGCCCGCCCTGTCAGCCTGCGCCTCGGCCGCCCGGGTGACAATCCCGCTCCGGGCCGCGGTGCGCCGCGGGGCCCCCGCCGAGCGGCCGGCCGGGCACCCGTCGACCGGCGGGGCGGCGGGGCGCGGCCTACTGCACACCGATGAACCGCAAGGAGACCTTCGCAAAAAAATCTTCGCGAAAAATCCTTTGCAAAGAAGTCTTTGCGGTCCTAGTCTCCTGACCATGACCGAAGAACGCGGCTGGAAGCACAGCGACGACCCGCACATCGCCATCACCGCCAAGAACATGCGGGCGATGGCGCACCCCGTGCGCATGCAGCTGGTCGGGCTGCTGCGCAAGCACGGCCCGTCCACGGCGACGAGGCTCGCCGCGCGGCTGGGGCTGAACTCCGGGGCCACCAGCTACCACCTGCGCCAGCTCGCCGCGGCGGGCTTCGTCGAGGAGGACGCCGAGCGCGGCAACGCCCGCGAGCGGTGGTGGCGTTCGGCCCAGCCGCTGACGGTCTGGACGGTGGACGACGTGGCGGACGAGGAGCTCGACACGGCCGTCGGCTTCCTGCGGTCCGTCCTGGCCGCGCACACCCTGACCGCCCAGCGCGCGCTGGACGCCTTCGAGACCATGCCGCGCGAGTGGCGCCGGGTGACGGACTTCAGCGACCGCGTCCTCCAGCTGACGCCCGCCGAGGCCGACCGGCTGTCCGGCGAGCTGTTCGAGGTGGTCCGGCGCTACCGGCAGATCGACCACGGCGGGCCGGTTCCGGAGGGCACCGAGCAGGTCTCGGTGATCGTCCACGTCCTGCCGGACACCAGCTCCACCACGACCGAGGAGGGCCCCGCGTGACCACCGCCGCCGTCGACGCTCCCGAGCGGAGCCTGCGCCCGCTGGCCGGGGTGCTGACCGCCACGGTCATTTCCGTGACCGGCACCCGCGTCTCGGCCATCGCCCTGCCCTGGTTCGTCCTGGCCACCACCGGCAGCGCCACCATGACGGGCCTGGTCGCCTTCGCCGAGATGGCGCCGTACGTGGCGGTCAAGGCGCTGACCGGGCCGCTGGTGGACCGGCTCGGGCCGCGGGTGGTGTCCTGGACGACGGACGCGGTCAGCGCCGTCGCGGCCGGGCTGGTCCCGCTGCTGTACGCCCGGGGGCTGCTGCCGTTCTGGGCGCTGCTGGCGGTGGTGGCGGTGATCGGCGCGATGCGCGGCCCGGGGGATCTGGCCAAGTCCGTCATGGTCCCGGAGGCGGCCGACCGCGCCCGGGTCCCCATGGAGCGGGCCACCGGGCTGTCGGGCGTCACCGAGCGGCTGGCCTCCACCGTCGGGCCGGCGGTCGGCGGCGGGCTGGTCGCCCTGGTCGGCCCGCTGGCCGGCGTGGCGGTCAACGCGGCCACCTTCGCGCTCGGGTCGCTGGTCGTCGCGGTCGCGCTCCCGCGCGGCATGGGGCGCCCGGCCGTGCCCGCCGCGGCCACCGGCCCGTCCGGAGAGCAGCAGCCCGCGGGCTACTGGCGGATGTTCCGCGAGGGCTTCACCTTCCTGCGGGCGGAGCCGCTGCTGCTCGCCGTGATCGTGATGATCGGCATCACCAACCTGATCGACGCCGGGTTCGTCTCCGTCCTCCTCCCGGTCTGGGCGCGGGAGTCCGGCAACGGGCCGGCCGCCATCGGCCTGGCCGCCGCCGTCATGGGCGCCACCGCGGTCCTCGGCAGCCTGATAGCGGCGGCCGTCGCCTCCCGGCTGCCCCGCCGCACGGTCTTCTTCACCGGCTTCCTGCTCTGCGGCGCCCCGCGCTTCCTGGTGCTCGCCCTCGGCGCGCCGATGTGGCTGGTGCTCATGGTCTTCGCGGTCGGCGGCTTCGGCTCCGGCTTCCTCAATCCGATCCTCGGCGCGGTGCTCTTCGAGCGGGTGCCCCGCCGGCTGCTGGGCCGCGTCCACGCCCTGAGCGACTCCCTCGCCTGGGCCGGCATCCCGCTGGGCGGGCTGGTGGCCGGTGCGGCGGTCGCCGGCATCGGCCTGACACCCAGCCTGGTCGCGGCCGGTGGCCTCTACTTCGCGACCACGACCGTGGCCGGGCTGCGCTCCGAGTGGCGCGAGATGGACCGCCTGCGCGGGCACAGGGGCGCCGCGGGCGCCGAGCCGGAACCAGCATCCTGCGGCTAGGTCCTTTCTTTTGGATCAGCGGGCGGAGCAAATGAGGATGCCGGCGATGTGGAGTCCGGCTTGGAAGACGGTGGCGGTCTTCTCGTAGCGGGTGGCCAGGCCGCGCCGGGTCTTCAGGCGGTTGGTGCAGCGCTCGACGGTGTTGCGCTGCTTGTAGGCCTCACGGTCGAAGGCCGGCGGGCGTCCGACCGGCCTGGGAACGCGCAGGGCGGCCATGATGTGTTCGAACGCGGGCGCGTCGCCGGCCTGGCCGGGCGTGAGGTGGAAGCACAGCGGGCGGCAGCGGCCGTCGGTGGCAAGGTGGATCTTGGTGGTCAGCCCGCCGCGGGAGCGTCCGAGGGCGTGGTGGTCGGGTTCGTCGGCAGGGGCCCCTTCTGGCGCGGCCCCGGCCGCACTCTGGGGCGCTCGCACGATCGTCGAGTCGACCGAGACGACCCGGTCCAGGTCCCCCTCCGCGTCGGCCCGGGCGAGCAGGGCGGTGAAGACCCGCGCCCGGGTTCCGTCGATCGCCCGGTTCCTAAGCCGGGTGTGGACGCCCTTCCAGGAGCCGTACCCGGCCGGCAGGTGCACCCACGGCGAGCCGGTCCGGAACTTCCAGGCGATCGCGTCGATCACCTGCCGGTGATCGCGCCACCGCCCTCCCCGCCTCGGCGTCCGGTCCGGCAACAACGGCTCTGTCCGCACCCACTGCGCGTCAGTCAACGGTACGACCAGGCCAACGGCCCGATGATCGGAAAGAAATGCCCTAGCCGGCCCGGTCGGCGGCCGCGGTGGGAGCCCTCGCCGGGCGGCGGCCCGCCCAGCGGAACAGCAGCAGGCTGGCCAGGGCGGCGAGGGCGCACCAGGTGGAGACGAAGGCGAGGTGCCAGAGCAGGGCGCAGGCGAGGGTGCCCGCGCCGACGAGGAGACCGAGGTGGCGGAGCAGCCGGTCGCCGCTGACCAGGAGGGAGCCGACGGTGGCGAGGAGGTAGCCGGCGAGCAGCGGGACCGGGTACGGGACGCCGATCGCGTAGTCGAGGGTGTGGCCGTGCACGGTGGCCGTCACCGGGTGGGTGGCGACGGCCACGGCCAGCGGGACGGCGACCGCCGCGCCGAGCAGGACGAGCGCGGCGAGCACCCGTCGGCGCGGTCCGTCGGTCGCGCACCACACGGCGGCCGGGACGAGCACGGGCAGCAGCGGCAGGGCGATCACCGCCCAGGCGGTGCGGGCCGCGCCGGCGAGGCCGTCGGGCAGCCCGCCGTCCGTACCGAGCCAGACCAGCGCCTCGATCAGCTGGTGCACGCCGAGCACCAGGGGGAGCGCGGCGAGCGGTAGGCGCTCGGGCCGGCCGGCCCGGCGGGCGCGGGCCAGGCAGGCCACGCCCACGACCGTGACCAGCCCACCGGCCACGGCGTCCGCCTGGGCGCTCCAGCACATCGCGGCCTAGCCGGTGCTCCCGGGGCGGCCGTCGTCGTCGGCGGATCCCTCCGCCGGTCCGCCGCTCGACTCGTCCGTCTCGCCCGGCTCGCCCCGCTCGTCTCCCGGTGTCTCCTCCGCCGTGTCCTCCGGGGACGCCCCGATGCCCTCCAGGGTGTCCCGGACGGTACCGGGCATCGCCGGGTGGCGCCCGATCACGATCACGCCGACCACGATCGCCAGCAGCCCGGCCGACTGCCAGGCCAACGCTCCGGCCGTCACCCGCAGCCGGTCGCCGAGGAAGCCCACCGCGCAGGCGATCCCGGACAGCGGCTGGGCGGCGGTCAGCGCGGGCAGGGACATCCGCAGCGGTGCGGCCTCGAAGGCGCTCTGCACCAGCAGCAGCCCGACCACCCCCGCCACCACCACCGCGTACGGCTGCCAGCTGCGCAGCACCGCGGCGAGGCCCTCGTGGTCGAGACGCTGGGTGGTGGTGCGGGTCAGCGCGTCCTGGAGGCCGTACAGCAGGCCCGCGGCGAGTGCCAGCAGGGTCGCCTCCTCGAACAGCGGCAGCCGCCGGGCCAGCGAGACCAGCAGCACGACCAGCCCGGTCACGGTGCCGACCACGAGCCAGTGCCGCAGCTCCCCGGCGGGTGGCCCGCCGCCGGTCGGCCGCCCGGCCACGATGAAGGCCGTCACCCCCAGGGCCAGCAACAGCACCCCGGCCCAGCCGGAGCGGCCCAGGGTCTGACGGGTCAACACCCGGGCCAGCGCCATGGCGAAGATCAGATTGGTGGCGAGCAGCGGCTCGACCAGCGACACCTCGCCCTGGTTGAGCGCGAGCGCCGAAAGGATCAGCCCGCTGACCATGAACCCCGTGCCGAGCAACCACTGGGGCATCCGCATCAGGTCCAGCAGCAGCCGCCAGCGCAGCAGGTCGGAGCGCGGGGCTTGCTGCGCCGCGTGCTGCTGGAGGACGAAGCCGAGCCCCAGACAGCAGGCCGCACTGAGAGCCAGGAGGAAGACCGCCACGGAGGGACCACCAGGTTGTCGCTGCCCGCGCCGCGCCGACGGGTCCGAGGGGCGGGTCGGCATCGCGGCCGCTCCCGTCAGCCTACCGCCGGGCCCCTGCACGGGCCGGTCGCACGGCACCCGCGCGGCGCGGCGGGGCGCGGGGCCCGTCCGGCAGCGCTTGCCGCCATCGGCCGGGCAGGCGCACGCTGGTGTGAGCGGCCGCCACGGGTCACCGTCCGTGCCGGTCCGGACAGGCGGCGACGGGGGCCGGCGCCAGGAGGTGTGGCATGCACAACCAGTGGGACGTGGAGCTGAGCTTCGAGGAAGACGGCGTGCACACGGCGTGTGAGGCCAGGTTGACGGGCGCCCGGGCACCCGGCCTGAGCGCCCACGGCGAGTCCGTGAAGAGCGCGGACGACCGCCCGCTCGCCAGGATCGGCGAGGAGGTCGCGGCCTCCCGGGCCCTGGAGGAACTGTCCCGGATGCTGCGGTCCCAGGCCACCGGGGAGATCGACGACGAAGGGCACCGCCCGAACTACCTGATCTACTGATCCCACCTCGGCGCCTCGGCGGCCGGGAGGGTCAGTCGGCGCGCCACCAGGGGGCCCGGAGGACGTCGTCCGGGTCGGTGGCACAGTTGGTGCCGCTCACCACCTGGTGGGCGGGAACGTCCCAGCCGACGACGCCCGGTGCCTGGCGGTCCAGCTCGACCAGCCGGGCGCGCTGCGGGCCCGTGCCGGTGTCGACGTCGCACCTCAGGACGCTGGTCCAGGACCGGCCGTCGAGCGCGGCGACGACCGCCAGGGCCGGAAGCACGACCAGGGAGAGCAGGAGCGCGGCGCCCCGCAGCGCGTCGACGACCCGGGGCGCCAAGGACGCGGCGGGGCGCCCGGTGCGGCGGCCGGTGGTGACGGAGCGCGCGCCCGTCCGGTACTCGGCCACCACGCCGAGCCGCAGCAGGTACCCCAGGACGCCCGCGGCCACGCCCCACCACAGCCCGTTGAACGCCCCGACCACCACGCCCAGCGCCCCCGGCACGATCGCGGCCCGCGCCGCCGTCTCCACCAGGGCCCGCCCCTGGTGCCGGGCGGCTCCGCCGTGGGCGGCCCGGTAGGCGTAGCCGACGTGGGCGAGCACCGCCGCCAGCACCACGGCCATCACCGGCTCGGCGAAGAACATCCCGATGACGACGTCCACCCAGTTCGCGGGCCCCATCGCCAGCAGCGCGTCCCGAGCGGCGTCCCCGCCTCCGAGCGTCCACGCCAGCTTCAGCACCGGAATGGCGAACACCACCGCCGGCGCCATCACATGAGCCGCACTCACCCGTGCCGCGCCGCCGGTCCGCGAGCTCTCGGTCATCCCGCCACGCTACGTACGCCGCTGGCACCTTGCGGCCCAACACCCCGCGTCCGTAACCGCCGCTACCCGGTCGGGTGCGGCGTGCGTGGGAGGTCGGGTGGGCCGACTTCCTGTGTGGGGTGGGTGGGGTGGTGGCTGTCTGGTGCGGGGCGCTGGGGCGTGGGAAGTCGGATGGGTCGACTTCCTGCGTGCCGTGTGGCTTGTCGTCCGGCGTTGCTGTGACCGGTTGGCGCTACCCGGTCGGGTGTGGCTGGCGTGGGAGGTCGGGTGGGTCGACTTCTGTGTGTGGCTGCCCGGCGGGTGTGGCTGGCGTGGGAAGTCGGGTGGGTCGACTTCTTGTGCGGGGCGTCGCCGTTCGGCGTGCTGTGGACGCCCCCGCGTGCGGAGCTGGCGCTGCCGGGTGGTGTGTGGCGTGCGTCAGAAGTCGGATGCGCCGACTTTCTCCGCGGGGTGGGGTGGTGGCCCGGCTTCAGGGGGTGAGGAAGGCGGTGAGGCGCGGGTTGAGGGTGTGGGGGGTGGCGGTGGGGAGGGCGTGGTGGGAGACGCCGGGGAGGATGGCGACTTCCGCGCCGGGGAGGGCGGTGCGGGCGGCGCGGGCGATGTGGTGGGGGTCGTGGGCGCGGCTGTGGGCGGCGAGGAGGGCGAGGACGGGGGCGGTGAGGGTGCGGAGGCGGTCGGGGGAGGGGCGGGGGCCTGTGATGACGGGCGAGGCGGGGAAGTCGGCGTAGCCGAGGGCGTAGAGCTCGCACCAGTCGGGGTCGGCTCCGGAGGTGCTGCCGGCCTCCCAGTCCAGGTAGGCGCGGGCGCGGGCCGGGGTGCGGCGGGGGAGGAAGAGGGGGAGGGTGCGCAGCAGGTAGCCGGGGCGGAAGCCGCCGAAGCACTGGGTGGGGTCGAGCAGGACGAGCCGGCCGACCCGGGTGGGCGCGTGCAGGGCGTACTCCAGGGCGATCCAACCGCCGTACGAGTGGCCGCAGAAGTCGGCCCGGGGGACGCCGAGCCCGTCGAGGACGGCGTCCAGCCAGCCGAGCAGGCCGGGAACGCCGTCGAGGGCGGTGCCGTCGTGGACGCTGCGGCCCGGGTCGCCGATGAGATCGACGGCGAGGACGCGGTGCCCGGCCTCGGCGAGGGCGCCGGCGGTGGCGAACCACAGGGTGGAGGTCGCGCCGCCGCCGTGGAGCAGGACGACCGGGCGGCCGTCGGCGGGACCGCAGGCGTTGATCCGGGTGGTGCCGTGGGCGGTGCGGACGGTGAGGGCCTCGACCGGGACGGGCCAGCGGGCGAGCAGGGCGTCGTAGGCGGCGAGGAAGGGAGCGGTGCGGGCGGACATCAGGGCCTCCGCGGGTGTGGTGTGATGGCGGCCGGAGCGGCGGACCACCCGGCGAGCAGGGACCGTGCCCGGCAAGTCTCTCGCTGGGCAAGTATCTCGCTGGCCGAGAGAATAGTCGCACATGCCCTCCCCAGGAAGGACGACAGGGTGTCCGAGGTCGCCGAGCCGATGCGGCTCGTCCATCTGCTGCGTGGTCTGACGGTCGAACTCGACCTGTTCGGCGCCGAGTTCGCGGCCCGCAACGGTCTGCACCCGACCGACCTGCGGGCGCTGATCCACCTGCTGGACGCGGCCCGGGCCGGGGAGGTGGTCACCCCGGGCCGGCTCGGTGAGGCGCTGGGGCTGAACTCGGCGGGCACCACCGGCCTGGTGGACCGGCTGGAGCGGCTCGGGCTGATCCGGCGCGAGCGCGACCCACAGGACCGGCGCCGGGTGCGGCTGCTGGTGGAGGAGCGGGCGATGGAGCTGGGGGAGGGCTTCTTCGGCGGGCTGATCGGTGGCCTGGTCGCGGCGATGGGGCGGTTCGAGCCGGGCGAGCTGGACACCGCCCGGCGCTTCCTGGAGGCGATGTCCGCAGTGGTGGCGGCCGCCCGGGAGAGGTGACCTACGCGGGCCCGAGGGTCCAGCTGATCACCGACAGCGTCGCCATCGAGACCAGCGTCGACCAGAGCACCGCGTTCCGGGCGAGGGCGGTGCCCTGCTGGTACTCGCGGGCGTAGGTGTACACGTTCTGCGCGGTGGGCAGCGCGGAGAACAGCACCACGGTGAGCAGCTGGTGCGCGGGCAGGCGGAGCACCGGCCCGGCCACGGCGAGCGCGACCAGCGGCTGGACCAGGGTCTTGAGCGCGACGGTCAGCCCGACCTCGGCGCGGCGGGGCCGGCTGTCGGCCGGCGGGCGGTTGTGCAGCGACATGCCGATGGCGATCAGCGCGGTCGGCACGCCGGCGCCGCCGAGCAGCTCGCAGGAACGGTTCAGCTCGCCGGGCAGGTGCGTACCGGTCGCCGAGACGACGGCCCCCAGGACGGTGGCCAGCAGGATCGGGTTGCGGGCGGGCAGGGTGAGCAGCGCCCGTCGGCCGGCCGCGCCGCTGTCCAGGACGGCCAGCACGGCGGGGGTGATCACCAGGATCTGGAACAGCACCGCGGGCGCGACGAAGGAGGCGTCGCCGAGGACCTGCATGGTCACCGGGATGCCGAGGTTGGCCGAGTTGACGTAACCGGCGGCCATCGCGCCGACCGCCAGTTCGCCGGGCTTGCGCCGGAACAGCAGCCGGCCGGCGAGCAGCCCCAGGCCGGTCGTGACCAGCGTGCCCGCCATGAAGGCGAGCATCGAGGCGTTGGCGAAGCGGTCCAGCGGAGTGCGGGCGATCATCAGGAAGAGCGCGGCCGGCATCGCCACGTGGAACACGAACCGGTTGAGCACCGTCTCCGCCTGCGGCCCGAGCAGCCCGCTGCGGCCGACCACGTAGCCGACGCCGGTGAGCGCCCAGATCGGCAGGAAGGCGGACAGCAGCGGGTGCAGGGCTGGCATGGTTCCTCGGATCGCTCGGACGGGTCTGCCGGTGCGGCGGGGGTCTCCCGCCGGGGGCGCCGACTCCCGAGCGCGGTGACCCCCCGAAGCCCATGAACCCCCGGGGCAGTAAACCAGTGGCCGTCGAGGGCGCGGCCGACGGGTCTGTCGCGAACACGTCGCCCGGCGGCGATCCGCCGGCCCGCCGTCGGGGCCCGCCGTCCGAGCCGGGTCCCCGGGCCCGCCGTCGCCGCCGGGTCCCCGGGCCCACCGCCCCGGGCCGACCCGGCGGCACCTCCCGCCCGGGCCTACGATGAGCCGATGGAGGACCAGTACCTGAGCCTGTCCGAGGTGGAGGCGGTCGCGCGCCGGGCCCACCGGGGGCAGCTGGACAAGAACAGCCACCCGTACGCCGAGCACATCGCGGCCGTCGCCCACGGGACGGCGGCGCGCGGCGGTAGCGCGGCGCAGATCGCGGCGGGCTGGCTGCACGACGCCGTGGAGGACGACCGGCTGAGTCGCGAGTGGCTGGCCGGGGCCGCGCTGCCGGAGGAGACCAAGGCGATCGTGGACGCCCTCACCCGGCGCCCGGACGAGCCGGTCGAGCAGTACACCGCGCGCATCCTGGCCACGCCGGGCGCGCTGCTGGTCAAGCGCGCGGACCTGGCGCACAACTCCGATCCGGCGCGCCTGGCCTCGCTGGACCCGGCGACCGCCGAGCGGCTGACCGCCAAGTACGCGCGGATGCGCGAGCTGCTCGGGCTCACCGGCGAGCTGTAGCCCGTACGACGCGCCCCGGGGGCCCGGAAACCGCGAGAGGGCCCGGACCACGCGGATCGCGCGGGTCCGGGCCCTCTCGGGCACCCCGGTGGCCCCTGTCCGACCCCCGGGGTGAGGGGGAGTGGTCAGGTGACGGTCGGAGCTCGGTGGGCCGACGGGGTCGGCTTAGTACCAGTGGTGGTTCTGCCAGAACGCCCAGGCGGCGTTCGGGCTGCCGTAGCGGGTGTTCATGTAGTCCAGCGCCCACTTGATCTGGGTGGCCGGGTTGGTCTTCCAGTCCGCACCGGCGGAGGCCATCTTGGAGCCCGGCAGCGCCTGGGCCAGGCCGTAGGCGCCCGAGCTCGCGTTGGTCGCGGTCACGTTCCAGCTGGACTCGTGGGCGATGATCTGGCTGAACGACGCCAGCTGGTTGGCCGGGACGATCTGGGCGGCGATGGCCTGCGGGGAGGCGGTGGCGGCGTTCGCGGTGGCGGGCAGGACACCCGCGCCCAGGGCGGTCAGACCGGCGGCGCCGGCGAGGATGGCGGCGGAAGTGCGCATACGGAGCTTGAAAGCGGGCATGAAGAACAGGACCTCAATCAGGTTGGGCCGGGTCGCTCCCCGCCCGGGACCACGGCCGGACAGGGGCCGTAACGGTCACGGGGAGTGACTCGGCAGTAAGCCTTCACCGGCGGGACAGGAGCCGGTGTGGCTGACGACGAGAGCCATTGTTGGCAGACCGGGACCGCCGTCGCCAAGACCCCCTCGGTACGACCCGCGGTCGTACCCAGGGGGCGGCCGTGGAATCGAAGGGGCCGCCGGGTGGGGCAGGACCCACGGGGCGTGAGCTGGACGAACGCGGGCCGTGCGGCGGCGGGGCGGGCGCCGGCCGGGCGTCTACTACCGTCCGTCGTCGGTCTTGATCACGTGTGAGCGCACTCACCGTGCGGGCCCCGGTCGGCGTCACGCTCCGGCCCGGCGGCAGCACGGTGGGTTCAGACGATCAAGCGCGTGCTGAGACCGGCGCCACACCGCCGCGGGGTTACCGACCGTCGCGGGCGCGGGCCGCCGGAGGTCGCAGCGGCGGGCTACCGGAGGTCGCCCAACCGCCGGTGCCGGGCGGCCCGGGCGGCGAGCCGGTCCCCTTCGCCGGTCGCCGCCAGGGCGCCGAGCGCCGCACCGACCGCCTGCCCGAGCCGGGCGCAGAAGGCCTCCGGCTCCTCGGCGGCGTCCGGCCGCTCCGGGACCACCTCGTCGACCAGCCCGACCTCGGCCAGGTGGCGTGCCCCGATCCCCTGGGAGCGGGCGAGCTCGGCGGCGTGCGCGCCGTCCCGGTGGACGATCGCCGAGGCGCCCTCCGGCGGCAGCGGCGCCAGCCAGGCGTGCTCGGCGGCGATCACCCGGTCCGCCGGGAGCAGCGCCAGTGCCCCGCCGCCCGAGCCCTGGCCGAGCAGGACGGCCAGGACGGGGGTGCGCAGTGCGAGCAGGGTGGTCAGGCAGTGGGCGATCTCCACCGCGATGCCGTCCAGCTCGGCCCGGGCGGACAGCTCCGCACCGGCCGTGTCCACGACCGTGACCAGCGGCAGCCCGAGCTGCTCCGCCAGGCGCGCGGTGCGCCGTACGGCCCGCAGGTCGGCGGCGGTGAAGGGCCGCTCGTGCTCGGGGGTCTGCCGTTGCTGGCCCACGACCACCACGGGCCGGCCGCCGAGCAGGGCCAGCGCCCGGACCAGTGCGCCGTCGCGCCCGCCGGGGGCGTCCAGCAGCACCAGCTCCTCGGCGGTGCGCCGCAGCAGCTCGCGGGCGCCCGGACGGTCGGAGCGGCGGGTGCGGCGGACGGAGTCCCAGGCGTCCGGCTGCCCGGGCGCGGGTACGGACGGCGCGGGTACGGACGGCGCGGGTACGGACGGCGCGGGTACGGACGGCGCGGGTACGGATGGCGCGGAACCGGCGGCGGGAGCGGGCCCGGGTGCAGTCCCGGGGGCAGGGGGCGGCGGGGCGGCGGCGAGGACGGCCAGCGTGCGGCGGAGCAGCTCGCGCAGCTCCTGCGGCGGCACGACGGCGTCCACCAGCCCCTGCCCGGCCAGCGTCTCGGCCCGCTGGACGTCCGGCGGCAGCTCCACGCCGCGCAGCTCCTCGTACACGCGCGGGCCGAGGAAGCCGAGCCGGGCGCCCGGCTCGGCCAGGACCAGCTGGCCGAGCGTGCCCCAGGAGGCGAAGACCCCTCCCATCGTGGGGTTGCGCAGGTAGGTGAGGTACGGGAGGCCGGCGGCCCGGTGCGCCTGGACGGCGGCGGTGATCCGCAGCATGCAGAGGAAGGCCGCCGACCCCTCCTGCATCCGCGTCCCGCCGGAGACCGGCAGGGCGAGCAGTGGCAACCGCTCGGCGGTGGCGCGCTCGACGGCGCGGGTGATCCGTTCGGCGGTGGCGACACCGATCGAGCCGCCGAGGAAGCCGAACTCGGAGGCGACGAGGGCGACGGGCCGGCCGTCCACCAGGCCGAGGCCGGTGAGGACGGCCTCGGCCAGCCCGGTGCGCGCGCGGGCGCGGTCGAGGGAGGCGCGGTAGTCGGGGGCGGTCCGGTCGGCGGAGCCGCCGGCCGCCGGCGGCCCGTCCCAGCCGCGGAAGCCGCCCGGATCGACCAGCAGCCCGATCAGCTGGTGGGCCGTCAGCGCCGTGCCCGAGACCGTACCCATGCCCACCCCGTCAGAGATCGTTCCGGCCGTGCCGGGAGCCGCCGCGTCACGCGGCACTCTATGCGGCGCCGTCCGGGCGGGACAGCTCCGACATGAGTTCGACGGCGGTCGACCCCTGCGCCGGACGGGCGGTTCGTGGGCGTTGCGCGGGCGGCTCCGGCGGGGTGGGCCGCAGGACGGGGTACGGCTCAAGTCTCCGCAGGTAAAGGGGAGTTACTCACTGGTTAATAGTTTCTCGGAGGGCTTCCGGAGTTGACGGCGTCCCGCCAGACTGAGGGGCATGTCTCGCACTCTACGCGCGTGGAAGTCCCGCGCTGCCGCCGCCACCGCCGTCGCTCTGATGACCCTCGCCCCGGTCGCCGTCGCCACCCAGGCGCACGCCGACGTGAGCGGCTCGGTCTGCCTCACCGCCCTCCCGCCGCAGGCCGCCGACACCCTCGACCTGATCGCCGCCGGTGGGCCGTTCCCCTACTCCCAGGACGGGGTGGTCTTCCAGAACCGGGAGGGCGTCCTGCCCAGCGAGTCCTACGGCTACTACCACGAGTACACCGTCATCACCCCGGGCTCCCCGACCCGCGGCGCCCGCCGGATCGTGACCGGACAGGCCAGCCAGGAGGACTACTACACGGGCGACCACTACGCCACGTTCTTCCTGATCGACCAGACCTGCTGACGCCCTGACCCCCTGCTCCTGCTCCTGCCCGCCGGCGTCCCGACGTCCCCGGACGCTCCCGTACGACGGTGGCCCCGGCCGGCTTCCCCGCCGAGGCCACCGCCGTGCGGCAGGTGTGGCACGTGCGGCATCTGCGGCACCTGCGGCCGTCACGGCACCCGCCGCCCCGTCCGCCGCTCCCGCCCGCTCCGGGCTCAGAGCTCGGACGGCCCCCAGGCGCCCACCGCCAGCCCGTCCCCGACCCGCAGCGCGCCGGGCCGCAGCACCGCGAACCTGCTGCCGAACGCCACCCCGCCCGCCGCCGCCCGGCGGTACCGCGCCAGCGTCCGCAGCGGCTCCGGGCCCGCCTTGGCGCCGCGGGTCTGGTCCACCGTCGTCACCGCGCAGCGGATCGCGAGCTTGGCGTGGCCCAGTTCGGCCCCGCCCACCTCGATCCGGCGGGCCAGGTCCTCGGTGTGCGGCTCGGGCCAGCCGTCCACCACCAGGTTCGGGCGGAACCGGTCCGTCGGCACCGGCTCGACGCCGGAGAGCTCGTTGAAGCGCTCCAGCGAGGAGCGCGACACCAGGTGCACGGCGCAGCTGTCCGCGTACCCCGACGTGCCCGGGACCAGCCCGTCCGTCACCCGGTCGTGCTCCGGCGGCACCCGGACCAACCGGCTGCGCGCGCCCAGGACCCCGGAGAGCCAGTCGGCGGCCTCCTCGCCCTGGTCGATGCCGAGGAAGGGTGCACCGAACAGCCGCACCGCGCGGCGCGCCCCCTCGGTGGCCACCGGGACGGTCACCGGCTCCGTCCCCGGGGCGGCCGGCGCCAGCGACCGGCCGTCCTCCGCCACCGCCGGGCGGACGGTGGCGAGCGCCGCGTCCCTGCGCTGGGAGCGGAACACGCCGTCCTCGTCCACCACCATGAACGCCCGGTCGTGGGCCAGCCCGGCCCGGGTGAGCTCCGCCTGCGCGGCCGTCACCCCGGCGCAGCCCTTCACCGGGTGGTGGTACCGCAGCTCCGTCACCGTGGCCATCGTCCTGCCTCCCCCGTGGTGCCGGCGGGCCTCCCAAGCCCGCGCGGCATTCATCTCGGCGGCCTCACAGGGCAGTTGACCACTCCGGCGGGGACGGCGGGCAGGCCCGGGTGGGCCCGGCCCGGCGCTTGCTAGGGTCGTGGGCATGGCACCACCGAGCAGCGCGAACCCCCCGGGGCGGCTCCGGCGGGACGCGCAGCGCAACCGCGACCTCCTGCTCGCCGCCGCCCGCGACATGTTCTCCCGGCACGGCCTGGACGTGCCGCTCGACCAGATCGCCAAGGAGGCGGGCGTCGGCAACGCCACCCTCTACCGGCACTTCCCGACCCGCGAGGCACTGATCGGCGAGGTGTTCGCGGACGCCGGGGGCGAGCTGGCCGCCGCGGGCGAGGAGGCGCTCGCCGCCGAGGACGCCTGGAGCGGCCTCGAACGGTACTTCGGGCGGATCTTCGAACTGGTCGCCGCCGACCGGGGGATCAACGACCTGGTCACCCAGGCGATCCCGACCATCCCCGGCATGATCGAGATCAGCCGGCAGCACGCCGCCACCGTCGGCACCCTGATCGCCCGCGCCCAGGACCAGGGCACCATGCGCCGCGACGTGGTCACCATGGACCTGCTCTTCCTGCTCGGCCCGCTCTGCCGCGCCCTGCCCGCCGCCACCGAGCTGCGCCCCGACCTCTGGCGCCGCTACCTCGCGCTCCTGCTCGACGGCTTCCGCGCCCGCGCCGCCCACCCGCTGCCCGTCCCGCCGGTCGGGGAGGAGCACCTGGACCGGATGTTCGCGGACCTGTGGGAGGCGGAGCCGCCGGAGGCGTGAGCGCGCCGGGCACGGTGGCCGGGCCGCGTCAGGGGCGCGTACGGACGGGCCCGCTCCGCGTCAGGGGCGCGTCAACGGGCCGGGCCCGCAGGGGTGCGGACCGCTTTGCTGGGGAGCGGGCCGGCGCGGTCGGCCCGGTCCCGTGCGCCGTACGGGACACCCGGGCGGTGGACGGAGAGGCAGGGCGGGCCATGGCGGACAGCGGTGCGGACGAGGGGCGGATCGTGGTCGGCGTCAGCGGCTCGCTCGGCAGCCTCGCGGCCCTGCACCACGCGGTGGCCGAGGCCCGCAGGACGGACGCCGAGGTGCTCGCGGTGCTCTGCTGGATCCCGCCCGGCGACGAACTCGGCTACCGCCGGAGCCCGTGCCCGCCGGTCGTCGACGCCGGTCGCGCCGCCGCCGTCGCCCGGCTCCGGCAGGCCCTCGACGAGGCCTTCGCCGGACAGTACGCGGGCGTCCGGCTGCGCTGCCAGACCGTCCGGGGCGACACCGGCCACACCCTGGTGCGGTGCGCCGACCGCCCCGGGGACCTGCTCGTCCTCGGCGCCGGCCGGGAGCGCGGCCGCCTCGCCCGCCTGGTGCACCCCTCCGTCGCCGCCTACTGCGTCCGGCACGCCACCTGCCCCGTCCTCGCCGTCCCGCACCCGCCGCTGCAACGCGACCTGGAAGCCCTGGAGCGGGGCTACGGCCTGGCGGGGCGCGCCTGAGGGGGGCCGGTGGGGCGGCGGGCCGCTCAGGAGGGGGAGCCCAGGGCGGCCGGCGGTCAGGACGGCTGGCGGTCGGAGCCCAGTTCGCGGGAGATCCGCAGGCCGACCTGGGCGACCACCGGGCCGAGGGCGCGGACCCGGGCGGCGGTCATCCGCGAGGTGAGGCCGGAGACGGACAGGGCGGCCGTCACCTCGCCGGTGTGGTCGAAGATCGGGGCGGCGACGCAGCGGACCTCGGGCTCGTTCTCCCGGTCGTCGATCGAGTAGCCGCGGGCGCGGATGCGGGCGAGGTCGGCGCGCAGCCGGGGCTCGTCGGCGATGGTCCAGGCGGTCACCGGGCGCAGGCCGGCCGCGACCACCTCGGCCACCGCCTCCTCCGGCAGCCAGGCGAGGATCGCCTTCCCGGTGGCGGTGCAGTAGGCGGGGGCCCGGCTGCCGACCCGGGAGGCCATCCGGACGTTGGTCTCGTCCTCGACCTTGTCCAGGTAGACGATCCCCGGGGCCTGCCAGACGGTCAGGTGGACGGTCTCGCCCGCCTCGCGCTGGAGCCGGCGCAGGTGCTCGGCGGCGACGCTGCGCAGGTCGAGGGTGGTCAGGTAGGCCTGACCGAGCCGCAGGGAGCCGTGGCCGAGCCGGAACCAGCCGGTCTCGCGGTCCCGGTCGAGGAGGTGTTCGTCCAGCAGGGGGCCGGCCAGCCGCAGCACGGTGCTCTTGTTCAGGCCGAGGCCGTCGGAGAGCTGGGCGAGCGGGACGCCGCGCCCGTCGCTGTGGTCGCGGACGTAGCCCAGGACGGCGAGCGCCCGGCGCAGCGAGGAGGACTGGTTGCGTTCGGTCGCGGGTTTCTTGGGCGCCGTCTCCGTCATGGGTCCGTTCCCTGGTGTCGTTCTGCCGGTGTTCCCCCGCAGGTCGGCGGCGGTTGTCAGAACGTACCCGTTCGACGCCGGATCGCCGCATCTTCGATACAACGTTGTGCATTGCAAAACTTTCACCAACTCCCCCTTGTTGGCGCCGATCGCCCCCGCCTAACGTCCCTGCCATCGAGCAGGCGACGTCGCCCCACCCGAGCGCTGCGCCCTGCCGTACCCCCACTACTTCACCCACCATCGGCCCCGGTCAGGGCCTGCTTCGACGTGCCCGTCCCAGGCGGGGCGGACGTCTCGGCGGCAGCTGTCGGGAGGGGAGGTCTCCACCATGCGACTCATCGGACGGACCGCCGCGGCCGTCGTCCTCGCCGCCGGCTGCCTGGCCGCCACCGCCTGCGCCCCCGGCACCGCCGCACCGGCCGGCGCCAAGGCCGGCGACGACCGGACCGGCACCCTCCAGGTCTGGCTGTACAACGAGGCGGGCAACGCGGCCAAGGAGGCCGTGGTCACCAAGGCCGTCACCGAGTTCCAGGCCTCCCACCAGGGCGTCACCGTCAACGTCAGCTACATCGACACCGACGCCTCGGCCCGCGCGGCCAAGATGAAGGGCGCGTTCAACGACCCGAACAGCGCCCCCGACCTGGTCGAGTTCGGCAACACCGACCTGCCCGGCTACGTCGCCGCGGGCGGCCTCGCCGACATCACCGCCGAACTGGACGCGTGGCAGGACAAGGGCGACCTCGACCCGGCGATCGCCAAGACCGCCGTGGTGGACGGCAAGACGTACGGCCTGCCCTGGTGGGTCGGCGTGCGCGCGCTGTACTACCGCACCGACCTGTTCACCGAGGCCGGCCTGGCCCCGCCGACCTCCTACGCCGAGCTGGTCGCCGCCAACCAGAAGATCCACGCCGCGCACCCGGACACCTTCGGCATCGCCGTCGGCGGCAAGTACACCTTCGCCGCGCTGCCCTTCGTCTGGGACGCGGGCGGCGACATCGCCACCAAGGACGGCGCCAAGTTCAAGGCGGCCATCGACTCGCCGGCCTCGCAGGCCGGGCTCAAGCGCTACACCGACCTGTTCGGTGCGGACGGCTGCCCCGCCCAGCAGTGCGCGGACCTGACCGGCGGCAAGACCGTCGACCTGTTCGCGGCCGGCAAGTCGGCGATGGCGGTGCTGCTCAACTCCAACCGCAGCAAGGTGGACGCGGGCGCCGTCAAGGACCGGTACGGCGTGGTGCCGCTGCCCGGCGAGAAGCCCGGCTCGATCGCCCCGGCCTTCGCCGGCGGCAACAACCTGGGCGTGATGAAGGCGGCCAAGCACCGCACGCTGGCCGTCGAGTTCGCCGAGCTGCTGGCGAGCCCCGCGTACCAGGAGCAGATGTACGACGCGATGGGCAACCTGCCGACGCTCAAGTCCGTCAGCGGCAAGGTCGCGGCGAAGGACGCGTTCCTGAAGCCCTTCACCGACACGATCGCGGCGGGCACCAGGTTCGTCCCGCTCGACCAGGCGTGGGCGCAGATCGACGCCCAGGCGGTGATCCCGACGATGGTCCAGCAGGTCGTCACCGGCAAGGCGGACGTGGCCAAGGCCTCGGCCGACGCCGCCGCGCAGATCTCCTCGGCCTTCGCCGCGCACTGACGGCCGAGCACGCCGGCGTCCGAGCACGCCGGTGACCGAGCACGCCGGTGACCGAGCGCACCGGTGACCGAGCGCACCGACGTCCGAGCGCCGGCGGCGGCGCGGCTCGCACCGAGCGCGCTGCCGCCGGCCGGGGCCCTCCCCGCGCCCCCCGGCGCCCACCCGGCGCCGGTTCAGGGCGCCTCCGGAGCCCCGCAGTCCCGCAGCCCCACCCGAGAGCCACCCGTCGCAGAAGCCACCCCGCAGAGCCACCCCTGAGCCGGCGCGCGAAGCCGGCCACCGGCCGGGTACGGACGGCCCCCTCCCGGTTCGTCTCAGAGAGCAGGTCCCGCACGTGTCCGTATCCACCTCGACCGCCCCGGCGCCGCCTTCCCCGCAGAGGCGCCGTGCGGGCAGGGCGCCGGCCGCACCCCCGGGCGGCCGGCGCCGGCGGCCCCCGCTGCTGCTGCTCCTGCCGGCCGCGGTCATCCTGATCCCGCTGGTCGCCTACCCGATCTACCAGCTCGGCCTGCTGTCCGTCCTGGACTTCGGGCAGGCCCAGGCCTCCGGCGGCGCCCCGACCTCCTTCGTCGGCCTCGGCAACTACACGAAGATCCTCCAGGACGAGCAGTTCTGGACGGTGCTGTTCCAGACCATCGGCTTCGCCGCGTTCTGCGTGGTCGCCACCCTGGCGGTCGGCGCCGCCCTCGCGGTGCTGCTCACCAAGGTCGGCCGGTGGCCCCGGCTGGTGCTGACCACGGCGGCGATGGCCGCCTGGGCAGCGCCGGCGATGACCGGTTCGACGGTGTGGAGCTTCCTGTTCGACACCAACCTCGGCCTGGTGAACCACACCTTGGAAGGGCTCGGGCTCTCCGGCTTCCACGAGTTCAACTGGTTCTACGACAAGTGGACGGCGTTCCTGATCGTCGGCGCCGTGGTGGTGTGGCACTCCTTCCCCTTCGTGATGGTCACCCTCTACGCGGGCATCCGGGCCATCCCGGAGGAGATCATGGAGGCGGCCGCCCTCGACGGCGCCAACACCTGGACCACCTTCCGCCGGATCACCGCCCCGATGCTGCGGCCGATCCTGACCATCGTGGTGATCCAGTCGGTGATCTGGGACTTCAAGGTCTTCACCCAGATCTACGTGATGACCGAGGGCGGCGGCATCGCCGGCCAGAACCTGGTGCTCAACGTGTACGCGTACCAGAAGGCCTTCGCCTCCTCGCAGTACGGGCTGGGCGCGGCGATCGGCGTGATCATGCTGCTGATCCTGGTGATCCCGACGGTCCTGTACATCCGCACCCTGCGACGGACGGGGAACGAACTGTGAGCCCGGTGAACCCCCCGGTGAAGGCCCCGGCCGTGAAGCCGGCCCGGAACACCCGCGGCCGGTGGCGGCTGGCCGCCAACTCCGGCGCGATCGTACTGGCCGTCGTCACCGCCTTCCCGATCTTCTGGATGGTCCTCTCGGCCTTCAAGCCCAAGGGCGAGATCCAGTCGCTCGAACCCCGCCCCTGGACCGCCCACCCCACGCTGGAGAGCTTCCGCCAGGTGCTCAGCGTGGACGGCTTCGCCCGCTACTTCGGGAACAGCCTGGTGATCGCGCTGTCGGTGGTGGTGCTGTCGGCGGTCGTGGTCTTCCTGGCGGCCGTGGCCGTGACCAGGTTCCGGTTCCGGTTCCGCACCACCATCATGGTGATGTTCCTGATCGCCCAGATGATCCCGGTCGAGGCGCTGACCATCCCGCTGTTCTTCATGTTCCGCGACGCCGGGCGGTTCGCCCCGGGCATCGGGCTGAACACCCTGGCCTCGCTGGTCCTGGTGCAGCTGGCGTTCTCGCTGCCGTTCGGGATCTGGATGATGCGCGGCTTCGTCGCGGCCGTCCCGGTCTCGATCGAGGAGGCGGCGCAGATCGACGGGGCCAGCCGGACCCGCATCCTGTGGCGGATCCTGCTGCCGCTGGTGGCGCCGGGCCTCGCCGCGACCAGCGTGTTCTCGTTCATCGCGGCGTGGAACGACTTCGTCTTCGCCAAGACCTTCATCATCAGCGCCACCCAGAACCAGACGCTGCCCTCGGCGCTTCTGGTGTTCTTCAAGCCGGACGAGAACGACTGGGGCGGCATCATGGCGGCGTCCACGCTGATGACCGTGCCGGTGCTGATCTTCTTCATCGCGGTGCAGCGCAAGCTGGTCTCCGGGCTGGCCGGTGCGGTGAAGGACTGAGCCGCGCCGGCCGGGGAGCACCCGGGAGTCCCGTGTCGTCCGGGACTCCCGCGGGCGTTCCGGGGCGGAGCCCGGCCGGCTCAGGAGACGAAGCCGACGATGTCGCCGTCCCCCCGGTGCCGCGCCAGCCGGAGCCAGCCGACCACCTCCGCGACGGCCTCGGCCACCTCGCGCTCCGGCGCGGGGGCCCGGCCCTCGCACTCGGCCCGTTCGAACCGTTCCAGGGCCGTCCGGCAGTCCTCGGCCGACCAGGTGCCGCAGGACGGCACGTCGCAGGAGGGCAGCCCGGCGGGCAGGCCGCCGCGGTACTGGAAGTCCGCGACCGAGACGGCGGTGACGCCGTACGCCTCCAGGCCCTCGTCGACCACCTCCAGCCAGTTGCCCCGGAACGGGCCGAAGGAGTCCACCTCCAGGGGCTGCCCGACCAGCCAGCACAGCCGCCGGTACGCGTAGCCGTACTGGAAGGCGTGGTCCTCGTCCTCGGAGAACGGCCCGCCGTGCACCACGGCCCGCAGCGCCTCCAGGGCGGTCGGAGCGCCCTGCGCGATCTCGTCGGCGAAGTGCTCGTCGGACCTGTCCAGGGACGGACCGAAGTACGCGAGGGCCTCCTCGACCGCCCCGTCGTTGCCGCTGCCGACGCGGGCGCGGAGCTCCGCGGGATCGACCAGGTACGCGCGCAGGAAGGAACTCATGCCAGCACGGTAGCGGTCGCGACGGACGGCCGGCCCGGCGGGTCCGGCCGCTCCCGTGGCTGGTCCGGCACCTAACGGTGTTACCCGAGAGGCAAGTTGACGGGGCCGCAGGAGCGGCTCCGGCGCCGCCCGGAGGCCCCGGAGTTCCTCGGCGCCCCGGACTCAGGCCGCCGCCGCGGAGCCGCGGCCCGGGACGGCGACCAGGACGAACTCCGCGCCCGCGTCGTCCAGGACGAGGGCGGCCCGGCCGAACGGTGTCGGGGCCGGCCCGGTGCGGACGGTGCCGCCGAGGGCGCGCAGCCGGTCGGCGGCGCGGTCGGCGTCCTCGGTCGCGAAGTGGACCAGCCAGCGCGCCCCGGCTCCCGGAGCGCAGGGGCCGATGCTGCACGCGGGCCGCCCGGCCGCCCGGGCGAGGGCGTGGCCCGCCCTCGGCCGGTCGTAGGTGTAGCCGACGGCCCGGCGGTAGAAGGCCCGGGCGGCGTCGGGGTCGGGGGAGAGGTGTTCGTTCCAGGCGAGTGCCCCCGGCTCGTCGACCAGCCCGGCCCCGTCGATGGTGCCGGGCTGCCAGAGCCCGAAACGGGCGCCCAGCGGGTCGACGGCGAGCACGGCGCGGCCCTGCTCGGGCACCTCGTACGGACCGCGGGCCAGGCGGCCGCCGGCGGCCCGGACGGCGGCCGCGGTGCGCAGCGGGTCGGGGCAGGCGAGGAAGGTGGTCCAGGCGGTGGGCGGGTCGTCCGGCCGGGCCCGTTCGACAGCCGCGACCTGGACGCCGTACCGGGTGGCCACCGCCTCGGCGGGGCCGGTCGGGACGAACTCCCAGTCGAACAGCGCACCGTAGAAGGCCTGGGCCCGTGCGGTGTCCGGGGCGGTGAGCGCGACCCAGCACGGGACTCCGGCGTGGTAGGTGCCCGGTTTCGGCATACGGCCCTCCAGGTGGGCCCGGGCGCCCGAGCGCCACCGGCCCCACCCGCCAGCCTCCGCGCCCGGCGGGCGGCCGGCAAGCGGGCGGCGGGCGAGCGGGCGGCGGGCGAGGAGCCGGCCGGCAAGGGCGAGGTGGGCGAGGGGGCGGCAGGCAAGGGCGAGGCGGTGGCCGGGCACGCCTCAGGACACCCCGTGCGGCCGGAACTGGATGCTGATCCGCGGGCCCACCGGGCGGGCCGTCTTGGGGACCGCGTGCTCCCAGGTGCGCTGGCAGGAGCCGCCCATCACCACCAGGTCCCCGTGGCCGAGCGGGTGGCGGACGGCGGTGGGCCCGCCGGAGCGGGGCCGCAGCGCCAGGGTGCGCGGCTCGCCGACGGAGAGGATCGCCACCATGGTGTCCTCGCGGGCGCCGCGCCCGATCCGGTCGCCGTGCCAGGCCACGCTGTCCCGGCCGTCCCGGTAGTAGCAGAGCCCGAGGGTGCGGAACGGCTCGCCCAGCTCCCGGGCGTAGTGGTCGCTCAGCGCGGCCCGGGCCAGGCCGAGCACGGGGTGCGGCGGTTCGGCGTGCGCCGGGTAGGAGGCCAGCAGGCGCGGGACGTCGACCGTCCGCTCGTACATCGCCCGGCGCTCGGCCCGCCAGGGCACGGTGGCGACCAGCTGTTCGAACAGGGCGTCCGCCCCGTGCAGCCAGCCCGGGAGCAGGTCGAGCCAGGCGCCGTCGCCGAGCTGCTGCCGCCGCAGGCCGTCGAGCGGGCCGAGGCGGATGCCGCCGTGGTCCGTGTCGTCGAACAGCGAGGGCTGGAGGGGGACGGTGCCGTGCATGAGGCCAGGGTACGCCCTGGTTCGAACACGTGCTCGAATGGCGGGAGGGTTCTAGGCTTTCCGCATGGCGATCAACGGATTCGGGGTCACCGAGTTCCAGCTGGTACTGCTGCGCCGGATGGCCGACTTCCAGCCGGGACTGGTCGAGGAGGCGGTGCGGCGGCTCGGCGCCACCCGGGCCTCGATGCGGGAGGCCAACCGGCGCTGGCAGGCGATGGTCCGTGCGCCGGGGTTCCCGCGCGGCGGCGCCCGGTACGCGGCGGTGCTCGGGCCGGCCGAGGCGAGCGTGCCGCGTCGGATCGGAGACCTCGGCTGTGTCGCGCGGCAGTGGTCGCTCCCGCTCTGGCCCGCACTGCGCTTCGAGGTCCTGCTGGGCCCGGCCGGGGCACGCGGGGCGGTGCTGAACGAGTGGCTGGTGCGGGCGCCGGGCGTACCGGCACCCGAGCTGCGCACGCCGGGCGACCTCGTGCCGTGGGGCTGCGTGGTCGGCGACGTCGGGGCCGCCTTCCCGTCCGCCGTGCCGCGGGAGGGGAGCGCGCCGAGCAGGTTCCGGCTGGACCTCTCCGTGCCGGACGCGGACGGTCGGCTCCGCCGGTACGAGGCCGACTTCACCTGGGGGCTGCTCCAGGAGGTCCGTCCGGTCGGGGTGGATGGCCCGGGCATGGATATGCCGGGCGATGCAAGGTGATATTCAGTGAATGCCTTAGATTTGCAGGCAAAATATGGATGTGGCAATCTAATTGCAGACATTGAAGAGTTCTGACACCGGAAAGCGAAGGATCATGTCGGACGGCGCCCGCGTCATCGTCGGAGTCAGCGGTTCCCTGCACAGCCTCACCGCCCTGCACCGGGCGGCCGAGGAGGCCCGGGCCCGGCAGGCGGTCCTAGTGCCGGTGCTCGCCTGGACCCCGGTCGGCGGAGAGCGCAGCTACCGGGCCCGGCCGTGCCCGCCGCTGCTGCGCGCCTGGCAGGAGCTCGCCGAGGCGCGGATGGCGGGCGCGCTGGAGCAGGCCTTCGGCGGACTGCCGGTCGGCGTGCCGGTGCAGCCCCTGGTCGTGCGCGGCGAGGCCGCGGCCGTGCTGACCGGCCTCGCCGACCGTCCGGGCGACCTGCTGGTGGTCAGCAGCGGCGGGCAGGGCGGCCCGGCCGCCCGGGTGCGGGGGCTGCTGCGCCGCTCGGTCACCCGGCGCTGCCTGGACCGGGCCCGCTGCGGCGTGCTCGTCGTCCCGCCGTCCACGCTGCACGAGGACCTGCGGGCGCTGCACCGCGGCATCGACCTGCGGGAGCTGGCAGCCGCCTGACGGGACGTCAGCCGTGGTGTGCGGTACGGCCGCCGATCACCGTACGGGAGGGGCGCAGGTCGCGCAGCGCGTCCACCGGGCAGTCCAGCGGGTCGACCGGCCACACCGTGAGGTCGGCGAACGCCCCCGGCCGCAGGCTGCCGCGCACGGCGCTCTCGCCGGTCAGCCGGGCCGCGTTCACGGTGTGCAGCGCGACCGCCTCGGCCCGGCCGATCGCGTGCTCCGGGCCGACCACCCCGGCCGTGGTACCCCGGGTGGTCATGCCCCACACCGACACCATCGCGCCGTACGGGCCGACCGGGAAGTCCGAGCCGCCGGTGATCAGCGCGCCCTCGTCCAGCCACTCGCGCAGCGGGAAGAGCGCGGCGGTGCGCTCCTCGCCCCAGGCGCGCTGCTGGGCGAGCGCGCCGTCGTGCAGCAGCGGGTGCTGGACCGTCACCGGGACGCCGAGGGCGACCGCCCGGGCCCGCTGCTCGGGGCGGGCCAGGCCGCCGTGCTCGACCACCAACGTGCCGGGCGGCAGTCCGGGGCGACGCGCGGCGACCTGCTCGAACACGTCCAGCAGCACCCGCAGTCCGCGGTCGCCCCAGGCGTGCACGCCGACCCGCCAGCCCCGCCCGACCACCCGGTCCACCGCCGCGAGCAGCTCGTCCGGCTCCCACAGCAGCCGCCCGTGGTAGCACGGCTGCCCCCGGTACGGCTCCTCCACCGCGCCCGCCTCGAAGCCGCCGTCGATGCCGAACTTGACGCCCCACAGGCGCAGTCGGCCGTCGTCGCGGCCGGCGGCGCGCCACTCGTCCATCCGGTCCAGCAGCGCGTCCACCTGCTCCGGCGTGCGGGCCGCGAAGCCGGAGACCAGCGCCCGGACCCGTACGGCCAGGGCGTCCTGGGCCCGCGCGGCGGCCAGCACGTCGAGGTCCTCGACCGGGACCAGGCAGTCGCGGACGGTGCCGATCCCGGTGGCGGCGAACTGTGAGGACGCGGCCCGCAGGCCCGCGATCCGCTCCGCGAGGGTCGGACGCGGCAGCACCCGCTCGACCAGCTCGACCGCCCGGTTGACGAGCCGGCCGGTCAGGTGCCCGTGGGCGTCGCGCTCGACCACCCCGCCCGGCGGCGCCTCGGTGGCCTCGGTGATCCCGGCCAGCCGCAGCGCGGCGGAGTTGAGCACCATGTTGTAGGCGCCCCGGCGCACCAGCACCGGATGGTCGGCCGTGGCCGCGTCCAACTCGCGGACGGTGGGCATCCGTTGCTCGGCCAGCAGCACCTCCTGCCAGTTCACCGTGGTGTGGATCCACTCCCCGGCGGGGGTGCGGGCGGCGCGCTCGCGGACCAGCGCCAGGAACCCGTCGAGGTCGCGGGCCCGGTGGACGGGCACGCCGTGGACGCTGTGCCCGGCCAGGACCAGGTGGGCGTGGGTGTCGTCGAAGGCGGGCAGCACCGTCGAGCCCGGGGCGTCCACCACCTCGGTGGCCGGGCCGATCAGGGCGTCCAGCCCGCCGGGCGCGGCGGACAGCGCGGTGATCCGGCCGCCGGTGACGGCGACCGCCCTGCGGGGCGGCTCGCCGGGCACCAGGGTGTGCACGGCGGCGGCGCGGACCAGCAGGTCGGCGGGGGCGTGGTCGGTCATCGCGGCTCCTGGAGGGGGGACAGCCCGGTCACCTTCTCGACGTACCGGAGACTGGGCTCGGCGAGCAGCCCGTGCAACTCGGTGAACACGGCGCGGGCCGGCACCGCGTTCCAGTCGGCGGGCAGCAACCGGGCGGGCAGCCCCGGGTCGAGGTACGGCAGGCGGCGCCACCGGGTGAGCATCGGCACGTAGTCGCGGAAGGCTCCGGCCGGGTCGACCGGTGAGCGCTCGCGCAGCTCCTCGGCGGCCGGGCGCCAGGCGTCGGCGAAGGCCGCGTACTGGGCCTCGATCGCCGGGAGGTCCCACCACGTCGCCACCGCCTCGCGGAGGTCGGCGAAGCCGGCGTACTCGGCGGAGAGGAAGAGGTGGACGTAGGCGCTCAGGCCGAGCCGGTCCAGCAGCCGGCGGGCGTCCGGCAGCAGCCGGGCGGGCGCCAGCCAGACGCCGGGGGCGGCGTTGCCGAAGCCGAGCCAGCTCAGCCGGGAGCGCAGCTGGTGGCGGTGCGCGCGGGCGGACTCCGGCACCGAGAAGACCGCCACCACCCAGCCGTCGGCGAGCTCGGCGGGCTCCAGGCTGTGGAAGATCCGCCGGTCGCCCTCCTCGAAGAGCGGCTCCACCGCCGGGGCGAGCCGGTACCCCGTCGCCCCGGCGCGCCGCTCCTGGCGCAGGGTGCCGGCCTTCTTCAGCCGGGACATCGCCGAGCGGACGGCCGGGCCGTCCACGTCCAGCTCGGCCAGCAGGGCGATCAGGTCGGCGATGGATATCCAGCCGCCGAGGCGGCGGACGAACTCGCCGTAGACGGTGTGGATCAGGGAGCTCGGCCGGGGCGCGCTCTCGGACATGTGCGGGCCTCCTCCCCGGCGACTGGTGGTGATCATAACGAGGGCGCCGGGGCCGGGAAGGGTCTTGCCGGTCTTTGCCGGACCGGCCGGTCCCCGGGGCGGCGGCGGGGGCGGTCTGCTACGGCGGGAACCAGGGCCTGTCCTTAGGGCGTGTCTGACAATTCTCGCCGGGTGCGCGGCGAATTGTCAGACATGCCCTAGGCGTACGCGCCGGAGAGCAGCCGGCCGGCCCCGGGGGGCGAAGGCGGGCAGGCCGAGCGCCCGCAGCAGCTGGTGGGTGGTGCAGACGGCGGCCGAGACCACCGGCTTGCCGAGCTGCTGCTCGGCCTCCTCCAGCGCGGTGAGCGAGGGCAGTTGGACGCAGGCCGAGAGCACCACCGCGTCCGCCTCGGCATGGGCGAGGCGGCGGGCGATGGCGGGCAGCCGGGCCGGGTCGTGGGCGGCCACGTCGAGGTTGTCGGCGATCTCCAGCGCGGCGTGGTCGAGCACCTCGATGCCCTCCGCGGCGAGGTACCCGACCACCGTGCGGGCCAGCGGCCGCAGGTACGGGGTGACCATGGCGATCCTCGCGGCGCCCAGCTCGTGCAGCCCGGCGACCAGGGCGCCGGCGCTGGTGACCACGGGTGCGGGGGCGCCGTTCTGGATGGTGCGCAGGTGCAGCCGCCGCTCGGCCTCGCGGTGGTAACCGGGGCCGGTGGCCATCACGGCGACCAGGCAGGCGTAGCCGAGCACGTCCACCCGGGCGTCCGAGAGCTCGGCGGCGCAGCGGTCCGACTCGGCGTCCATGGCCCGGAGCTGCTCGGGGGTGACCCTGGTCATCCGCATCCGGCTGGAGTGGAAGGTGAACCGCTCGGGGGCGACCGCCTCGCGGGCCCGCAGCAGGGCGGGGACCTCGGTCTCCATGGTGACGTTGGAACTCGGGACGATCTGGCCGATCCGGTAGGTGGTCACCGGGTGGACGCCCCCTTCCGGTCCGGGGCTGGACGGCGGGCGTCGACCACCGGGTTGGCGAGGGTGCCGATCCGCTCGATGGTGGCCTCGACCAGGTCCCCGGGCCGGAGGAACTGCGGGGGCACCATCCCGGCGCCGACGCCCGAGGGGGAGCCGGTGGCGATCACGTCGCCCGGCTCCAGGGTGACGCCGGAGGAGATGTCGGCGATCAGCCGGGCGACGCCGAACAGCATGTGGCGGGTGTTGGAGTCCTGCTTCAGCTCTCCGTTGACCTTGAGCGAGAGGTCGAGCCGCTGGGGGTCGGGGATCTCGTCGGCGGTCACCACGACGGGGCCGAAGGGGGCGTAGCCGTCCTGGCCCTTGGAGAAGAACCACTGGCCGGAGCGGCGCTGGTCGCGGGCGCTGATGTCGTTGACGATGCTGTAGCCGAACACGTGCCGCAGCGCGTCCGCCTCGGCCACCCGGAAGGCCGGGGCGCCGATCACCACGGCGAGTTCGCACTCCCAGTCCAGCTGCTCGGTGAGGTCGCCGTTGTGCGGGATGGGCCCGCCCGGGCCGGTGACGGCGGTCGAGGGCTTGCCGAACAGCACCGGGCGGTCGGGCAGTTCGCGGTCGGTGTCCAGGGTGCGGTGCGACTCGGCCACGTGCTCGACGTAGTTGAGGCCGACACCGACGATCTTGCCGGGGCGCAGCGGCGCGCACAGGGCGACCTCGGCGAGCGGCCGGGTGGCCGGGGCTCCGGCGAGCAGGCTGCGGGCGGTGGCCAGGGCCGGTTCCCCGGCGCGGACCAACCCCAGCAGGTCGGGCGGGAGTTCGGCCCCGGCGGCGGTGGCCAGGGCGGTCAGGTCGACGATCCGGTCGTCGCCGGTGCGGGCGCCGAGCCGGGGGGTGTCGTCGCCGTCGGCGCGGAAGGTGAGCAGGTGCATGGCGGTGGGGCTCCTGGTCAGGCGGGGGTGGTGGGCTGCTGCCCGTCCGGATGGGCCTCTTCGCGGTACAGGCCGAGCGCGTGCATCACCGGGAAGTCGTTGAAGGAGAACAGGCAGGCGTCCTCGCCCCGGTCGAGGTTCTCGTGCTCGTGCCAGGCCCAGGACGGGACGACGAAGACGTCCCTCCGCTGCCACGCGAAGCGCTGCCCGGCGATCACCGAGACGCCCCGCCCCTTGGCCGCGGTGTACACCACCGAGCCGGTGTGCCGGTGGGCGCGGGTGGCCTGGCCGGGGCGCAGCAGCTGGAGGTGGGCGGACATGGTGGGCATCACCGGGCCGCCGGTGACGGGGTTGGTGTACTCCATGATCACGCCGTCGTACGGGGAGCCCTCGGTGGCGCGGGCGAGCCGGCGCAGCGCGTCGTAGCTGGGCTCCCAGGGCCAGCCGAGCAGCGGCGAGTAGGGCCTGGTCCACTTCTCGACGCCGTACGGCAGCAGGTTGCCGCCGTAGCTGAGCAGCGAGGAGCCGACGACCGGGGCCGGCCGCTGGTACAGCTCCGGGTGGACCTCGTAGAAGTTGGCGTCGAGGGTGTTGACCAGCGGGATGTCCAGGCCGTCCTGCCAGATCACCGGGGCGTCGTCGGCCTCGTTGCCGTGCTCGTGCCAGGTGTTGTTCGGGGTGATCGCGAAGTCGCGCGGGCCGACCCTGAGCTTCTGGCCGTCCACGATCGTCCAGGCGCCGGTGCCCTCGTGCACGAAGCGCAGCGCGGAGGCCTGGTGGCGGTGCGCGGTCATCGCCTCGCCGGGGCCCATGATCTGCAGGCCGGTGTACAACAGGCCGACGGCGGCGCTGAGTTCGCGGCGGCCCGGGTTCACCAGCATCACCACCCGGCGCCCGGCGTCGTCGGCCTTCACCAGTGGAAGTGCCTTGCGCACCAGCGGGCGGAGGTCGGCGTAGCGCCAGAGCGCCGGTACGGACCTCGGCTGCGGGTACCAGGGCTCGATCTCGTTCGCGACCGTCCACAGGGCTCCGGCCTGGTGCCTGGCCAACTCCTCGTAGTAGGCGCGCAGTTCCGGGCTGTCGGTGACCCTGGCCCGGCCGATCCGGGCGTCGTCGTGGTCGTCGTCGCGGCCGCCCTCGCGGGCGGGACCGGTGGCGGTCATGCCTCCTCCTCGGGCAGGGCCAGGGGCCGCAGCGGGCGGTTGTCCACGTGCAGCCGGAAGACGTCGAAGCGGTTGTAGTGGCCGACGATGTCGTGCATCTGCTTGGGCTGGACGCAGCGGCCGAGGTCGATCTCGGCGTAGACGATGCCCTCCTCGTCGACCAGCGGTTCGGTGACGGGCCGGCCGTCCGGGCCGAAGACGCCGGACAGCGCGCTGTGCGGGCGGGCGAGCTGCTTGCGGAGCAGCGGGTCGTCACCGGCGAGCAGGTCCACCATCTCGGGCGACACGGTGGAGCAGGAGACGACGGAGAACACCTTGCCCTCGAAGCAGTGCGCGGCGGTGCGCAGGGCGATCGAGTCGGCCATGTCGTAGTCCTCGGGGGCGACCGGCAGCGCGATGTAGCAGGCGGCGTGGACGAGTTCGCCCTGGGCCAGCAGGGTGAAGCGGGCCAGCGGGTTGGTGTTCTCGCCGCAGGCCAGCGCGCCGAGCGGGCCGACGGCGGTTCGGTGCACCCGCAGGGTGCTGCCGTCGCCCTGCCCCCAGGTCAGCTTCTCGGCCCAGGTCGGCATCAACTTGCGGTGCACGCCGAGCAGTTCGCCGTCGTCCCCGATGGTCAGCACGGTGTTGTACAGCGGGCCGAGACCGGGCCCGCCGCGTTCGTTCACGCCGATCACCAGCACCGTGCCGGTCTGCCGGGCGGCGGCCCGCAGGGTGTCGACGTACGGCCCGGGGACGTCCACGGCCGCCCGGAACAGCCGCTCGTACCAGGGCGAGCCCTGCACCGGGTTCATCGTCCAGTTCCAGTACGGGTAGCCGGGCACGAACACCTCGGGGAAGACCACCAGTCCGGCGCCGTGCCCGGCCGCCTCGTGGACCAGGGCGACGGCCTTGTCGACGGTGGCGGCCGGGTCCAGGTAGACCGGGGCGGCCTGGACGGCGGCGGCGGTGAAGCGGGGGAGGTGGGGCATGGTTCCTCGTCACTCCTCGGGGGGTCCGGAGGGAAGGGGCGGTGACCAGCGGCGGTGCACGGGGGCGGGCGGCTCGCGCAGCAGGTGCAGGCGGGGTGCGACCCGGTCGGCGTTCGGGCCCGGCGGCTTCCGGCTGCCGGCCCGCCAGGGCGCGGGCCAGCGGGCTCCGGGGCCGGTGTAGCCCCGTTCGGCGGCGGCGTGCAGCGTCCACAGCGGGTCGTGGAGGTGGGCGCGGCCGACGGCCACCAGGTCGGCCCGGCCGGCCAGCAGGACGGAGTCGGCGTCGTCGGAGCCGGAGATCGCACCGACCGCGATGGTCGGCAGTCCGGTGGCGGTGCGGACCAGCTCGGCGAACGGCGTCTGGAAGCCGCGCCCGTACGGCGGCCGCTGGTGCGCCACCACCTCGCCGGTGGAGACGTCCAGTGCGTCGGCCCCGGCCCCGCCGAGCGCGCGGCAGATCGCCACCGCCTCCTCCTCGGTGGTGCCGCCGGGCGCCCAGTCGCTCGCCGAGATCCGCACCAGCAGCGGCCGTTCGGCCGGCCAGGCGGCGCGGACCGCCGTCAGCACCTCCAGCGGCAGCCGCAGCCGGTGGGCGAGCGGGCCGCCGTAGCGGTCGGTGCGGCGGTTGGTGAGCGGGGAGAGGAAGGAGGAGATCAGGTGGCCGTGGCCGAACTGGAGCTCCAGCACGTCGAAGCCGGCCCGGCCGGCCCGCTCGGCGGCGGCTGCGAAGTCCGCTGTGACCGCGGCCAGTTGGATGTCGTTCGCTTCGTGCGGCAGCGGGCTGCCGGCGTCCCAGGGCAGGGCCGAGGGGGCGAGCAGCGGCCAGCCGTCGGCGAGCGGGCGCCCGATGCCGTCGGGCCCGGGGGCGGCGGTCGCCCCGCGGCGGCCGGCGTGGGTCAGCTGGAGGCCGAGCGGGGTGTCGCTCACCTCCCGGACGGCCCGGACCAGTTCGCGCCAGGCGGCCTCCTGGTGGTCGGCCCACAGGCCGGGGCAGCGGTCGGTGGCCCGGCCCTCGGGGCTGACGGCGGTCATCCCGGCGATCACCAGCCCGGCGCCGCCGAGCGCGTGCCCGGTGAGCTGGGCGCGGTCGAAGCCGCTGGGCAGCGCGTCGGGGGAGGTGAAGGTGGCGAGCGGGGGCACCACGATCCGGTTGCGCAGCTCCAGCGCGCCCAGTGCCAGCGGCCGGAACATCGGCGGTACCCTGGGCGGGCCGCCGACGGCGCTCTCCACGGCGTCCACGAAGGCCGGGTCGCGGGCCCGCAGGTTGCCGTAGGTGACCCTTCGGCTGCGGGTGAGCAGGTTGAAGGCGAACTGGTCGGCCCCCTGGCCGGTGCGCCGCCCGATGGTCTCGAACCACTCCAGGCTGGCCTGCGCGGCGCGCTGGGTGGACTCCACCACCGGTCGCCGCTCGGCCTCGTAGGCGGCCAACGCCTCGTCCAGGGAGGGCTGTTCGCTCAGGGCCGCGGCCAGGGCGAGGGCGTCCTCCAGGGCGAGCTTGGTGCCCGAGCCGATCGAGAAGTGCGCGGAGTGCGCGGCGTCGCCGAGCAGGACGACGTTGCGGTGGCGCCAACTCGCGTTGCGCACCGTGGTGAAGCGGATCCAGCGGGAGGCGCTGGGGATCAGCCGGTGGCCGTCCAGGTGCCCGGCGAGCAGGTCCGCGCAGCGCCGTACGCTTGCCAGGTCGCTCCGGCCGCGGGCCGGCTCCGGGGTGCCGAGGGCCTCGAAGCCCGCGCGGCGCCAGGCGTCCGCGGCCGCCTCGACGATGAAGGTCGAGCGGGTGGCGCTGTACGGGTAGGCGTGCACCTGGAGGACGCCGAAGTCGTAGCGCTCGACGATGAAGGTGAAGGCCTCGAAGACCTTGTCGGTGGCGAGCCACATGTAGCGGCAGTGCCGCTTGTCCAGGTCGGGCCGGAAGCTCTCCGGGTGGGCGGCGCGGGTGCCGGAGCGGATGCCGTCGGCGGCCACCACCAGGTCGTACCCGTCGGCCAGGCGGTCGACGGGCGGGGCCGGGGTGCGGTAGCGCAGGTCCACCGCCAGCTCGGCGCAGCGCTCCCGGAGGACGGCGCGCAGCCGGTTGCGGTCCAGCGCGGCGAAGCCGTGGCCGCCGCTGGTGCGGACCTCGCCCGCGTAGCGGATGTCGATGTCGCTCCAGCGGGCGAACTCGGCGCTGATCGCGGCGAAGACGCGCGGATCGGCCCGGGCGATGCCGTCCAGGGTCTCGTCGGAGAAGACCACGCCGAAGCCGGTCCGGTCGTCCAGGCCGTCGCGTTCGAAGACGGTGATCTCCCGGTCGGGCGCCAGCTGCTTGGCCAGGGCGGCGAAGTAGAGCCCGCCGGGGCCGGCCCCGATCACGGCGATCCGGCGGACCGCGGCGCCGGCCGGGGAGCGCTCCCGCGCGGTGCTCATGCGACCACCTCGGGCCGTTGCGGCCCCGCCTCGATCAGCGCGCGGCGGACCGGTGCGGGCCACGGCTCGGCGCCCCCGTCGCGCGGGCCGGCGTGCACCACCGACATCCGCCCGCTGGCGGCCAGCCCGTTCGGGCCGTGCACCTCGAAGGCGTAGTGCAGCGAGGACCCGCCGACCCGGACAACCCGCAGCTCGGTGCGGACCACGTCGCCGAACCAGAGCCGCTCGCGGTAGTCGGCCTCGAAGTGCACCCGGGGGATCCGCCCGAACAGCTCGGCGAGCCCGAGCCGGCGCAGCAGGGCCGCCTCCGCCGCCTCGGCCCAGCGCTGCACGGCGGAGAAGTGGTAGTGCCCGGCGGCGTCGGTGTCGGACCACTCCACCCGGCGCTCGACGGTGACGCTGGCCGGGCTGGGCACGGACCGTCGGCGCAGCTCGGCACGGTGCAGCTTGCCGGTCGCGGTGCGCGGCAGCTCGGGCAGGAACTCGACCGTCCGGGGGTACTTGTATGGTGCGATGGTGCGCTTGACGTGCTCCTGGAGCGCGCGGGCCGTCTCCGGCCCGGCGGGTGCGCCGGCGCGCAGCACCACGTACGCCTTGACCACCGTGCCGCGGTGTTCGTCCGGCGCGCCGACCACCGCGCAGTCGGCCACGTCGGGGTGGGTGGCCAGGGCCCGCTCCACCTCGGGCCCGGCGATGTTGTAGCCGGCCGAGACGATCATGTCGTCGCTGCGCGCCCGGAACCAGAAGTAGCCGTCGCCGTCCCGGACGTAGGTGTCGCCGGTGAGGTTCCAGCCGTCGCGGACGTAGTCCAGCTGGCGCTCGTCGTCCAGGTAGCGGCAGCCGGTCGGGCCCTTGACGGCGAGCAGTCCGGGTTCGCCGTCCGGCACCGGGCGGCCCTGCCCGTCCAGAACCGCGGCCCGGAAGCCGGGGACGGGGCGGCCGGTGGCGCCGGGGCGGATGTCCTCGTCGGCGGCGGAGACGAACACGTGCAGCAGCTCGGTGGCGCCGATGCCGTCGATCAGCCGGCGGCCGGTGGCCGCGTGGAAGGCCTGCCAGACCTCGGCGGACAGCGGCTCGCCCGCCGAGACGCAGCGCCGCACCCCGGCCAGCCGGTCGGCCAGCCCGGCGGCCAGGATCGCCCGGTAGGCGGTCGGCGCGGTGAACAGCACGCTCACCCGGTGGCGGCGGACGTGCTCGGCGAGCTGCTCGGGGGCGGCCTGCTCCAGCAGCAGCCCGGCGGCGCCCGCCCGCAGCGGGAAGACCAGCAGGCCGCCGAGGCCGAAGGTGAAGCCGAGCGGCGGCGTCCCGGCGAAGAGGTCCTCGGGGGTGGGGCGGAGCAGGTGGCGGGAGAAGGTGTCGGCGATGGCGAGCACGTCGCGGTGGAAGTGCAGGGTGGCCTTGGGGCGGCCGGTGGTGCCGGAGGTGAAGGCGATCAGTGCGACGTCGTCGGCGGCGGTCGGGACGGCCGGGAAGCCGGCGGGCTTGGCGGCGCAGCGGGCGGTGAGGTCCTCGGGGCCCGGGCCGCCGAAGCCGAGGACGCGCAGCCCGGGGGTCCGCGCGCGGTGCAGCTCCGCCAGGAAGCGGTGGTCGCACAGGGCGAGGACGGGCCCGGCGATGCGGTGCAGCTCGGTCAGCTCGGCGGCGCGCAGCAGCGGCACGGTGGTGACGGTCACTCCGCCGGCCTTCAGCACGCCGAGCCAACATGCTGCCAGCCAGGGGGTGTTGGGGCCGCGCAGGAGGACCCGGTTGCCGGGGACGAGGCCGAGGTCCTCGGTCAGCAGGCGGGCGATCCGGTCGGCGCGGTCGCGCAGTTCGCCGTAGGACCACTGGTCGGTGGGGGTGAGCAGGCAGCGGCGGTCCGGGCCGAGGCGTCCGATGGTGTCGTCGAGCAGGGCGGCGGCGCAGTTCAGGCGGTCGGGGTAGGCCAACTCCGGGAGATCGAAGAGGAGTTCGGGCCACTGCTCGAAGGGTGGGAGGTGGTCTCGGCAGAACGTGTCCACGTGCGCCGAGGGGGAGAGCTCCATGGGCGGCACCTCGTCGTGCGAGCGGGAGTGAGGCCAGTATGGCGCCTTGGTGACGCCAGTCAAGAGAGCGGTACATGCATTCGGGGGACGGCCCCGGTGCTCGTCCGGCGTCCGGTTCGCGAAGCCCGGCGCGCTGTGCTCCCGCTGCCCGCTCTCGCCCCTTCTCGGTGATCGGGCAGGTCAGCCCGCCGCTTCCCGGGCGGAGGCGTCGGGGATGCGCCCGTCCTGGGCCTGCCGGGCCCGGTCGGCGAGCAGCCGGGCGAAGACCGTCAGCCCGGGCGCGGTGAGGGCGGCGCCCGGCCCGTCGCCGCGCACCACCAGCAGCACGCCGCCGAGCCGGACCAGCGCCACCGCCGACGAGGAGCCGTCGACCCGGGTCGTGCTCCGGTCGCCGATCCGGGGGATCGCCACCGCCGTCGGCTCCTCGCCGGGGATGCGTGCCAGCATGGCCTCGAAGCCCTCGGCGGCGGCCTCGGGGGAGGGGAAGGCGACCACGCCGAACTCCACGGTCTGCACCGGTGCCGCGCCGAACGTCACGGTGGCGTAGGCGAGCTGCCGGCCGCAGGGGCCCGGCGGCAGGCACGGCGACCCGTCGGCCGGGCCCGTCCCGGACTGCGGCCCCCGCTGCACCCGCCAGCCGGGCGGCATCGCCCCTTCGCCGGGCAGTACGCTGCGCACCACCGTCGGCTCGCTCAACGGAGGGGCGGCATGGGCCAGTTCGGGCCCGCCGGGCTTCATCAGCGGGCGCGAGCCCAGGTGGACGCCGAGCGCGACCAGCACGGCGATCAGCACCAGGACGAGCGCCGCGACGATCCCGGCGGTGCTCCGCCCGGAGCCGAGCGCCCGGGCGCGGGCGGCCGCGGGGCCGGTCCGCAGTTGGACGGTGGCCGGGCCCTTCGGCGGCGGCGCGGACGGCGGCCCGACCCGCAGCCGGAGGGTGCCGGGCTCGCCCCGCAACCGGACGGTCGGCGGATCGCCGGGCCCGCCGAGCCCGGTGGTGGCCAGGTACTGCGCGAACGCCGGGTCGGTGGCCAGCAGGTGCTCGACCGCGGTGGTCAGCAGGGCCCGCGCCTCGGCGTCGCCCGGGCGTGCCTGCGCCGCGGCGAGCGCGCGGGCCCCCTCCGGCACCATCCGCAACCGCGCCCGCACGACGTCGGCCACCGCCCGGTGCGGACCGTCGCCCAGCAGCGCCGCGACCGCCCCCGGTGCCGATTCCCGGCCGTCCCCCATGGCAACTCCCCCTGCCGCACGAGTGGTCGCCCCCACCATCCTGGACCGCCGCCCGCTTCGCCCCGGGCGGGACGGAACGGAGACGCAACTGCAACGCCACCCGGACGAACCCGCGCCGTCCGGGGGCGCCGCCCCGCACGGCCGGGCGCGCTACGGACGAGGGACCGGAGGAGGTCGGGCGGCAGGACGGGGTTGCGGGCGGCGGCGTAGAGCGGTGACGGCATTCGGGCATGGTGCCCGCCGTCCGGCCGGGGGTGCCGCCGGTCCACGGGCCGGGCCGGGGCAGCGCCGGTGGACCGGGCCCGGCACGGGCGAGGGCGGCCGGTCAGCGCATGTCGAAGACCAGGCGGGCGGAGACCTTGCCGCCCAGCACCTCGTCGAAGCAGGCGTTCACGTCCTCGAGTCGGCGGGTCTCGCGGATCACCCGGGTGCGGCCGAGGGCGTGCAGGCGGAAGACCTCGGCGAGGTCCTCGCGGGTGCCGACGATCGAACCGATCACCTTGGTGCCGTTCAACACCGTCTCGAAGACGGGCAGTTCGAGCTTGCCGCCGGCCGGGAGGGCGACCAGGACGAGGGTGCCGCCGCGCCGCAGGGCGCCGTAGGCGGCCTGGAAGGAGGCGTTGCTGACGGCGAGGGCGATTGAGGCGTGGGCGCCGCCCAGGGCCTGGACCTCGGCGGCGACGTCCTGGGTACGGGCGTCGAGGACGTGGTCGGCGCCGAGCTCGCGGGCCAGGGCGAGCTTGTCGTCGGTGACGTCGACGGCGATCGTCTCGGCCCCGAAGATCCGGGCGTACTGGAGGGCGAGGTGGCCGAGCCCGCCGATGCCGGAGACCAGCACCCGGGTGCCGGGGCCGGCATCGGAGACCTTGAGCGCCTTGTACGTGGTGACGCCCGCGCAGGAGAGCGGTGCGGCGTCCAGCGGGTCGACCCCGTCGGGGACGGGGACGACGTAGTCACCGTGCGCCAGCGCGTACTCGGCGTAGGCGCCGTCCACCGAGTAGCCGCTGTTGTGCTGCTGGAGGCAGAGCGTCTCCCAGCCGGTGACGCACTGGTCGCAGCGCCCGCAGGCGTCCGCGAGCCAGGGGATGGCGACCCGCTCGCCCACCCGGACGTGCCGGACCTGCCCGCCGACCGCCTCCACGACGCCGACGCCCTCGTGCCCGGGGACGAACGGCGGGCTGGGCTTGACCGGCCAGTCGCCGTGGGCGGCGTGGATGTCGGTGTGGCAGAGGCCGGAGGCCTCGATCCGGACCCGGACCTGCTGCGCGGCGGGCTCGGGAACGGGCCGGTCCTCGATGACCAGCGGCTCGGTGAAGTCGTGGACGACTGCGGCCTTCATGCTCTGCTCCCTCGGGCGTACGGACGGTGCCGGTGGCGGCAGCGCGCGAGGCGCAGCCGCCACCAGCTTCACCCGATGGGGTGATCTTCGCCGCCGGGGCTAGGCCGAACGAGTGATCATCGGCGCCGCGTTTCCGCAGGTCAGCGCACCGGCATCGACATGTAGACGGCGCGCCGCCCGTAGCAGGCGGGGACGGCCACCTCCCGGTGCGCCCGGTACCCGAGCAGCCGCAGCAGGATGTCCGCCCCGCGCACCGCGACCATCGAGATCCGCTGGTAGCCCAGCTCCTCCGCGTGCTCCCGGAAGTGCCGGATGAACCCCAGCGCGACGTCCCGGCCGCGCAGGTCCTCGGCGATCACCAGGTCGTGCACGTGCAGGTTGTCCGAGGCGAACGCCGCCTCCTCCGGCCGGGCGAGGTCCGGGCAGCGCAGCGGCGGGTACGGCAGGCTCAGCAGGTAGCCGCGGACCGCGCCGCCCTGCTCCAGCACGAAGCACGTCCCCGGCGAGGCGAGGGCGCGGGACCGGAGCGCCTCCCGCCCCTCCGACAGGCCGTCGGCCGCGTAGGCGTCGTGCTCCAGCGCGACGACGGCGTCCCAGTCGGCCTCGGCCAAAAGCCGGATCCGGAGGTCCCCGCTCACCCGGCCGCGACCTCCGCGGCGGTGCCGCGTCCGTCCGCGGAAGCGCCGAGCCCGTCCGAAGCGGTGCCGAGCGCTTCGGCGGCCGCGCCGAGCCCCTCCGAGGCAGTGCCGAGCGCTTCGGCGGCCGCGCCGAGCCCCTCCGCGCGGGAGGCGGCCACCAGTGACGCCCAGGACCCGATCAGCACCGCCCAGCGCTCGGCGTCCTCCCGGGCCTCGTCCAGCAGTTGCCGGCGCCGCTGCGCCACCACGTCCGCGAGCTCGGCGTACTTGCCGCCCAGCTTGCGGTAGGAGCGGTCCAGGACGTCCAGGCAGTGCTCGTTCCCTGCCTGGTCCCAGTCGACGCTGCCCCGCACCAGGTCGAGGAGCGGCTCGACCCTCAGCCCGTGCCGCTCGTCCAGCAGGTCGCGGCCGAGGTCGATCATCCCGCCGTAGACCGGGTACAGGTACAGCATCGAGAGCAGGAACTTGACGAACCGCAGCTGGTAGGCGACGAAGCCGGAGCCGGTGCGGCGTTCGGGCGTGTAGTAGTTGACGATGTGGCGGTTGTGGACGACGCCGGGCAGCCGCGAGTGGACCAGGGCGTGCAGCAGCGCGTAGTCGCTGCCGATGGTCTCGGTCGAGGGCAGCAGCGGCAGCGCCTCGTAGGCCCGGTGGTCCAGGGCGATGTTGCACATGTAGACGTCCCAGATGTCGGGCACGCCGAGGACCGACTCGTCGGTGCTGAAGGGCTCGGAGCCGGCGCCCTTGAAGGAGACGTCCACCATCGCGTCCCGCTCCTCCTCCGACCACACCGGCGGGGTCCACAGGCGCACCACGTCGCGGTAGACGGCCGGGTCCAGCTCGTGAATCTCGCCGATGTCCACGTTGAGTTCGCCGATGAAGGAGCCGCTGACCAGCATCACCGGCTTGTCCGCGTCGGCCGGGTCGAGCAGGGAGCGGGACACGACGGCCGCCGCCTCGCGGGCCGGCCGGCCGATCGAGAGCAGCTCGTGGTGGATCGGGAAGACCTTCCGGCCGTCGACGACCTGGAAGTCGGCGTCGTCGTTGCGCAGGTGCGCCGAGGTGCAGCCGAGGGCGGCCGCGCCCAGGAAGAGCCGGTTGACGCAGGAGCCGTACGCGACGGCCCGCGGGAGCATCAGGTCGAGCAGCAGGTCGGGGTCGGCGGCGCCGGAGCGCTCGGCCACCCGGCGCAGGAACTCCCGCTGCCGCGCCTCGCCGAGGTGGTGGACGACCACGCCGGGGGTGGGCTCGATCGCGGCGACGGCGCCTGCGTTCCGCGCGAACCCGGCGTCGTCGTTGGTGTCGAGGACGAGCAGGTGTACCTCGACCCCGAAGTTCTCGACGGCGTAGGCCGCCTCCTCGGCGAGCTCCGCGATGGTGTCGGGACAGGGCCGCATGGTGGGCAGGGCGAGGCAGACTCTTTGCATGGTGCGGGCTTCTCCATCGGATCGTCAGATTCGTTACCGCGACGGCCTGTTGGGCGCACGGGAGTACCCGGGCGCGGGGCTGGGGCCGGTCCGCCGGACCACCGTGGACTAGACCACTTTTGATGTCAACGATTGACAGCGCGGCTCCGGCGGGGTGGAATGCGCCCCCCCGCCGGGCGATCGGACGCCCCCGCACGGGCGCCCGGATCGCACACGGGGGCGAACCTCCCCCGCAGAGTCGAACGGCCGGACGAGTGCGAGGGGTTCAGCACCGGGAAATTACGCCGTCGGGGTCAATCCGCGGGCCCTTCCTGCCGATACCGGAGGTGATGCCCTCACACCGTTGGGAGGAGCCAGCGATGCCCGAACTGTGGCTGCCCGGCGCCGAGGTCCACGACCTCGGCGACCACGCACCGACCGACCAGCAGTACCCGCCGAAGGCCATCGCCCACATCACCTGGGACCGCAACGCGACCGCTGCCGCACCGCAGGACTGGTGCCCCTACGAGGACCTGGTCGGCTACTTCACCGGCGGCGGCGCCGGTGAAGCGCCGCACCTGGTCTGGGACCCGTTCAGCGGCCGCGCGACGCAGCTGTTCCCGGCCGACTCCCGTTCGAAGAGCCTGCGCAGCCCCGACCAGAGCCCGACCCGCACCAACCGCGCCGGGCGGGTGGTGATCCAGATCGAGGCGGTCTTCTTCCCCTACTGCCGCTACCAGGGCGTCGTCTACCCGCGCCTGGTCGACACCCCGTGCGCCGGCTGGGACCGGCTCCACGCCTGGATCTCCTCCTGGGGCGTGCCCGACAACTGGCCGATGGGCCGGCCGGCCGACTTCTCCAGCCACCGCGACGAACGGACCTGGGAGGCCGTCGGGGGCTGGTACGCGCACGCCCACGTGCCGTACAACGACCACACCGACCCCGGCTCCTGGCCGGACTTCACCCACGGGTCCGGCTCCCCGGGCGTCCCGCCCTCGCAGCAGCACCCGGGGCCCCCGGCCACGCCCGCGCGCTACCAGGTCAGCATCAACGGCCTGCCGTACGGCTACGGCGCCCGGGGCTACCAGGTGACGGCGGTCGGGCGGGCACTGGTCGCGCACGGCTTCGGCCGCCACTACCGCTCCGGGCCCGGCCCGGACTGGACGGACGCGGACACCGCGAACTACGCCGACTACCAGGGGAGTCTGGGCTACTCCGGGCAGGCGGCGGACGGCGTGCCGGGCGAGGGCTCGCTGCGCCGGCTGCTCGGCTACCTGCCCGGGCAGCGGACGGTCTCGGTGTCCCACGTGGTCGCGGCCGCGGGGGCGGACCCGGGCGCCGCGCAGGGCCACCTGACGTACGGGGCCGAGGTGGCGATCGTGGAGCAGGCGCTCGCGGACGAGGGGCTGCTCGACCAGCGGTGGGTGGACGGCTCGTTCGGCACCCGGACGGTCGCCGCGTACGCGGCCTGGCAGCGGCGCTGCGGGTACGAGGCGGGGGCGGCGGACGGGATCCCCGGGCCGGCCTCGCTGAACCGGCTGGGAGCGGCGCACGGGTTCGCGGTGACCGACTGAGGCCGGCTCCGGGCCGCAGCGCCCCCGGCGGCGGCCGGGGGTCGCTCCCCGGTCAGGAGGCGCCCCCGGGGGCGCCTCCTCGGCGGGCAGCGACCCGCCAGGGCGCGTACTCGCCCTGGAGTAGGCGAGGTTACTTCCACCGTCGGATGTCCGATGAGGCGTCGGCGGGAGAGTGTGGGGCCGTGCTCGCGCCCCGACTCGAAGGAGGTACCCATGCGCTCGCCCACCGGCGCCCACGCGGCGTCCGAACCGACGCCGCGGCGGGCGGCCGCTCCGCCGGCCGGCGGCAGGCGCCTGCCGCCGGCGCTGCGCAAAGCGCTGGTCGTCCTGCACGTCGTCGCCTCGGTGGGCTGGCTGGCGCTGATGCTCTGCCTGCTCACCCTGGCGGTGGCGGCGCTGACGACCGCGGACGCCGACCGGCTGCGCACCGCCTACCGGGCGATGGGCCTGCTCGGGGACGCGCTGGTGCTGCCGCTGGGCCTGCTCACCTTCCTGAGCGGGGTGGTCCTCGGGCTCGGCACGTCCTGGGGGCTCTTCCGGTACCACTGGGTGAGCGTCAAGTTCTGGCTGACGCTCGGGGCGCTGGCGGCCTCCGTCCTCGCCCTCACCGACCGGCTGCACGAGGCGGTGCGGGCGGCGGACGCGCACCCCACCGGCCCGATCACGGTCGCGGAGCTCGGCTTCGTCCGCTACAACACGGTGATCGTCCCGGCGGTGGCGCTGACGCTCTACCTGGCCATCGTGATCCTCTCGGTGTACAAGCCCTGGGGCCGTCGGAAGGCGAAGGCCGGGGCCGGGGGTGGGGCCGGGGCCGCCGGCCGGGGCCGAATACCCGGGGCGGGCGCCTGACCGGTCGGCCGCCGGTCAGGGCACCCGGCCGGGTCCTCCCGGGGAATGCCCGTGCGAGGGGTGGGCGTTGTCCACGGACGTGACCATCGCCGCGCCCGCCGTGCCCAAGCTCTCCGTGCTCGACCGCTCCCGCACGAGACGGGGCGAGGAGCCCGCCCTGGCGCTGCGGTCCACGGTGGCCTTCGCCCGGGAGGCGGAGCGGCTCGGGTACCACCGGTTCTGGGTCTCCGAGCACCACGGTGTGCCGGGGGTGGCCGGATCGGCGCCCACGGTGCTCGCCGCGGCGGTGGCGGCGGCCACCACGGACATCCGGGTGGGCACCGGCGGGGTGATGCTCCCCAACCACCAACCGCTGGTGGTGGCCGAGCAGTTCGGCGTGCTGGCCGCGCTCTTCCCCGGGCGGATCGACATGGGGCTCGGGCGTTCGGTGGGCTTCACCGACGGTGTCCGGCGGGCACTGGGACGGGAGAAGGACGCCGCGGACGAGTTCGGGGCCCAGCTGGCCGAACTGCTCGGCTACTTCGACGGCACCCAGCAGGCGCACCGCGGCGTCCACGCCCGGCCGGCCGAGGGGCTGCACGTGCCGGCCTTCCTGTTGGCCACCGGCGCGGGCGCCGACCTCGCCGCCGAGGCCGGGCTGCCGCTGGTGATCGCCGCCCCGCACGGGGAGGAGCGGATGCTGGCGGCGATCGACCGCTACCGTGCCAGGTTCCGCCCCTCCGCGCAGGCCGCCGAGCCGTACGTGGTGGTCTCGGGCACCGTCGCCGTCGCCGAGACGGCCGAGCGGGCGCACGAACTGCTCGTCCCGGAGGCCTGGTCCGGCGCGTACTCCCGCACCCACGGAGAGTTCCCGCCACTGGCCCCCGCGGAGGAGATCCGCTCCCGGGAGATGACCGCCCGGGAGCGGGCCGCCTTCGAGCAGTCGCTCAAGGGGCACATCGCGGGCACCCCGGAGCAGGCCGCCGCCGAGCTGCGGGCGCTGATGGACCGCAGCGGGGCGGACGAGTTCCTGGTCGCCACCAGCACCTACGACCGCACCGCGCTGCTGGCGTCCTACCGGCTCCTCGCCGAGGCCGTCGGCCAGGCCTGAACGCCGTCGGCCCGGCCTGAACGAACGGCCCGGGCCGGGGCCTCACCCGGGCCCGGCCCCGGGCCCAGCGCGCTCCGCTCGCCGCTCAGCCCGCGTCGACCTCGCTCGTCCCGAGCCGCGCGTACACCTCCGGCCGCCGGGCCCGCAGCCGCAGGGCGATCCCGACGCCGGTCAGGAACACCAGCGGCACGATCGCGACCAGCGGCCAGTTGACCTCCGGGCCGGCCCCGGTGAACAGGTCGAGCCGCCACACCACGAGCGCGGTGGCCCCGCACAGCAGCACGGTGGCGGCCAGCGGTGCCACGACCGTACGGAGCAACCCGGCGCTCGCGGCGGCCGCCCGCTCACGGCGGAAGAAGGCGAACACGGCGAGCCCGGCCAGCGCCTGGAGCACCAGGATGCCGACCACGCCGGGGGAGTTCACCCAGAGGAAGAACTGGTTGTACGGGTCCGCGCCGATCAGCGCCGCCACCCCGACGGCCACCGCAGCCAGCACCGACTGGGCGATGCCGCCGATCCACGGCGAACCGTGGCGCGGGTGGACCCTGCCCAGTGCGGCCGGTGCGGCCTGCTCGGAGGCCAGCGCGTACCCGTACCGGGTGATGGTGTTGTGGAAGGCGAGCAGCGCCGCGAGCAGGCTGGTGACGATCAGCACCCGCTGCACGTCCGTCGCCCAGCCGCCGACGTAGTCGGTCATCGCGGTGAAGAACATCCCGGCCGGGTCGGCGGTGGCGGCCGCCACCGCCCCGGTGTCGCCGAAGGCCTGCACGATCATCCAGGTGATGAAGGTGTAGAAGAGCCCGAGGAAGGCGATCGCGGCGTAGGTGGCGCGCGGTACGGTCCGCTGCGGCCGGCGGGCCTCCTCGCGGTAGATCGCGGTGGCCTCGAAGCCGATGAAGGCGGCGAAGGAGAGGCCGAGCACCCCGCCCATCCCGCCGGAGAACACGTGCTCCGGGGCGAACGAGGACAGGCTCAGCCCGTGCGCCCCGCCCCTGACCAGCACCGCCACCGCGAGCACCAGCAGGATGCCGGTCTCGGCGATCAGCAGCGCCCCCAGGACCTTGGCCCCGAGGTCTATCGAGCGGAAGCCGAGGAACCAGACCAGCGCGACGCCGAGCAGCGCCCAGACCGGCCAGGGCAGGTCCAGCCCGAGCAGGTCGGCGGCCGTGGTGTGGGCGAAGAACCCGAAGGCGCCGAACATCCCGATCTGGATGGCGTTGTACGAGAGCACCGCGAGCAGTGCCGCGCCCAGCCCGGCCGCCCGGCCGAGCCCGCGGGTGACGTAGGCGTAGAAGGCGCCGGCGTTGCGGATGTGGGCGGTCATGGCGGTGAACCCGACCGCGAAGAGCGCCAGCACCACGCCGGTGGCCAGGTAGGCGACCGGCGTGCCGATGCCGCCGAAGGAGATCGCGAACGGTGCGACGCCGGCCATCACGGTCAGCGGCGCGGCGGCGGCCACGACGAAGAAGACGATGTCGCCGGTGCCGAGCACCCCGCGCTCCAGACCGCCGGGGGAGGCGGTGGGAGCGGCGGGGGCTCCGGGGGGACGGTGCACGGAGGCGGAGGCCGTGTCGGAGGGCGGATTCATGGGGGAGCTCTCCTGCGGGTGGTACGGACCGGGCGGTACGGACAGGGCTGGTACGGACAGGGCTGGTACGGACAGGGCTGGTACGGGCGTGGCGGGTACGGACGGAGCCGGGGCGGCCGGCGGCGGCCGGCGGTCGGGGGTCGGCCGCCGACCGGGAAACGAGGCACGGCCGCCGTGGGGGACGGTCGGAACCGGTCAGGAAGGTCCGGCGGCGCGGGAACGCGGGCGCGGGCCGCGCCGGTGGCGGGGGCCGCGCGGGCGGGGCGGGGCGCCTCAGCTCCGCGGGCGGTCGCCGCCGGAGCTCGCCCCGCCGTGGGTGCGCTTGCCGCCGAGCCAGGTGCCGGCCACCTCGATCGAGGCCAGCTCACCGGTCGGCACCGCGTACGGGTCGGTGGCCAGGTGCACCAGGTCGGCCCGCAGGCCCGGTCGCAGCACACCCCACTCGCCCTCCTCGAAGGCCTGGTGCGCCACGCCCGCCGAGTACGCCGCCAGCGCCTCGGTGAGCCCGATCCGCTCCTCGGGCAGCCAGCCGCCGTCGGGCAGCCCCTCCGGGGTCTGCCGGGTGACGGCGGTGGCCAGCCCGGCCAGCGGCTCGTAGCGGGTGACCGGCCAGTCGCTGCCGAAGGAGATCCGGGCGCCGCCGCGCAGCAGGGCGGCGATCCGGTACTGCCGGGAGCCGCGCTCCGGGCCGATCCGGGGCAGGGTGAGCTCGGTCATCAGCGGGTCGGTCTGCGCCCACAGCGGCTCGAAGTTGGCGATCACCCCGAGCTCCGCGAAGCGCGGCAGGTCGTCCGGGTGCACCAGCTGGACGTGCGCGATCACCGGTCGGCGGTCGCGCGCCCCGTTGCGCCGGGTGGCGGCCTCGACGGCGTCCAGCGCGATGCGCACGCCGTGGTCGCCGATCGCGTGGATGTGTGCCTGGAAGCCCAGCGCGTCCACGGCGGTGACGGCGTCCGCCAGCTCGGCGCCCGTCCAGTTGGCGACGCCGTGGGAGTGCGGGCAGTCGCTGTACGGCTCCAGCAGCGCGGCCGTCCCGGACTCGATGACGCCGTCGGCGAAGAACTTGACCGCCCGAGCGCTGAGCCGGCCGCGCCCGGCGGCCTCGACCCGGTCGCGGTCGGCGGCCAGCCCGGGGAGCCGGGCGCGCCAGCCGTCCGGTTCGAGCAGCAGGGCGAGCCCGGCCCGGACCGGGAGGTCCTCCTCGGCGACGGCGGCCAGCCAGGTGTCCACCTGTGCGGGCTCCACCCAGGCGTCCTGCAGCCAGGTGATCCCGGCGCCGGCGAGTGCGGCGGTGCTCTCCCGCAGTGCGGCGACCTGTTCGGCCAGGGGCAGCGGCGGGACGAGCGCGAGGACGGGGTTGAGCGCACCGAACTCACGCAGGGTGCCGAGCGGGCTGCCGTCCGGCCGCCGGACGATCTCGCCGCCCACCGGCTCGGGGGTGTCCGGCCCGTACCCGGCCCGGCGCAGCGCCTCGCTGTTGGCCCAGCCGGTGTGGTGGTCCATGGTGCGCAGCAGCACCGGCCGGTCGGGTACGGCGGTGTCGAGCAGCCGGGCGTCGAACAGCCCGCCCTCGGCCAGCCAGGGGTCGACGGCGTCGCCGGTGATCCACTCGGCCTCGGGGTGGCGCCGGGCCCAGTCGCCGACGGCCGCCACGACCTGCTCCAGGCTGGTGCAGTCGCGGACCGGCACCCCGCGCAGGCCGATGCCGCCGAGCAGGGGGTGGACGTGGCCGTCGCCGAAGGAGGGCAGCAGGGCGCCGCCGTCGAGGTCGACGGTCTCGGTGCCGTCGTCGCGCAGCGCGAGGGCGGCGTCGCCGAGGGCGGCGATGCGGCCCGCGCGGACGGCGAGGGCGTGGGTGCGGGGGAGGGCGGGGTCTCCGGTGTGGATCCGGCCGCCAGTGAAGATCGTCTCGGCGCGCATACGGGGGTGTGCGTCCTCTCCGGGGTGGGGCGGACCGACGGGTGCGCGGACTGCCTGACCGAATGGGGTTCGGCTACCGTAGGCGCGGCACCGGCAGGTGCGGAAGGGTTTTACTGAAAGCCGTTCAGTAACGCTTGGATAACGATGATCTTGGTCTGCCGGGGCCGACGGGCGGTTCGGCGACCCCGAAGGTGAGGAGCCGGGCATGCCCAGGCCGCGCACACCCCTGCTGGACCGGCAGCGCATCGTGGACACCGCGCTGCGGCTGGTCGACGAGGCGGGGGACCTCACCATCCCCGCGCTGGCCGGTGCGCTCAAGGTCAGCCCCTCGGCGCTCTACCACCACGTGGCCGGCCGGGCGGAGATCGTCGCCCTGATGCGCGCCGAACTGGTGCGCACGATCGGCGAGCAGTCGATGTGGGACCAGCCCTGGGACGCCGCGCTGCACACCTGGGCGCACGCTTACCGGGACGCCTTCGCCGAGCATCCCGGCATCGTCCGGCTGCTGGCCACCGCACCGCTGGCCGAACCGTTCATGCACGCCCTGTACGAGCGGGCCGTCGCGACGCTGGAGGACGCGGGCTTCGCCGCGCAGGACGTGATGGGCCTGATCACCGCCCTGGAGAGCTTCATCCTGGGCTCGGCGCTGGACCTGGTCGCCCCGGACGTCATGGTCGACGCCGTCGACCGCACCGCCACCCCCCGGCTGGCCGGCGCCCTGGACGCCGTCCCCGCCGGGCGCGAGCGCGCCGACCGGGCCTTCGAGCTCGGGCTCACCGCCCTGATCGGAGGCTACCGGGCGCTGCTCGGCTGACGTTCCGTCAGCTCGCCCGGTAGGTTCCGGTGTTGCCGGGGAAGGGGCTCGTTCCGTCCGGTGGAGCGGATCCTCGTCGGTGCGGTCCCCTCCGGCGCGGGCCCTCGTCGGTGTGGTCCCCCTGAGGTGTGGGCCCCCTTCGGCGCCGGGTGCCTCATCGAAATACATCGTCTTATCGCACTTTCGGGCCCGAAACCCTTCGGCGGGTCTCGGTATCGGTCAAGGTGCCGGGCCAGGTGGGCGGTGGACGGCATGCCAATCTCCCTGGTCCACCGGTGGCACCGGCTCCCGTTCGCCCCTGATGTGGCGTCAGTTCTTGGCCGGAACTCGTCGTTGCTGATGTGAATATGCCATTGGAATGTTCGTCATATGAAATCCGGCAGTAGCCTTCCGTGGCGAACCAACCACTGCTGGTGGTGAACCGGTCGGCGCCGTGCTGCGCCCGGCTGCCCAGACCCCGCGAAGGAGCCGGTGTGCCCGGTATCGACGAATGCCTCTCCGGAGCGATGGCGATCCCCGGGGCCCGCGCTGCCAGCCTGGTCGACTGGAGCAGCGGGCTCGCCCTCGGCAGCCTCGGGGACAGCCCGACCGGCGAGCACGAGACCGCCGCCGCCGAGGCCACCGACCTGGTCCGGGCGGCCGTCGAGAGCCAGACGTTCACCGCCGCCGAGGACCGGCGGGCCCCTCTGGAGGACATCATCGTCACCGCGGGCCGCAGCTACCACCTGATCCGCTTCCTCGACACCGTCTTCGAGAGCCGGCTCGTCCTGCACCTCTGGCTGGACCGTGCGGAGGGCAACCTCGCCGCCGCCCGCTTCCGCCTCCAGTCGCTCGCCGAGGAGCTGGTGCTGGGGTGAGCGCATGACCGCCGCCGGCGCCGCGCCGCCGTGCCCGGCGGCCTCCGCCGCCCCGGAGACCCCGGGCGAGGCGCTCGCCCTGCTCGCGGAGCGCCGCGCCACCGGCGCCCTGCACGGACCGCTCGGCAGCCTCCACCTGGTCGACGGACGGGTGACCGCGGCCGAGTCCCCCCGGGCGCCCGGACTGGCCGACCTGCTCGCCGGCTGCGGCCGGATCACCCCGGACGGCTGGGTGCGGCTCCTGCGGGCGCACGGCCCGCGGTCGGGTGTCGGCGCGGCGCTCCTCGAACGGCGGCTGCTCACCCGTGGGGAGCTCGAACTCGGCCACCTGGCCACGCTGTTCGACGCCGCGTACTTCGTCCTCGCCGATCCGGCCGGCGGCGTCTGGCGGTTCGAGGACGGCGCCCGGCACTGGCTCGGACCGGTCGCGGACGTCGACCCGGCCCGGATCCGCCGCGAGGTCGACCGCCGCCGACGGCTGCTCGACGGGATCTGGCCGTGGGGGCTGCTCGACACCGCGCCCGTCCGGCCGGTCGAGCACGTCCGTCGGCCGAGCCACCGCCCCTGCGGCCGCCGGCGCCGCGAGCTGCTGGACCACGCCGACGGCCGGCGGACCCCGGCCGACCTGGCCCGACTGCTCGGCCGCTCCGGCTTCGGGGTGACGGCCGACGTCCGCCGCCTCGCGGCCGCCGGGCTGCTGGACGCGCCCTGCCCGGCAGCGGTACCGCGGCCGGCCGCGCCGCCGCCCGCTCCGCCGCGCCCGGTCGTGACGCCGCCGCCCGCTCCGTCGCGACCGGTCGTGACGCCGTGCCCCGTGGGCCCGCCGACGGTGCCCGGGGTGCCCGACGCGCCACCAACGGCCGTGCCGGCGAGCGGAGTTCGCCGACCGGCCACGAGCCGGCCGGGTGGTGGCCTGCACCGCAGGATCCCCGGCGCCAGCCTCCGGGGAGCAGGACTCCCCGGCCCCCCGGTCGAGGCCGCCACGGCCGGAACCCCCGTCGGAACCTCCGTCGGGACCCCCGTCGGAACCTCCGTCGGGACCCCCGTCGGAACCTCCGTCGGGACCCCCGTCGGAACCTCCGTCGGAACCTCCGTCGGGACCCCCGTCGGAACCCCCGCCGGGGCCGGGGCCCCCACGCGCTCCGAACGCCCGCCCGCCACGGCCGCGGCCCACCCGCTGGCCGTCCCCGACCCGGACGTCGCCCTGCTGACCCGGGTCCGAGACCTCCTGGAGGCCCGACTTTGATCCACTCCCCGCCCGCGACCCCGTCGTCCCGGCCATGAGGCGGGCCCTCAAGCAGCGTGTCGGAAGGAGACAACTGATCGGCTTGGAGACCGAGTTGCTCGCCGAACTGCGCACTGTCAAGCACCGTGTCCCGCACCTCGCCGGCGGCCTGGTCGCCAGCGTGGACGGCCTGCTGGTCGCACACGACACCCATGGCACCGAGCCCTCCGGGCTGGCCGCGATGACGGCGGCCTCGCTCTCGCTCGCCCAGCGGCTCGCCGACACCACCGGCCAGGGCGAGTTCCGCGAGTCGCTGGTGCGCGGCGAGAACGGCTACGTCGCCACCTACGCGGCCGGCGGCAGCTGCGTGCTCGCGCTGCTGGCGCACCCCGACGTCAACGTCGGCCGGCTGCACCTGGAGGCCCGCCGCAGCGCCCAGCGCATCGCGGAGCTGCTCAACGACGCCCTCGTGCCCAAGGACCCGCGCGACGCCGGCTGACCAGCGCCGGCCGCCGTACGCACACCGAACCATCCGACAACCGAACCACCCACCACCGAACGGGAGTTACCCAGATGACCGACGCAGCCGGCGCGCTCAAGCAGGCCATGACCAGCATCGAGGGCGCCATCGGCGCGGCCCTGGTGGACTACAACAGCGGCATGGCGCTGGCCACCCTCGACGGCCCCGGCGGCCTGGACCTCAACGTGGCCGCCGCCGGCAACACCGACGTCGTCCGCGCCAAGATGCGCACCATGGACATGCTCGGCCTCCAGGACGGCATCGAGGACATCCTGATCACCCTGTCCAGCCAGTACCACCTGATCCGCCCGCTCACCGGCCGCACCGGCAAGGGCCTGTTCCTCTACCTCGCGCTGGACAAGGGGCGCGCCAACCTCGCGATGGCCCGCCACCAGCTGGGCCGGATCGAGGCCGAGCTGGAGGTCTGACGCGGCGGCGCCGCAGACCGAAAGGCCCGGCGGGCCGCGCAGGCCGAGCAGGCACCGGTGGGCTCCGGCGCGCCCTGCCCCGCCGGTGCCCGTCCGCCGGGCCTCACTCCCGAGGCGGGTCCGGGACGACGGCCCGTCCGCGCACCAGCTCGACCGGCCCGCCCGCGCCCTGCCGGGCAGCCAGCGCGGCGGCCGTACGGTCCCAGGACGGGCCGGTCAGCAGCGCCCGTGCCTCGTCCGGAGCACAGAGCCGCCACTCCACCAGCTCCTCCTCCGGCAGCACGAGCGAGTCGACCATCGGCTCCGTCACCGTGCCCCCGTCGAACACGTACACCACGACGGCGGTGTCCCGGCCGGTCGCCGGGTCCGCCGTCGGATCGGCTGCCGCGCCCGGCTGCCAGTCCAGCGCCAGCAGCGGCCCCGGCTCGACCTCCCAGCCGAGCTCCTCGCGGATCTCCCGCCGCGCCGCCGCCCGGGGCATCTCCCGGTCCGCCTCGACCCCGCCGCCCGGCAGTGTCCAGTACGGCACCTGACCGCGCGGCCCGTCCCACGGCCGCAGCCGCACCAGCAGCACCCGGCCGGCCGGATCGGTGAACAGCGCCCGCGCCTTGGCCCGGATGCGCGGCCGGGTCGCGTAGTACGTCTGCCGGTCCAACGGCGGCTCCGGCGGCTCCTCGGTCGACGGCGTCAGCCCGGGCGCCGCGGCCGGCCCGGCGTACGCGGGCACCGGTCCGTCGGCGGGCAGCCAGCCGAGCGTGTGCCCGACCGGTCGGCTGTCCTCCAGCTCCAGCGGCCCGGCCTCGCGCGGCGCCCGCAGGCAGGCCGTCATCCGGCGGGACAGCCGCGGCGGCAGGGCGTGCCCGGCCTGCTCGGTCGTCAGCCACGTCCAGCCGCCCACCTCCGCCGGGTCCGGCCGGAACGCCGCGACCTGCTCCGCCGTCAGCGGCTCGGCCCAGTAGAGGTAGACGACGATCGGCCGGTCGCCGTCCCGCAGCAGCGCCCAGTCCACTCCGGCCAGCGGTCCCAGCCGGGGCGTGAACCCGAGCTCCTCCCGGATCTCCCGCCGGGCGGTCTCCCGCGGCGACAGGTCCGTCGGCTCCCACCCGCCGCCCGGGATCGCCACCGGGTGCTTCCGGTCGTACGGCAGCCGCACCACCAGCACCCGCCCCGCCCCGTCCGGGAACAGCACCCCCGCCGCTGCCAGCACCTCCCGGCCGACCGCGCCCGCGCCCGTGCTCTCCACCCCGGCTCCCTCCGCCGCACTCTCCCCGGGCACGACAGCCCGGGGCACCCGGATGGTTCCCCCACGTGGGCGCCGCCGACCACCACGAACGAGCGACCCAGGCCCGGGCCCCGTCACTCTGCCGCTCCGGCAGGCCTCCGCCGGCGGGCCGCCCGCCTCGGCCTCTCGGGCGTTCCCGCCCTGGCCGGTCGACTTCCCGATGCCGCCGCGACCTCGCCCGGGACGCCGCTGGTGGGTCTGCCGCAGCCACAGCTCGACCGCCCGGCCGGCGCCATCGCCGCCGGCCCTCCGGAAGGCCCGCCACCCGGGCGGTCGTCGTCAGGGTGTGGCTCGTGCTCCCTGTCCGCCCCGGTGCGCGGGCCGTTCCGGCGACATGTCGCCTCTTCCCTCCCGCCCCGGCCGGGCTGCCGCTCGGAACCCCGCCGGCCCGCCGCGTTCGCGGCCCCGGGTGCCGATGCCGGAGGCCCGGCCGCTCCACCGTCCGCGCGCGGCCCGGCTCCCCGCGTTGTTCGCCGTCCGTGCCGGTTCGCCGTCGGCCGGTGGACTGCTCGCCCGTGCGGGCCCGGCGATTGGTCGGCCCCACGGTCGCCGCGGCCCCGGTCGGCAACGGCGCAGCCCGGGAACGGCCCGTCCCCGGGCAGGTCCGGCGGTGCGGCCGCCCCCCTCAGCCCAGGGAGGCCAGGGCCTGCGCCGTGGCCAGGGCCATCTGCTCGTCATGGCGCCGGCTCCCGCCGCGCAGGCGGGCGACACCCTCCGTGGCCGCCAGGGCGAGCAGGCCGGGCAGGAGGTCGGTGCTGCGGGCGGCGAGCCAGCGGGTGCCGCGGGTGGCCATCCACCAGAGGTCGGCGGCCAGGCCCGGCGGGGGGTCGGCGGGGGCGGCGGCCGGAGGCGGTCCGAGCGGATGGCCGGCTTCGGCGAGCAGGTGGTGGAACCGGAGGGCGATCAGGTGGTGGCCCTCGGCGCTGGGGTGCAGGCGGTCGACGCTCAGCAGCCGGCGCTCGGCGAGCCACGGCAGCTCGGCGATGTGCAGGTGCACCGCCCGGTGGCGTTCGGTGAGGGCGTGCACCACGGTGTTGACGGCCCGCATCCGACGCGCCAGCGGACGGGCGAGCGGAGCCGGGAGGCGGAGCAGGGCGCCGGGGTCGGGCAGGCAGGCGGTCAGCAAGGTGGCGCCGTGGCCGGACAGTTCGCCCATCGTGGCGTCCAGTTCCAGCGTGGTGCGCCGGATGTCGAAGCCCGAGCGCAGGGTGTCGTTGCCGCCCACCACCAGGGCCGCGAGCTGGGGCCGCTGCGCCAACGCCAAAGGCAATTGACGGACCGTCAGTTCCACGGTGAGCGCCCCGCTGTACGCGAGGTTGGTGAACTCGACGCCCTGCCCCCCGGGTGCCAGTGCGTGGGCCAGGACGGCGGCCCAGCCGCGCCAGCCGTCGCCGACCTGGTCGCCGACGCCCTCGGTGAGCGAGTCACCGAGGGCGACGAAGCGCAGCAGCTCGCCCGCTGCCGGGCGTTCCTCCGCCGTCCGGTCACGCCCGGCTTCCAGCATGCTCATCCCGACCCCCGTCCGCCGCCTCGTCGTCGCGCACGCCGTGCGCCGCCAGGAACGCCGCCACCGCCGCGGGCCAGCCGTACCGCTCGGCCTGCGCCCGGGCGGCGGCCCGCCTCGTCTCCTCCGGCCGGTCCAGCAACTGCCCCACGGCACAGGCGAATCCGGTGCCGGTGTCGACGGCGGCCACCCCGGCGAGCCCGACCAGGCCGGGCAGTGCCGAGGAGCGGCTGACCGCCACCGGCGTTCCGCAGGCCAGTGCCTCCATCGCGGCCAGCCCGAAGGTCTCGACCGGGCCGGGCGCGAGCACCACGTCCGCGCAGCCGAGCAGCCGGGCCAGCTCCGCCCGCCCGCCGAGGTGCCCGAGGAAGCGCACCGGCAGCCGCAGCCGGGCGGCCCGGGCGGCCAGCCGCTCCCGCAGCGGGCCCGTCCCGGCGACCACCAGCACCGCGGGCCGGCGCCGGGCCCGCAGCGCGGCCAGCGCCTCGATCGCCCGCTCGGGCCGCTTCTCCGCGGAGAGCCGTGAGCAGAGCACCAGCAGCGTCTCGCCCGGGGCGGCGTACCGGGCCCGCTCGGCGGCCCGTACGCCCGGCGCCGGCGGGCGCATCGCGGCGAGGTCGACCCCCAGCGGGGCCCGGACCAGGTTCGGGGTGCCGATCCGCCGGAACTCCGCCGCCGCCCAGTCGGTGGTGCAGAGCACCGAGTCGTAGGCGCGGGCGGTGGCCGCGTTGAGCCGGTCGGCCGCCGCGTGCGCGAGCGGGCCGGGCAGGCCCCGGGCGCGCAGCACCCCGGTGGCGCTCTCGTGCGAGACCATCACCGAGCGCACCCCGTGCCGGCGCGCCCAGGCACCGGTCCAGCGCAGCGTGGTGCGGTCGGACACCTCCAACCGGTCGGGGGAGAGCCTGGTCAGTTCGGCGGCGACCGCCCGCCGGTCGGTGAGCAGCCGGTAGCCGCCGCTGGCCGGCAGCACCGGGCCGGGCAGGGTGACGACCACGCCCTGCTCGGTCTCCTCCTCGGAGCGCCGCTCCCCGGGGACGATCAGCACCGGACGGTGCCCGGCGGCCCGGTAGCCGGCGCCCAGGTGGCGCAGCGCGGTGCGCAGGCCGCCGGAGACCGGGGTGACGAAGTTGGCGAGCCGGATGATCGTCAGCGCCGGGCCGGCCGGCGGCGCCCCCTCCGTACGCGGCGTCCGGCCGCCGGTGTCGGGGCTCATGCCGGCAGCTCCTCCGGCAGTACGGGCACCACCGGGGCGGCCGGCGCCGGAGCACCGGGTGGCAGGGGCAGCGGCAGCCCGTGGTGCTCGGCCAGCACCTCGGCGTAGTGCCGCAGCAGCAGGTCCCCGACCGCCTCCCAGGTGCGGGCCGTGACCTCGGCCCGCCCGGCCCGTCCGTACGCGGCCCGCCGCGCCGGGTCGGCGGCCAGCTCGGCGACGGCCCGGGCCACCGCCGCGGCGTCCCGGGGCGGCACGAGCAGGCCGGTGCGGTGGTGGGCGACGAGGTCCAGCGGGCCGCCCGCCGCGGGGCCGATCACCGGCACGCCGCTGGCCATCGCCTCCTGGATGGTCTGGCAGAAGGTCTCCAGCGGGCCGGTGTGCACGAAGACGTCGAGGGCCGCGAAGCACCGCGCGAGCTCGTCGCCGGTGCGCCGGCCGAGGAACACCGCGCCCGGCATCGCGGCCTTCAGCCCGGGAGCCGAGGGGCCGTCCCCGACCACCACCACCCGCACCCCCGGCAGCGCCGAGGCCGCCGCCAGCAGGTCGACCCGCTTCTCCGGCGCCAGCCGCCCGACGTACCCGACCAGCACCTCGCCGCCCGGGGCGAGGGCCCGGCGCAGGGCCTCGTCCCGGTGCCGGGGGTGGAAGCGCACCGAGTCCACGCCGCGCGGCCACAGTCGGACCCGGGGCACCCCGTGCGCGGTGAGGTCCTGGGCGGCGGGGGTGGAGGGTGCCAGGGTACGGGCGGCGGCGCGGTGCACGGCCCGGATCCGCCGCCAGGCGGCGGCCTCCCCGAGGCCGCGGCCGGCCCGGTAGGCGTGCGCGTACCCGGCCAGGTCGGTCTGGTACACGGCCACGGCGGGCACCCCGAGCCGCGCCGCGACCTGCGCCCCGCGCGCGCCGAGCACGAACGGGCTGGCCAGGTGGACGATGTCGGGCCGGTGCCGGGCGATCGCGGCCGCCAGCTGCCGGCTGGGCAGCGCGATCCGGACCTGGGGGTACCCGGGCAGCGGCACCGACGGGATGCGCACGACGGGGACCTGCTCCGTCGCGGCGCCGCCGAAGGTCTCCGGCGGGCACGCGGCGCCCCGCGCCGGGGAGGGGGTGACGACGAGGGGCCGGTGGCCCCGGCGGACCAGGTGCTCGGCCGTCCGCAGCACGCTGTGGGCGACTCCGTTGACCTCGGGCGGGAAGGATTCGGTGACGATGACGACGCGCATGCCGGAGTTCTGTCCGCGCCCGGCGTGCACCCGGCCAAAGGGATCTGTCGTACAGGCGAACGCGGGTCGGCGATTTGCACCACCGGCCCGCGTCCCGGAACAGGGGCGTCCCGCGTCCGTCACACCGCCGCGGGGGCCTCCTTGAGCTCCGCGTAGGGCGCGAGCTTGCGGATCGACTCGATGCTCTTCAGGCAGTCGTCCTTGTTCTCCTGCGGGTCACCGGTCACCACGATCGCCCCGTTGCTCGCCTTGAGCCGGAACCGGTGCATGCCGCCCTCGTCCACGTACAGTTCGAACTTCCCAGCCATGCCAGAAACAGCCTTCCGCTCGGATGACCCCCTGGCACCGCAACCTAGGGCCCGCCCCACCGACCCGCCCGCCGACCGGACCCGTTCGGGTCACGCTGCCCGCGCGGCGGCTCCGGCCGCCCGCCGTCCGCGCCCGGCGGAGCGGCCCGGCCCGCTCCCGCCCCGTCCGTACCCGGACCACGCGGCCCGGGTCGCACCGTGCGACCGGAACCGGCGGCGCGCGCCTCCGAATCCGCCTGACAGACCCTCAGTTGTTCCTGCCCGTACCGTCCGGAACGCTGATCCCCGGCGTCATCGGGCGGTGATGACGGTGATTCGTCAACACCTCGGGCAGTGGATAGGGTGCATAGTCAACTGCCGCGCCTCGCAAGCGAGGAGGTGGCCAGGAAGCGCGCCCTGGTGGGGCGGAGCTCCGCCGTGCCCGTCCGCGCACCCGACCGGTCGAGCCGTCGGGCACGGGCGCGGCCTTCGCGGTCGGGCCGACCGGTGCCGGCCGACGGGATTCTGGAGGAAGACGTGGCACAGATCATCGCCGGGGTGTCCCGGACGTTCAACGAGTACCTGCTCCTCCCGAACCGGACACGAACCGACTGCCGGCCCGCGGCCGTCGACCTGCGCACGCCGCTGGCGCGGCACCGGCCCGGCGAGGCGCCGGCCATCGAGCTCCGGGCCCCGTTCGTGTCGGCGATCATGCAGGCGGTGGGCTCCCCGGAGCTCGCGATCGCGCTCGCCCGCGACGGCGGCCTGGGCTTCATCCACCACAACCAGCCGGTCGAGGAGCAGGCGGCGGACGTCCGGAGGGTGAAGAACTTCAAGGCCGGCTTCGTCACCAGCGACACCAACGTCCGCCCCGGGGACACCCTCCGCGACCTGGTCGCGCTCATGGGCCGGACCGGCCACAGCACCGCGGCCGTCACCCACGACGGGAGCGCCACCGGGCTCCTGCTCGGCCTGGTGACCTCGCGCGACTTCCACCCCCAGCGGCACGACCTCGACGGGCCGGTGAGCGGCCGGATGACCGCGCTCGCCGACCTGCCGCACGCCGGCGCCGACGTCACCCTGTCCGAGGCGAACGCGCGGCTGTGGGAGGAGCGGCTGGACTGCCTCCCGGTACTGGACGCCGAGGGCCGCCTCCAGTACCTGGTGTTCCGCTCCGACTACGCGGACAACAAGCGCTTCCCGAACCAGGTCGTGGACGGCGACAAGCGCCTGCGCGTGGGCGCGGGCGTCAACACCCACGACTACCGCGAGCGCGTCCCGGCCCTGCTGGAGGCGGGCGCGGACGTCCTGTGCTTCGACTCCTCCGACGGGTACAGCGACTGGCAGGCGGAGGCGCTGACCTGGACGAAGAAGCACTACCCGGAGGTCCCGACCGGTGGCGGCAACGTGGTGGACGGCGAGGCGTTCACCTTCCTCGCCGAGGCCGGCGCCGACTTCGTGAAGATCGGTGTGGGCGGCGGGTCCATCTGCATCACGCGCGACCAGAAGGGCATCGGCCGCGGCCAGGCGAGCGCCGTGCTCGACGTCGCCGCCGCCCGGGACGCCTACCTCGAGCGCACCGGCGCGTACGTCCCGCTGTGCTCCGACGGCGGCCTGGCGGAGGACTACCACGTGGCCCTGGCGCTGGCGATGGGCGCGGACTTCGTCATGATGGGGCGGTACTTCGCCCGCTTCGACCAGGCGCCCGGAGCGAAGGTCCCGACCAGGGACGGCTTCGTCAAGGAGTACTGGGGCGAGGGCTCCAGCCGCGCCCGCAACTGGCAGCGCTACGGCCAGGGCGGCCAGGGGCTGGTCTTCGAGGAGGGGGTCGACGGCTACGTCCCCTACGCCGGGGACCTCCACGAGGGCCTGGCCACCACGATGGCGAAGATCAGGTCCACCATGGTCTCCTGCGGTTCGGTGTCCCTCGGGGAGTTCCGGTCCTCCGCGCGGTTGACGCTGGTGTCCGAGCAGAGCCTCCAGGAGAGCCACGCGAGCGTCGCCCTGCGGGACACCTCCGGGACGGTCGCCTGAGGAACGGCGCGGGACGGCGCCGCGCCGACGCCGGAGCGACGAACGCCGCCGCGCCGACGCCGTGACGGCGCGGGGCCGGCGCGGGGCCGGCGTGAGGCCTCGCGGGCGGTCGGCGGCGGGGCGCCGGCCGCCCCGGCCGCCGACCGCCGCTGCGCCCGCCCGCGGGCCGCTTCGCTCAGGCGTCGACGAGGTGCGCGTCGAGCCAGGCCGGGAACTCGGTGAGGTCCTTCAGGACGACGTCGGCCCCCGCCGCGCGCAGCTCCTCCGCGGTGTACGGCCCGGTGGCCACCGTCACCGCGAGGGCGCCGCCGGCCCGTGCTCCGGCGATGTCGCCGAGGTGGTCGCCGACGTAGACACCGGCGTTCTGCTCCCGCAGCACGGTGCCCTTGCGGTCGGCGAAGACCGAGCCGAAGACGTCGTCGACCTCGATGCCGAGCGCTGCGAGGTTCAGCCGGGCGTTGGGCTCGAACTTTCCGGTGACGACGATGGGCCGGCCGCCGTGCCGATAGACGGCGGCGATCGCGTCGAGCGCGCCGGGCAGCAACGCCCCCACGGGAGCGCCGTACCGGGGGAACAGGGCCCGGTACCGGTCGGCGGCCGCGTCCACCTCCTCGGCGGGGAACCAGTGGGCCATCTCCTCCTCGATCGGCGGCCCGACACGGGTGATCGCCAGGTCGCTGTCGATGGCGACCCCCGTCTCGGCCGCCACCATGTCCAGCACCGCCTTGATGCCCGGCCGGCCGTCGGCCAGCGTCATGTCGAGGTCGAAACCTATGGTCAGCGCAGGTGGGGGAGACGCGTTGATCTCGGTCGTGTTCATGGCAGCAATGATCCAGCCAACCTTTTGGCGAAGCAAGCCTGAGTCACCGTCAGGTCGACCGGCGGGCGGGCGGGGCAAAGGTGGGGCCCGGGTGCCCGCCGGGCGCGTGGGGGGAGTTGCCGGAACGGCCGACTCCGGCAAATCGCCCGCAATCCGGCAGACCCGATGATTTCAATGTCAACACAGGCGCAGCCGGAGCATTCCGGCCTGACAAATCGTCAATTGTGCCTTCCCTGTGGATGAAAGACCAGGCGATCTTGCCGAGGGGTCGCCTGCGATGTAGCTTCGTCTGTAGCGACATGGACACGCCAGCTAGCGGTGCGGGATCAACCGGGGGGCTGTGTTTGCCGATGAAGTTCCTGTGGTGAACGGCGCCCTACCGCCGTGGGCTGCCTGATCATGCCCCCGGGGGCTCCCGACTCCGGCAGAGTCCGCCGATGAGATTTCCGGCGCAGGAGAGTCCTTTCCCCGAGCAGGCGCCACCGACCGCCGCGGTACGAGGCGGATCGTCCCCTCGTCATCGAAATCCGGAATTCCTTTCAGCAGTAGGCCTTTCCTGGCGTGCTCGCCGGGACCTTTCACTGCCGTTTCGGCAGCAAGGAGGACTCATGAAAACCGGTCATCAGCGGGACGGCGAATCAACGGTTCCGGTCTACCGGGACTTCAAGTCCGGCGTGGCGTTTCGCGACGTCATGCCGGTACTGGCCAGTCGGGATTCCTTCGGCGCGGCCCTCGAAGGCCTCACGGAGTGGTCCGCTCCACTTGCCCCGGATTTCGTCGCCGGAATCGACGCGCGGGGCTTCATCCTGGGTGGGGCGCTGGCGGACCGCCTGGGCTGCGGCTTCCTGGCCGTCCGCAAGGCGGGGAAGCTGCCCGGCGAGACGGTCGGCCGGACATTCTCCGGCGAATACTCGACCGACCGGATCGAGGTCCGCAAGGACCTGGTGCCGCCCGGCTCCAGGGTCCTCGTCCACGACGACATCGTCGCCACCGGAAACTCCGTGGCGGCCGCCGTGGAAATGCTGGAGGAGCTGGGCGCCACCGTGGTCGGAATCACCTGCTTGATCGAGAAGTCGTTCCTGGGGGGACGGTCGCGGGTGCGCGCGCCGTTCTTCTCCGTCTATTCGTTCGACGCGTGAGGGAGTAGCTCGTGGCAGTGGAAACAGCACGGCAGACAACGGTCCAGGAGCGGCTCGCCCGGTTATGGGCCGCCCGGCTGGAGATCACGTCGATCGGCCTGGACGAGGACTTCTTCGAACTCGGCGGCGACTCGATGACCGCCGCGGAACTCCAGGGGGACATCGACCGGGAATTCGGGGTCGAGGTGTCCGCCACCACCCTGTTCCTGTCGCCCACGATCACGGAGCTGGCGCAGGTGATCGAGGAGGCCGTCGCGGCGGCCGCGCCCGGCACGACCGGACCGCACCCGGGAGGCCGGCAGTGAGCACCGGCACGGCAGGAGACCTCACCGATCCCGGGCTCTACTCCCGGGGCGAACCGCACGAGGTCTGGCGCCGGCTGCGCGCCCACGACCCGGTCCACTGGCAGCCCGACTCCGAACGCCGCGGCGGCTACTGGGTCGTCACCCGGTACGCCGACGTCGAGCGGGTGCTGCACGACTACTCCGCCTTCACCTCGGAGCGGGGCACCCTGCTCAACCTGCTCGGCCGTGGTGACCCGGCGGCCGGCCAGCAGCTGGCGGCCACCGACCCGCCGCACCACGACCGGGCGCGGATCCCGCTCAAGCAGGCCCTCGCCGTCAAGCCGCTCGCCTCGTTCGCCGACCGGATCCAGGCCGGCATCCGCGAACTGCTCGCCCCCGGAGCCGACGGCCGGCCCTTCGACTTCGCGGTCGCGATGGCCCGGCTGCCCCTGGTCGCCCTCAGCCCCATCCTGGGCCTGCCGCCCGAGGACCACGAGCGCCTCATCCGCCTGGCCATGATGTCCACGGCCGAGGAGGACCCGGAGTTCCAGCTGCCGGGCGGGGTGGAGCCGACCCTCAAGCGCGGCCACCGGGAGATCTTCGCCTACTTCTCGGACCTCGTCCGGGCCCGGCTGCGCAACCCCGGTGACGACCTGATCAGCGTGCTGGCCGAGACCGAGGTGGACGGCGAGCCCATCTCGACCGCCTCGGTGATCTCCAACTGCTACAGCATGCTGCTGGGTTCGGCCGGAACCCTGCCGCACGTCCCGATCGCCGCGGTCGTCGAACTGGCCGGCAGCCCGCGCTACGCCGACTGGGCCGCGCACCCGGAGCTGCTGGACTCCGGCATCGAGGAGGCCCTGCGCTGGGCCACGCCCGCCAGCAACTTCATGCGCTACGCGCTCCAGCCGGTCGAACTCTCCGGCGTGCGGATCGCCGAGGGCGACGCCGTGGTCGCCTACCTCGCCTCCGCCAACCGGGACGCCGAGGTCTTCCCCGACCCCGACGTGTTCGACATCCGGCGCCGCCCCAACCGGCACCTCGCCTTCGGCGTCGGCCACCACTACTGCGTCGGCTCGCACCTCGCCCGGCTGGCCCTGCGCCTGCTGTTCACCGAGCTGTTCGCGACCTTCTCGTCGATCGAGGTGGTCGGCGAGATCGAGCGGATGCACTCGACGTTCCTGGCCGGCTTCAAGCGGGTGCCCGTGGCCGGGGTGCCCCGCAGGGCCACGGCGAAGGGCTGACGCGGATGACCACCCACTGGGTACCGGACCTGCCGGTCGCGCCGCTGCACGCCCCGCCGCACGTCCTCGACCTGATCGAACCGCTGCGGGGCCGGGGCCAGGGCACCGCGGTCGTGGACGGCGAGGGCTCGTTCGACTACGCGGAGCTGGACGAACGGTCCGCCGCGGTCGCCACCGCGCTGCGGGCCGCCGGGGTGGAGCCGGACGGCCCGGTCGTCGTGCACGCACGGCTGTCCCGCTGGGCGGTCGTCGCCATGCTCGGGGTGCTGCGGGCGGGAGCGCGCTACGTCCCCGTGGACGCGGGCTTCCCGGTCGCCAGGCAGCGCTACATCGCGGAGGCGAGCGGCGCCCGCCTGTCGGTGTCGGAGCCCGGCCTGGGCGTGCGGCTGGACGGCCTGCGCACCGTGTCCGCCGACACCGACGGCCCGCGCGGCGGGACCGTCCGCGGCACCCTGGCGTACACCTGCTTCACCAGCGGGTCGACCGGCCGGCCGAAGGGCGTCACGATCTCCGCCTCCGCGCTGGCGGCCTCGACCGCCGCCCGGCTCGCCTACTACCCCGAGCCGGTCTCCACCTTCCTGCTCTGCTCCTCGATCTCCTTCGACAGCTCCGTCGCCGGCATCTACTGGACGCTGGCCTGCGGCGGCCGGCTGGTCATCCCGAGCGACCGCCCGGCGGACCTGCTGGCGGTCGGCCGGGCGGCGGCGGAACACCGCGCCTCGCACCTGCTCATGCTCCCGTCGCTCTACGAGATCGCGCTGCGCGGCGGCCTCGCCGCACGGGCCGAAGCACTCTCGACGGTGATCGTCGCCGGCGAGGCCTGCCCGCCCGGCCTCGTCCGGCAGCACTTCGACGCACTGCCCCGCACCCGGCTCTACAACGAGTACGGCCCGACCGAGTGCACGGTCTGGAGCGCCGTCCACGAGTGCACCCCGGCCGACGCGGACCTCCCGGACGTGCCCATCGGCGGCCCCGTCCCCGGGACGAGCCTGTACGTGCGGTCCGCCGACGGCGCCGCCGTACCGCCCGGAACCCCCGGGGAGCTCCACATCGGCGGGCCGGGCCTCGCGGAGCCGGCCCGCGAGCTGTACCGCACGGGGGACATCGTCTCCGTCACCGCCGGGGCCGAACTGCGCTTCCACGGCCGCGCCGACCACCAGCTCAAGCTCGGGGGGATGCGCGTCGACCGCTCCGAGATCGAACAGGCGCTGCGCACCCACCGGGACGTGACGGCGGCCGCGGTCGGCGTGTGCAGCGTCCGGGGGCGCAAGAAGGTGGTCGGCTTCGTCAGCTCGACGACCGGTGAGGTCGACCAGCGCAGCCTCCGGGCGCACCTCATCGAGCGCCTGCCGGCCGTCGCCGTACCGACCCGCATCGTCGCGCTGCCCCGGCTGCCCGAGCTGCCCAACGGCAAGGTGGACCACGGCGCGGTCGACGAACTGGCCCACGACGCCCTGCTCCAGAAGAACTGACCGACGGAAGGAGGTGGGGACGACCGTGGCACCACCCCGGTGGCTGATGTGCCGTCAGCGGCGCCCCGACGCCGCGCTGCGCCTCTACTGCTTCCCGCACAGCGGCGGTTCGCCCGGCGAGTACCTGCGCTGGGCGGACCGGCTCCCCGCGGAGGTCGAGGTGTGGGGGGTCCAACTCCCGGGCCGCGGCAGCCGGATGCGCGAGCCTGCCGTGACCGACATGCGGGAGCTGGTCGGCGCGCTGACGGAGCAGGCCGAGTTCGCCGGCCCGTACGCCTTCCTCGGCCACAGCCTCGGCGCGATCGTCGCCTACGAGACGGCCGTCGCGCTGCGGGCCCTGGGCCGCCCGGAGCCGGAGCAGCTCATCGTGTCCGTGAACGGCCCCCCGCACCTGCACCGCCCCGGCCTGCCGCTCCACCTCCTCGACGGCGTCGACTTCGTCCCCCGGGTCGAGGAGCGGTACGGGCCGCTGCCACCCGAGCTCGGGAGCGACGAGCGGCTGCGCGAGCTGTACCTGACCAACCTGCACGCCGACCTGACCGTCGTCGCGACCTACCGGCACGTCCCGACGGCCCCGCTGAGCTGCCCCGTGCTCGCCCTCGGCGCCACCGACGACTGGGAGGAGGAGGCCCGGCTCCGCGAGTGGGGCCGGCACACCACCGGCCCGTCCGAGGTCCGGATCCTGCCCGGCGGCCACTTCTACTTCCGCGACCACCCCGACCTCTTCTTCGACTGCCTCACGGACAGCCTCACCGCCCTCACCGCGGGCCGGGCCGTCCGCTCGGCACCCGATCCCAAGGGAGCACCGTGACGAACCAGACCATCGACCTGCGGAGCGACACCGTCACCCGGCCCAGCCCGGCCATGCGCGCCGCCATGGCGGCCGCCGAGGTCGGCGACGACACCCTCGGCGACGACCCCACGGTCATCCGGCTGGAGCGGATGACCGCCGAGGCCTTCGGGTTCACCGGCGCGCTGTTCCTGCCCAGCGGGGTGATGGCCAACCAGCTCGCGCTGCGCCTGCTGGTGCCGCCCGGCCAGGAGCTGCTGGCCGACGCCGGCGCGCACTTCCTGCTCTACGAGGACGGCGGAGTCGCCTGGCACGGCGGGATCCTGACCCGCACGACGGTCTCCGACGACGGCCTGATCGACCCGGAGGTGCTCGCCCGGATGATCCGGCCCGCCACCGCGTACGGCAGCGGGACGCGGGCGGTGGCGGTGGAGAACACCCACAACGCCGCCGGCGGCGTGGTCTACCCCCTGGCCGCCCTGCGGGAGATCCGGCGGATCACCCGCGAGGCCGGGGTCACGGTGCACTGCGACGGCGCCCGGATCTGGAACGCCCACGTCGCCAGCGGCGTCCCCCTGGCGGACTACGGCGCCTGTTTCGACACGCTGTCCGTGTGCTTCTCCAAGGGGCTCGGCGCGCCCGCCGGGACCGTGCTGCTCCTCGACGCCGACCGCGTGGAGGAGGCCAGGGTCATGCGGCACCGGATGGGCGGCTCGATGCGGCAGACCGGGATCCTGGCCGCCGCCGCCATCCACGCCTTCGAGCACAACATCGGGAGGATGGCCGAGGACCACGCGAACGCGGCCCTCGTCGCCGGTCTGCTGCGCGACGCCGGGCTGGACGTCCGGGAGCCCCAGACCAACCTCGTGTTCGTCGAAGTCCCCGACGCGGCAGGGGTGCAGGAGATCTGCGCGGCGGCCGGCGTTAGGGTCTCGGTGATGGGACCGCGAACGGTCCGGCTGGTGGCCCACCTCGACGTCGACAAACAGCAGTGCGAGCGGGCGGCGCTGGCGGTCGCGAAGGCGGTCGGCCACCTGGCCACGAGCAACTGAGTGCGTGTAGGGGCTACTTGAGATGTCGTTCCGAGTGTGGCTGTCGGCCAGGTTCTTCCTGTTCTTCCTGACCTGGAGCTCGTACCTCTCCTACTGGGGGGTGTGGCTGCTCGCTTCCGGTTTCGGGGCGACGGAAGTCACCGCGGTCATCACCGCGGGCCTGCTGTCGCGCTCGGTCTCGATCGCCGTCGTCTTCCCGGTGCTCTGCCGGACGGTCCCGCTGCGGAGACTGTCCCGACTGGTCGCCTGGACGGCGACGGCGCTCGCCCCACTGTGCCTGACGCACCCTCAGTTCCCCGCGATGATGGCGCTGGCGGTCCTGATCGGGATCAGCTACCCGCTGCTGATGCCGCTGAGCGAGACCCTCGCGACCAGCGGCGCGGCGAGCGGCCAGGTCGACTACGGGAGCGTGCGCTACTTCGGTTCGGCCGGGTTCCTCGTCGGCCTGGGCGTGTCCGGCGTGGTCGGCCGGACGGCCGGCGACGGCGCGCTGGTGTGGGTCTTCGTCGTCGGGTGCCTGCTGCTCGCGCTGGCGGACGTGGCGCGCCCGACCGGGTTCCCGACGGTGGCGACGGTGGCCGGGGGCGGGCGCGGCCGGCTGCTGCGCAACCGCGTCTACCTCCTCGGGCTGGGCAGTTCGGTGCTGCTCCAGGGCGCGCACGCGGCGTACTACGCCTTCGGCGTCGAGTACTTCGGCCGGTTCGGGGTGTCGAGCATCAACGTCAGCCTGATGCTGGCGCTGGCCGTCGGGTGCGAGCTGCTGCTGTTCAAGTACGCGGGGCCGGTGCTCGGCCGCTACCCCGTGCCGGCGCTGTTCGCCGCGGCGGCCGCGCTCTCCCTGCTGCGCTGGGGCCTGCTCGCGGTGCCGGTGCCGCTGCTCGTCGTCGTGCTCACCCAGACGCTGCACGCGGGCACCTTCGCGCTGACCCACGTCGCGCACGCGCGCTGCGTGCAGGAGCACGTCCCCGAGGAGCTCTGGTCCGACGCCCAGGCGCTCTACTCGGGGCTGGCCATCGGCCTCGGGGTCGCCGCCGTCACCGCCGTCACCGGCCCGCTCTACACGCTCTCGCCGCACTGGGCCTTCCTGGCGATGGCGGTGGTCTGCCTGCCCTGCTTCCTGCTGGTCCGGCGGCAGGTCAGGCTGCTGCGGGCCGGTGCGGAGCTTCCCGAGCGCGTGTCGTGAGCGCGCGCCCGCGCGGCCTGACCACCACCCGCCCCGGTCAGGCGCCGGGCTCCCCGTGGCCCGCGGCCAGGCCGACGAGGGTGGCGGTCAGGACGCGGGCGAGCCGGGGTTCGACCTCGATGACGGCGTGGGCCAGCCGGGGGTCGCCGCGGTAGAGGGCGGCGACCTCGGCGCCCGGGTTCGCGATCTGCCACATCGCCCCGGCCAGTGAGACGGCGGTCGCGACCAGGTCGACGATGTCCTGTTCGTCCAGGACGGGCAGCTGCTCGCGGACGGCCGCGCTGATCGGCACCCGGGCGGCGAGCGTGGCCAGCTTGAACTCCCGCACCGCGTCGAGCGAGACGTTGCGCTCCAGGTTGAGCGGGGCGTGGGCGAGCAGGTCGCAGAACAGCCCGCGGGCCGCGAGGGTGGCGGCGAACGCCCCGGCGACGGCGGCCGGGCCCGGCTCCGCGCTCTCCCGCAGCCGCGCGGTCAGCGCCTGCGACCACTCCGCCCAGCCCTCGGCGGTCAGCCGCAGGAAGATCTCCTCGCGGGTCTCGAAGTACCGCAGCAGCGCCGACTTGTGCATCCCCACCGCCGCCGCGATGTCGGTCAGGGTGACGTCCCTGATGCCGTGCTCGCCGCCGAGCGACCGGGCCGCCGCCAGGATCGCGGCCTCGCGCCGGCGCTTGGCCTCGGGGGACCGTGCGCGCTTGAACTCCGATGCTTCATCCACGCACCCATGGTAGGGCAACGTCGTTGCCGTATTAGCGCAACGGCGTTGCGCTAATAACGCAACGGTGTTTTACTGTCGGCATGGAGCAGAACACGGAACAGGCCTGGTTCATCACCGGCAGCTCGCGCGGCTTCGGCCGCGCCCTCGTCCGCGCCGCCCTCGAAGCCGGCGACCGGGTGGCGGCGACCGCCCGTCGGCCCGAGCAACTCACCGATCTCGTCGAGGAGTTCGGCGACCGAGTCCGCCCGATCGCGCTCGACGTCACCGACCCGGCGGCCGCCCGCGCCGCCCTCGCCGAGGCGCACGCCGCCTTCGGCCGGATCGACGTGCTGGTCAACAACGCCGGCTACGCCAACGTCTCGCCGATCGAGACCACCGAGGACGCCGACTTCCGCGCCCAGTTCGAGACCAACTTCTGGGGCGTCTACCACGTCACCAAGGCCGCGCTCCCGCTGCTGCGCGAGCAGCAGGGCGGGCTGGTCATGCAGTTCTCCTCGGTGGGCGGCCGGGTCGGCGGCTCGCCGGGCATCGCCTCGTACCAGGCGGCGAAGTTCGCCATCGACGGGTTCAGCCGGGTGCTGCGCGCCGAGACCGAGCCCTTCGGCGTGCGGGTGCTGGTGGTCGAGCCCAGCGGCTTCCGCACCGACTGGGCCGGCTCCTCGATGGTCGTCCACGACGTCCCGGAGGCGTACGAGGAGACGGTCGGCGCCATGAACCGGCGGACGCGGCAGGGCGGCGCCGGTGCCGCGGGTGACCCGCTCCGCGCCGCGGAGATCCTCGTCCGGGTGGCCAAGCGGCGCGACATCCCCCACCACCTGCCGCTCGGGGTCAACGCGGCCGAGGGCGCGATCGCGATGGACCGGCGGCTCCTGGCGGAGGACAGCAGGTGGCGCGAGGTGGCCCGCTCGGCCGACTTCGCCGAGGCCTACCCCGTCGCCTTCCCGCCGGACCGGGCCGCCTGACCGCGCCCCGCCCGGCCTCGGCCCGCTACGGCCCGGCCCGGCAGGGGCGCCGGGCCGCGGCGGGCACGGGCCTCAGCAGTCGGCGAGGATGCCGGTGAGCGCGCCCTTCTCGGCGCCGTCCACGCTCAGGCCGTAGTACTGCTTCACCTGCACCCAGGCCCGGGCGTAGGTGCAGCGGTAGGAGGCCTGCGGGAGCCACTCGGCCGGGTCGCGGTCGCCCTTGGAACGGTTGCTGCTCGCGGAGACCAGCAGCAGCTGGGGGCGGGTGACGTCGTTGGCGAAGGCCTGGCGCCGGGCGGTGGTCCAGGCCCAGGCTCCGGAGGCCCAGGCTTCGGAGAGCGGCACCAGGTGGTCGACGTCGAAGGAGGAGGCGTTGGTGGTGGTCGCGCCGTCGTACGGCGAGGACCAGGAGCCGCTGGTGGCCTTGCAGGAGGTGTCGGTGGCGACGTTGGTGCCGTCCCGCTTGACGACCCACTCGCGGGTGTCGCAGGTGCCGCTGACGGTGATCCAGGTCGGGAACAGCGTGCGGTCGTAGGTGTCGCCGTGGCTCTCCGCGGTGGCGGGCATCGCGGCGAGGTAACTGCGGGCGGTGGCCGCGGAGATCGGGGTCGGCAGGGCGGCCTGGGCGGGGGTGCCGGTCGTGACCACGGTCACGGCGGCGAGGGCGGCGGCAGCCGGTATCCAGGACGGGAACCGGCGCGCGGGTGCGGCGGGGGCCATGGCGGACGCTCCATCATCAGATCGGATGAACTGCTGAATTGCGTGCGCCAGTGTGGCGATCCGGGCACCTACGCGGGTAGATCCGGGAAGTGAAATCCTTGTGCACATTGGACGCGCACCGGACAAGTCCGGTGCGCGTCAGGGGGGTTCAGGCGGGGGGCTCCTCGGCGGTCAGTCGCGGCGGCGGCCTGCCATCCAGACGTAGACCAGCACGCCCGCGAACAGGAACAGGACGCCCTGGTAGACGGCGGCGTAGCCGGCTCCCGCGACGAGCCAGAGGGAGAAGGCGAAGGCGCCCAGGCCGAGGACCGCGTCGCGCACCAGGCGGCCGCGGTCGACCTTCTCGCCGGCCCCGCGCACCAGCCAGTACAGCTGGGCGGCGGTGGAGAGCAGGTACGGCACGGTGGCGGTGAAGGTGGTGACCAGCACGAGGATCTCGAAGGCGCCCTTCGCGCCGCTGGCGAAGTTGAGCACGGTCAGTGCCGAGGCCAGCGAGACGCCGACCAGCACGCCGAAGGTGGGCACCCCGCGCCGCTCCTTGGCGAAGGCGGCCGGGAACAGCCCGTCCTTGGCGGCCGCGTACGGGGCCTGGGCGGAGAGCAGGGTCCAGCCGTTGAGGGCCCCGGCCATCGAGACCAGCGCGGCGGCGGCGATCACCGTGCCGCCCCAGGTGCCGCCGAACATGGCGTCCACGGCGTCCGAGAACGGCGCGCTGGAGTGGACGAGCTGCTGGTGGGCGACGGTGCCGAACACCGCGACCGTGCCGAGCAGGTACACCACCGCCGCACCGGTGGTGCCGAGCACGCTGGCCCGGCCGACGTTGCGCTCCGGGTCGCGGACCTGGCCGGCGCTCATCGCGGCCGACTCCACGCCCAGGTAGCTGAACAGCAGGATCGCCGCGGCGGCGGACATGCCGCCCGCCCAGCCCTGGCCGGTGCCGTCGAAGGGGCCGAGGTTCTTCGGGTCGAAGAAGAACAGGCCGCCCACCGAGACCAGCAGCAGGGGGACGAACTTCAGCACGGTGGAGACGAGCTGGACCGCCCCGACGTAGCGGGTGCCGGCCAGGTTGGCCAGGGCCGGCAGCCACTGGAAGGCCAGGGCGGCGGTGATCTCCAGGGGGACGGAGTGGTGCAGCGGCAGCAGCACGTCCAGGTACCCGACGGCGGCCACGGCGAGTGCGGCGTTGCTGACCCAGGTGGTGATCCAGTACGACCAGGCGGACAGGAAGCCGGCGAAGTCCCCGAAGGCCTCGCGGGCGTAGACGTACGGCCCGCCGGTGCGCGGATTGCGGCGGGCCAGCTGCCCGAAGACCAGCGCCAGCGCGATCGCGCCGACCGTGAGCACCGCGAAGGCGACCAGGCTGACCGTGCCGAAGGGCGCCACGGCCGCCGGGATCATGAAGATGCCGCCACCGATGATGTTGCCCATCACCAGGGCGGTGGCGGTCGCCAGCCCGAAGCGGCGGCCGGTCGGTCGCGGTGTCGGGGCGGCCGGAGCGGGGCCGGGCGGCGGGGAGCCGAGCGGTGCCGGGGTCTCCGGGCCGCTCGGTCGGGTCGCCTGCCGCGGAGCGGCGGGGCTGGTCTGCATGAGGGTGGTGCGCCTTTCGTGCTGCTGTGCCCGCGCTCGGTGGAGCGCCATGGAGCGACCATTCATGCTCGGATGAGGCGGGACCTTGCACCAAATCGATGGGATTTGTTCAGTTCGCCCGGTCCGTCACCGCAAGATTTGTGGCTGCGGGGCGCTGGGACGGGGACTCGTCCGGCGCCCTCCGCGCGGCTGTTCGACCGGGTTCGCGACGGTCCACCCGGATTCACGGCGGTGCGGCGGGATTCGTCCGGCCGGGGGAGTTGTCTCACTCGATTGCCTCAGCCCGGTTGCGGCGCGCGCCCGAAGCGGCGCGTTCGTGTGCCAACGTTGGCGCGGCGCCTCCCCGGTGGGGCGCCGCCCGGCCTGCCGGGCGGCCGAACGGGCCGGTCGCGGGCGCGGGTTGAGGACCAGAGACGAACCAAAAAGGACATCAGATGTCGCTTCGTGGGAAGATCCGCAAGCTCGCCGTGATCGTCGCCGTGGCCGGTGCCGTGGTGGCGGTCCCGACCTCGGCCATGGCGGGGGGCTTCGCTCCGACGCAGTCGGAGGGGCAGAGCCTGGAGTCCGGCACCGCGGGCGTCGGCCTGTTCGGTCCGCACGCCAGCTGGTTCAACTACGCCGAGCACGGCGAGAGCGACTGCGGCTGCTGATCACCTCTGCCCCGCCGAGCCCGGAGGCCGTCCGTCGGCCTCCGGGCTCGCGGCCGTCCCGGGCCGGTTGCCGTGCCGGGCCGGTTGCCGTGCCGTGCTGGGCCTGCCGCCGTCCCGGGCCGGTTGCCGTTGCGCGCCCGCTGCCGTCCGGGGAGACCCGGCCCTATCGGGGCCGTCGGGCGGCGGCGGGTTCCCGTCGGTCCGCCGCACGGGTACGGGCCCGCGGGCCCGGGACCGCCGCCCGCCCCCGCAGCTCCTTCAGCACCGCGATGTCCGTCGCGTGCCCGGTGCCGTCCCCGCCGTGCTTGCGGTCCGGGGTCTCCACCAGCAGCGGGACCCCGGCCGTCTCCGGGTGCTCGAACAGCTCGCGGAACGGCTCGGCGCCGATCATCCCGGCGCCGATGTTGGCGTGCCGGTCCTTGCGGGCGCCGACGACGTCCTCGGAGTCGTTGGCGTGGATCAGCCGCAGCCGGCCCGGTCCGGCCGCGGCGGCCAGCGCGTCCAGGGCGGCCGTCACCCCGCCGGGCTCCGCCAGGTCGTGCCCCGCGGCGAACGCGTGGCAGGTGTCCAGGCAGACCCCCACCTTCGGGTGGTGGTCCAGCGCCTCCACGTACTCCGCCAGCTGCTCCAGCCGGGAGCAGAGCGAGCTGCCCTGGCCCGCCGTCGGCTCCAGCAGCAGCCAGGGCGCGTCGTCGCCGAGCCCGTCCAGCTCCTCCAGCAGCGGCCGGACGTCCGCCCGGACCTGCGCCATCGCCTCGGCCCGGCGCGACCCGCCGCCGGGGGCGGTGCCGACCGCCGAGCCGGTGTGCAGCACGACGCCGAGCGCGCCGATGGAGTGGCCGCGGCGCAGCGAGTGCCGCAGCGAGTCGGCGGAGCGCTCCCGGGTGGCCGGGTTGTCCGAGCCGAAGTTGATCAGGTAGGGGGCGTGCACCCAGGCCGGAACGCCCCGGTCGGCGCAGGCGGTGCGGAACTGCTCGTCCTGGGCCGGGTTGCCCGGGGGAGTGGCCCAGCCGCGCGGATTGGCCACGAACACCTGGACCGTCTCCGCGCCGACCCGCTCCGCGTACGCCAGGCCGGTGCCGGCCAGTCCGCGGCCGGCCACCGGGACGTGGGCGCCGATCGGGTTGCGGAGGGCGGCGGCGGGCGGTACGGGTGCGCTGGTCATGGCTCCGAGCATGTCATGCGCCCGGCCCCGGGTACCAACGGCCGGAAGGAGTGGTCCGCTGTCCTCGATCGAGTGAACGCGCCCCCGCGCCCGCCCCCACCCGCCGCCCCCGCGCCCGCATCCACCCGCCACTCCCGCCGCGCCCGACCGCCCGCCCGGCCCCCGTCCCCGCGCCACGCCGGGCCGTCCCACTCCTGGTCGACGCCCCGTCAGCCCCGCAGCCCAGCCCTGGTGGCGGCCCCGCCCGGCCGCCCGTACCGTCGACACGGCCGCACCCACCGGCCGTCACCATCCGCGCACAGCGCGTCAACCCGCACCGCCGGACCGGGCGGGGGACCACACCACCCGCACGAGCACCGCGCGCGCCGAAAGAAACAGGTCACCTCCCATGCCCACGCGACGGGTCCACCACCTCGCCGCGGCCACCGCCGCCGCCACCACCCTGACCACCGTCCTCACCGCTCTGGCCGCCGCCCCGGCGGCCCGCGCCGACAGTCGCCTGCCGCTGATCACCGTCCGGCAGGGCGAATCGATTCAGCAGGCCGTCGACGCCGCCCGGCCCGGCGACACCGTCCAACTCCTCCCCGGCACCTACCGGGGCAGCGTGCGGATCACCACCCGCGGCGTCACCCTGCGCGGCTTCGGCGCGGAGAGCGTGATCACCCCCGGGGACGACGCCGGGAACGCCTGCGCCGCCGCCGGGCACGGCATCTGCGTGGTCGGCACCGAGGGGCAGCCGCTGCCCGACGTCACCATCGCCAACCTCGCCGTCACCGGCTTCCGCAAGAACGGCATCGACGCCAGCGGCACCACCGGCCTGACCGTCACCCACACCTTCGTCCACCACAACGCCCAGCAGGGCATCAGCCAGGAGATGTCCACCCGGGCCACCATCCGCGGCAACCGCTCGGCCGACAACGGCCAGTCCGGCGTCTTCCTCGCCAACTACGCCTACCGCGAGGGCGGCTCGCCCGACACCGGCGGCACCGTGGTCGAGGACAACGAACTGACCGGCAACCGGGTCGGCGTCACCGTCCGCCGGCTGCGCGGGCTGACCGTCCGGAGCAACGGGATCAGCGACAACTGCGCCGGCGTGTTCGTGGTCGGCGACGAGGGCGTGCCCCGCGCCGGGGACCTCGACGTCCGGGACAACACCGTCGTCGGCAACAACAGGTTCTGCCCGGCCAACCCGCGCCTGGGCGCCATCCAGGGCGCCGGCATCGTGCTCACCGGCACCGAGGACACCCGGGTCACCGGCAACGAGGTGCGCGACAACACCGGCACCTCGGACTTCTCCGGCGGCATCGTCCTGTTCCGGAGCGCCGTCGGGGTCGCCAACACCCGGGCCGTGATCACCGACAACACGCTGAGCGGCAACGGTCCGGCCGACCTCGCCGACCGCGACTCCGCCACCGGCACCGGCAACACCTTCGCCCGCAACACCTGCGCGCGCTCCGAGCCGGCCGGCCGCTGCTGAACCCGACTGAACCCGACCGAACGCAGACGCCCCGCCTCCGCAGAACGCCGCCGCCCGCCGCCGCACCAGGAACCCCAAGGACCGAGGAAACCCACCCATGACCACCGCACCCGCCCACACCAGCGCCCAGGCCGCGATGCGCCTGCGCGAACTCGTCTTCGGCGCCGCCTGCGCCGCCGCCGTCCGCGCGGCCGCCCGGCTCGGTGTCGCCGACGTGCTCGGTGACACCCCGGCCACCGCCACCGACCTCGCCCTCGCCCTCGACACCGAGCCCCGCCAGCTGCGCCGCCTGCTGCGCGCGCTCGCCTGCTACGGGATCTTCGCGGAGCTCGGCGACGACCGCTTCGAGCACACCGAGATGTCCCGGCTGCTGCGCGAGGACGCCCCGAACTCGCTGCGCTACATCTCGCTCTGGTGCACCGAGCCGTGGACCTGGGAGGCCTGGCCGAAGCTGGACGAGGCGGTCCGCTCCGGCCGCAACGTCTTCCCCGAGCTGTTCGGCAAGGAGTTCTTCGACTACCTGCACAGCGACGCGGGCGACTCGGCGAAGGTCTTCGACAAGGCGATGACCACCTCCAGCCGGCAGTCCGCCCAGGACTTCGCCGAGTACCTGGACCTCACCGGCATCGACTCGGTGGCGGACATCGGCGGCGGCCAGGGCCACGTGCTGGCCAGCCTGCTGGAGAAGCACCCGGCGCTGCACGGCACCCTGCTCGACCTGCCCAAGGTGGTGGCCGGCGCCGACCCCCGGCTCCAGGACGGCGGTGCCTTCTCCGCCCGCGCCCGCCTCATCCCGGGCGACTGCCGGGTGGAGATCCCGGTCCGCGCCGACCTCTACATCATCAAGAACATCCTGGAGTGGGACGACGACAGCACCCGCCGCACCCTCGCCAACGTGGTGAAGGCGGCCGGCTCCGGCGCCCGCGTCGTCGTCGTGGAGAACCTGGTCGACAACAGCCCCTCGATGCGCTTCACCACCGCGATGGACCTGATGCTGATGCTCAACGTGGGCGGCGCCAAGCACTCCGAGGAGTCCATGGTCGGCCTGATGGCGGAGGCCGGACTGACCGTCACCGCCGTCCGCCCCGTCAACCCCTACCTGCACGCCTTCGAGGCCGTGGTGAGCGGCTGAGCCAGGCCGCCCGCCGCACGACGAGCGCCCGGGCCCCCGGCCCGGGGGGCCGCCCGATGCGGTGAGCCCCACACCCGAGGGCGGGGGACAGAAGCTATGGAGATAAAACGAGTGAACGGGAAAAAAGGG
>NZ_JBISAI010000011.1:142913-275852 GCF_044391605.1 Kitasatospora sp. NPDC018619
CCGCCTGCGCGGCCGCGGGGCGCGGCGGCGCCCGCCCCCCCGCCGCCCGCCGCGCGCCGGCCCCCGGAACCCGGGGGCCGGCGCTCGTCGTGCGCCCGGTCAGCCGGGGTGGGAGGACTCCAGGTGGGCGAAGACCACCACGTTGTCCAGGTAGTCCCGCCGCTTCTTGTCGTACGTGCCGCCGCAGGTGATCAGGCGGAGCTGGGCGTCCGGCGTCCGGCCGTAGACCCTGGCGTCGGGGAAGGCGTCCTTGGCGAACGTCTCCACCGAGTCCACCGAGAACACCGCGACCGTGCCGTCCGCGCGGCTGACCTCGACCTTGTTGCCCGGCAGCAGGAAGCTCAGCAGCAGGAACACCGCCGGGCCCTTGGTGGTGTCCACGTGCCCGGCCAGCACCGCGCTGCCGCGCTCGCCGGGGGTGACGCCGTCCCGGTACCAGCCGACGAGGTTCTTGTCGTCCGGCGGCGGCGCGTCGAGCTGGCCGGCCGGGCTGAGGCCCAGCTCGGTGAACGGCGCGTCCACGGCGATCTGCGGGATCCGCAGCCGGGTCGGCTTGGCGCGCTTGAGCGCCGGCGTGCCCGGCGCGGCGGCCGGCGCCGCGGAGGCGCCACCGGCCGGTGCCGTGGAGGCGCCACCGGCCGGCCCGGGGACGGCCGAACCGACGGCCGCCGGGGGAGCGGCCCTGCCGTCCTCGGCGCCGGCGTCCGGCCCGGTGTCCACCGAGTTGTAGATCAGCAGCAGTCCGACCGCTGCCGCGCCCATCCCCGCGCGCAGCAGCCGGGTCATTCCAGAGGCGGGACCGCCCGTCATTCCTGTCCTCCGCTCAACCGGTTCCGCAACGGCCCGCCGCCCCCGGTGCGCCCCGCCCCTGCGGGGAGGCGCCCGGAGGCGGCGGAATCAGGGTGCCGGCGTCAGGCGACCGCGCCGGAGGCACGACGGCCGCGGCGCAGGGCGTACGCGCCCGCACCGAGCCCGCCGAGCAGCAGCACCGCGCCGGAGGCGAGCCCGCCGCCGGACAGCGCCAGGCCGCCGCCGCCGGTGTGCACGCCGCCGTGCGGGGTCCGGTGGTCCTCGTCGCCCTTGGCTTCGATGCCCTTGTGCTCGCCGGCGCCCTTGTGCTCGTCGGTGCCCCTGTGCTCGTCGGCGCCCTTGTGCTCGTCGGCGCCCTTGTGCTCCTCGGAGGCGGCGCCGCCCTTCTTGTCGTCGATGGCCTTGGCAGCGGAGTTGGAGTTGTCCGAGGTCTTCTCGGGCTTGTCCTGCTTCTCCTGCCAGGTCAGGTTCTTGCCCTGGTCGGCGCCGTCGGCGAAGGCGAGGGGGGTCCCGACGGTGAGCAGGGCGGCGACGGCCGCCCCGGCGAGCAGTGTGCGTGCAGAACGCATGAGGATGATCCTTCCGGCGCGCGGGGCCGCGACTGCCGGCACGGTGCCGGACAAGGGGACTCGCGGGAGGTGCGCCTGATCCACCGTCATCCACCGTGCCGCCGCCTGCCACCGGAGCGCGGCGGCACCGGCGCGCGGCGTGCGCCCTTCGGGTGCAGTCCCGGGTGTGTTCACCCGACCGGCCGGGGGATCCGGGTGAATCCGTTTCACCTCCGGTCGGCCCGGCCCGGCCTCGCCCGGCGCACGCGTGAGCCCGCCCCCGGCGCACGGCCGGGGGCGGGCTCGTCGGGGCCGCCGGATCAGCGGTCCCAGCGGTAGAACTCCCGCGCCATCGCGTCCTTCGGCTCCCGCCAGGTGGCCGGGTCGTACGCCTGCACGTAGGCGGTCAGGCGGTCGCTGACGGTGCGGAACTCCGGGTGCCCGACGACCTTGGCGACGGCCGGGCCCGGCGGGCGGTCGGCCTCGATCAGGTGCAGGTAGACGTCGCCGAACTGGAAGAGGCTGCGGCCGGTGACGCCGATCAGGTGCGGCAGCTCGCCCCGGTCGGACTCGGCGAACACCTCGGCGATGTCCGGCGCGGCCTCGGGCTTCATCCGGGCGACGATCAGCGCCCGGTGCAGGCCGGTCACAGCTCTGCCGCCCGCTTCTCGACCTTCTCCCGGATCAGCTGCATCTGGATCTTCGAGTTGCGGTTGATGTGGTCGGTCATGCCCTCGTCGTCGACCGGGGCGGCCGGCTTCATGGCGAAGTCCTGGATCCAGCGCATCCGGGTGCCGGCCGGCACCTCCGCGTACTCCCAGCGGATCTCCATGAACTCGAACGGGCCGGGCTCGACCCGGCGGGCGCGCACCGCGAGCGCGTCCCGGTCGGCCTCCCGCTCGGAGACCCAGCTCCACACCTTGCCGTTCTCGTCCGGGTGCATGGTGAGCCGGAACCGGACGAGGTCGCCCTGCCGGTCGAGCACCTCCACCGAGGCGTACTCGCTGAACAGCTGCGGCCAGTTCTCCAGGTCGTTGGTCATCTCCCAGACCAGGTCGAGCGGGGCGGCGATGACGATCTCGTTGTCGGTGTGTCCGGGCATCTCAGGCACCAGCCTTGGTGGCGAGGGAGGTGTTGACCAGCTCCAGGAACTCGGCCGGGGTCTTGGCCGACTCGGCGCCCGAGGTGACCTTGAGGCCGTGCCGGTTCTCCAGCTCGCCGACCACGCCGAGCAGGCCGAGCGAGTCGATGCCGAAGGCCTCGAACTCCGCGCCGGGGCGGGCCAGGTCGCCCGGGTCGACGGTGACCCCGGCCCGGGTCTGGAGCAGGTCGGCGAGTTCCGGATAGCTGAGGGTGTTGCTCACGGGGTTTCCCTTCGATGGTGTGACGAGGTGGTTCAGGGCCGTGCGCGCCGGAGCACCAGCGCGGAGTTCGAGCCCATCAGCCCGCGGCTGACGACCAGCGCGGTGTTCAGCTCGGCCGGTCGGGCGCGGCCGGTCACCAGGGCGAGGTCGTGGCAGACCTCGGTGACGTTCGGGGTGGGCGGCAGCACGCCGTCCTCCATGGCCAGCACGGCGGCGGTCACGTCGAGCACCGGGGCGCCGCAGTAGGCCCGCCCGGTACCGGTCTTGGGTGCGGTCACCGGGACGCGCTCGGCGGCCGGGCCGAGTGCGTCGGCGAGCGCCAGGGCCTCCGCCCGGTCGGCCTCCGGCACCCCCAGGGCGTCGGCGAAGACCACGTCGACCTCCTCGGGGGCGATGCGGGCCTCGTCCAGGGCGATCCGGATCGCGGCCGCCAACCCCGCGCGGGACTCCGCCCAGCGGGAGGCCCCGGTGAAGGTGGCGCCGTGGCCGACCAGCTCGGCCCGGACGCGGGCGCCGCGCAGCCGGGCCGCCCGTTCGTCCTCCAGCAGCAGCATCGCGCCGCCCTCGGCGGGGGAGAAGCCGCAGGCCCGCGCGGTGAACGGCAGGTACGCCCGGTCGGCCTGGTCGGCCAGGCTGAGCTCGGGGTAGCCGAGCTGGCAGACCATCGAGTACGGCGCCAGCGGGGCCTCGGCGGCGCCGACCACCACCGCGTCGGTGCCGCGCCCGATCGCCCGGGCGGCGTGCGCGAGGGCGTCCAGCCCGCCGGCCTCGTCGCTGGCCACCACGCCGCAGGGGCCCTTGTAGCCGCCGCGGATGGAGATCTGTCCGGTGCTGGCCGCGTAGAACCAGGCGATGGACTGGTACGGGCCGACGAACCGCGGCCCCTGGCCCCAGAGCTGCTGGAGCTCGCGCTGGCCGAACTCGCCGCCGCCGGAGCCGGCCGCGGTCACCACGCCGACCGAGAAGGGCTGGTCCGGGTCGGGGCGGAAACCGGCGTCGGCCACCGCCAGGTCGGCCGCGGCCATCGCGTAGTGGGTGAAGCGGTCGGTCTGCACCAGGAAGCGGTTGTCGACCGCCGCCTGCGGATCGAAGCCGTTCACCTGGCCCGCGATCCGCAGCGGGAGCCCGGTGCAGCCCTCGCGGGAGATCCGGTCGAGGACGCTCACGCCCTGCCTGGTGGCCTTCCAGAAGGCGTCGGCCCCGACCCCGTTCGGCGCCACCACGCCGAGGCCGGTGACCACCGCCCGGCGGCCCTGCTGACGTGACGTCATGGAACTCACCCCGTTCTGTTGAGCACGACGGCGGACTGGAATCCGCCGAATCCGCTGCCGACCGAGAGGATCCGGCTCAGCGGCAGCTCGCGCGCCGTTCGCGGCACGTAGTCGAGGTCGCACTCCGGGTCCGGAGTCTCGTAGTTGGCGGTCGGCGGCACGACGCCGTGGGCGAGTGCCAGGGTGCAGGCGACCACCTCGATGGCGCCGATCGCGCCGAGCGAGTGCCCGACCATCGACTTGATCGAGCTCATCGGGGTCCGGTAGGCGTGCTCGCCGAGCGAGCGCTTGACCGCCGCGGTCTCGTGCCGGTCGTTCTGCTTGGTGCCGGAGCCGTGCGCGTTGACGTAGTCCACCTCGCCGGGGGCCACCCGGGCGTGGTCGAGCGCCTGGTCGATCGCCCGGGACATCTCCAGCCCCTCCTTGGTGAGGCCGGTCATGTGGTAGGCGTTGCCGAAGGTGGCGAAGCCGCCGATCTCGCCGTAGACCCGGGCGCCGCGGCGGCGGGCGTGGCCCAGCTCCTCCAGCACCAGGACGGCCCCGCCCTCGCCGAGCACGAAGCCGTCCCGGTCGGCGTCGAAGGGGCGGGAGGCGTGCCCCGGGTCGTCGTTGCGTTCGCTGGTGGCCTTGATGGCGTCGAAGCAGGCGACGGTGATCGGCGAGATCGGGGAGTCGGAGGCGCCGGCGACGCAGATGTCGGCGCGCCCCTCCTCCACCGCCTGGAAGCCGTAGCCGATCGCGTCCAGACCGGAGGTGCAGCCGGTGGAGACGGTCTGCACCGGGCCGTGCGCGCCGGTCCGCTCGGCCACCGCGGAGGCCAGCGTGCTGGGCGCGAAGGCCCGGTGCAGCTGCGGTTCGGCCCGCCGGTGGTCGACGTCCCACCGGGCGCCGCCCGCGCTCACCAGGGCGTAGTCGTGCTCCAGCCGGGTGGTGCCGCCGACGGCGGTGCCGAGCGAGACGCCGATCCGCCACGGGTCCTCGACCGAGAGGTCCAGGCCGGCGTCGGCGATCGCCTCGTCGGCCGCGACCATCGCGAACTGCACGTAGCGGTCGGCCCGTCGGACGTCCTCCGGGCCCAGCCCGTGCGCCGCCGGGTCGAAGTCGACCTCGGCGGCGATCCGGGAGCGGAACCCGGTGGGGTCGAAGAGCGTGATGCCCCGGGTCGCGGTGCGGCCGGAGGTCAGCAGGTCCCAGAACGCCGGGACGCCGACCCCGCCGGGGGCGACCACACCGATTCCGGTGACGGCGACGCGCCGGGTCACGAGACCACCTTGGCCTGTTCCGGCGGTCCGGCGGCGGCCGTCCCCTCGGTGCTCACGTGGCCGAGGTCCGGGCGCGGGGCGAGCGGGCCGAGGTGGAAGACCATCCGGGCCTCGGTGTCGCCGACGTTGCGGAAGCGGTGGCGCATGTTGATCGGGATCATCAGGCCCTGGTCCGGCTTGAGCGGATGGGGCTCGCCGTCCAGGTCCACCTCCAGGTCGCCGCTCACGACGAACACGAACTCCTCGGAGTACGGGTGGTAGTGCTCACCGATCCGCTCGCCGGGCCTGACGATCGCCAGGCCCATGAAGCCGCTGGTCGCGCCGCAGCTGGTCGGGGTGAGCATGGTGCGCAGCTCGGCACCGTGGCGGCGGTTCTCCGGCGCCTCGTGGACGCTGACGATCCGTGGGGACTGCGTGGTCATGGAGATCTCCCGTGAGTGGCGGAACGTCAGTTGTTGACCGGGTCGGCGGACGTGCGGTCGGTGACCGGGTTCATGGCGCGGGCGGCGAGGAAGGCGGCGAGCCCGGCGGAGGTGCGCAGGTCGCCCTGGGGGCCGAGGTCGAGCAGCCCGGCGAGCTCCGCGGCCCGCCGGTCGTCGGCCACGCCGAGGGCGGCCGCCGGGTCGGCCTCGGCCGGGACCCGCAGGTCGACCAGGCGCACCACGACGTCCTCGCGCTGGAAGACGGTGGCCGCCGCGACCGGCCCGGTCGGGTCGGCGGTGGCCAGGTTGTCGTGCTCGGCCAGCAGCTCGGCGACCTCCGGCCCGCGGCCCGGCCGGACCGGGTAGAGCACGGCGTGCCGGTGCAGCCGGGCCGAGGCGCGGGTGCCGGCGACGGCCTGGTGCCGGGCGGGCAGCGCGGCCCTGGCGAAGAACGCCCGGGCGGCCTGCGGGTCGCCCAGCTGGCGGGCCTCCTCCAGGTACGGGTTGAGCGCCTCCTCGACGGCCCGCACCTCGGGCTGCATCGCCACGTGGCGCAGCGCGTCGCCGAGGTTGCCGATCACCTCGACGGCGCGGACCACCCGGTTGCCCAGCATGAACAGCGAGGTGCGGCGCAGCCGGGTGTGCTCGTCGACCTCGGCCCGGGGGGAGGCGTAGCCGGAGAGGATGCGGGCCACCTCGGGCTCGCTGCCGGGCTTGACGGTGAAGGTCAGCGCGTGGCGGACCACCCCGTCCGGGCCCGGTTCGGCCTTGGGCGGGCCGACCTGCCCGGCGGGCGCGGTGCGCGGCAGCCCGGGCGGGACCTCCATCGGGGCGCGGGTGCCGGTCGAGCCGGCCGCGGAGGTCTCGCGCAGCACGGCGTAGCGCAGCGAGCGGAAGTTGTCGCTGACGCAGCCGTGCATCGGCTTGACCATCTCCCGGTGGGCCGGGCTGTCCACCCACTCCAGGAAGGTCTCCTGGTCCCGCCACTCGCTGGTGATCAGCCACTGGCGCGGGTCGTTGATCGACTGGCACAGCTGGTCGCTGACGTGGCCGGGGACGGAGGCCACCTGGTGGCGCAGCTGCTCGTACACGTCGAGGAAGCGCTGCTGGGCGCCGTCCTGGATCTCCAGCATCAGCACCACCCGCAGCCGGGTGTCGGCCTCGTCGTGCTGCTTCGGCTGGGGTTCGGACAGAGTTGTCATGATCCACTTTCTGCTCTGGGCCGCACGCTGCGGGCCGTGTCGGCCGTGCCCGGCGGGTGCTCCCCGGCCTGGGAGGGCGGTGCGACGGCGGTTCGGCCGGGCGAGTCGGCGCCAGGCCTGAGGTCGATCGTGGGCGGCGCACCGGGCGCGGCGCGAGATTTGCGAGCCATCCGGGCGAAGGGGCGGCACGGGGCCCCTCCGGCGGGGGATGGAAGAGCGGGGCCCCGGCCGTGCGGGGTCGTCGCGGGCGGCGCCGGGAGCGGCCGCCGGCCGCGTAATCCCCTGACAGGGTGGAGCAATTGATGAATCCGAAGGTTGACGACCGGGTACCGGTCCTGATCGTGGGCGGCTCGCTGGTCGGCTTGTCGGCCTCCCTCTTCCTCGGGCGCCTCGGGGTCGGACACCTGCTGGTCGAGAAGCACGCCGACACCTCGCACCACCCCCGGGGGCGCGGCAACAACGTCCGCACCATGGAGCTCTACCGGGTGGCCGGGGTCGAGCCGGCGATCCGCGAGGCGGCCTCGATCCTGGCCCCCAACCACGGCATCCTCCAGGCGCCCTCGCTGACCGGCGCCGAGCAGGAGTGGCTGTTCCGGGAGATCGACCCGGGCGGCCGGCTGGCCCGGTTCAGCCCCAGCTCCTGGTGCCTGTGCAGCCAGAACGACCTGGAGCCGGTGCTGCTGCGGGCGGCCCGGGAGCTCGGCGGAGACCTGCGGTTCGGCACCGAGCTGGTCTCCTTCGAGCAGGACGCGACCGGCGTGACGTCGCTGCTGCGCAGCCGGGAGGGCGGCGAGGAGCGGGTGGTGCGCTCGGAGTACCTGATCGCCGCGGACGGCCCGCGCAGCCCGGTCCGCGAGCGGCTGGGCATCGGCCAGTCCGGCAGGGGCGAGCTGTTCCACAACGTCAGCATCACCTTCCGGGCCAAGCGCCTGGCCGAGGTGGTCGGCGACCGCCACTTCATCGCCTGCTACCTGACCAACCCGGAGGCGGACGGCGCGCTGCTGCCGGTGGACAACCAGGAGGAGTGGGTCTTCCACGCGCCCTGGCACCCCGAGCTGGGCGAGCCGCTGGAGGCGTTCACCGACGAGCGCTGCGAGCGGCACATCCGCACCGCCGTCGGCCTGCCGGAACTGGACGTCGAGATCACCGGCAAGGCGCCCTGGCACGCCGCCGAGCGGGTGGCCGAGCGGTACGGCGCCGGGCGGGTCCTGCTCGCCGGGGACTCCGCCCACGAGATGTCCCCGACCGGGGCGTTCGGCTCCAACACCGGCATCCAGGACGCCCACAACCTGGCCTGGAAGATCGCCGCCGTGCTGGGCGGCTGGGCCGGCCCGGCGCTGCTGGAGACGTACGGGCAGGAGCGCCGCCCGGTCGCCCGGGTGACGGGCGAGCGGGCGTCGGCGCGTTCCGCCGAGCACAGCCACCCGGGCTACGCCGTGGTGCCGGGTACGGGGCGGCAGGCCGGGGTGCTGGCGGTGGCGCTCGGCTACCGCTACCCGGTGGGCGCGGTGGTCGGCGCGGACCGCTCCGGCCCGGTCGTCCCCGACCGGTTCGAGGCGGCCGGCGAGCCGGGCAGCCGGGCCCCGCACCAGTGGCTGCTGCGGGCGGGGGTGCGGCTGTCCACGCTGGACCTGTACGAGCAGGCGATGGTGCTGCTCACCGGCCCCGAGGGCGGCGACTGGCAGGCGGGTGCCCGGCGCGCGGCCGACCGGCTGGCCGTCCCGCTGGACGGCTACCGGGTCGGCGACGGCCCCGAGGACGACCTGGCGCCGGAGCCCGGCGCGGACTTCGCCGCCCTGCACGGGATCGGCCCGCTGGGTGCCGTGCTGGTCCGCCCGGACGGCTTCGTGGCCTGGCGCTCGCCCGGCCCGGCACAGGACGCCGCGGCCGAGCTCACCACGGTGCTGCGGACGGTGCTGAGCCTCTGAGCACGCGCGAGGGCCCGCCGGTCGCACGGCCGGCGGGCCCTCGCGCGGGTGCGGGGCCGGTCAGTGGCCGCCCTCGTCGACCACCTCGACGTCGGCGATCTCCTGCTCGATCGCCTCGGCCGGCAGGGCCACCCGGATCGCCCAGTAGTAGACGACGAGTGAGAACGCCGACACCAGGGCCATGTCGGTCCACAGCGGGAGGTTGCCGGTGCCGTCCCCGAAGCTGCCCTGCCAGGAGATCACGCCGAGGCCCACCAGGTAGGGCGGCAGCCACTGGGCGGACTTCCAGCTGAGCCGGGGCGCGTTCGGCAGGCCCTTGCGGATCGCGTACGCGGCGTAGCTGCCGAGCAGGACGTAGCCGAGCACGATCGCGATGCCCAGGCGGGAGAGGGTGTGCCAGCCGGACCAGTAGATGATCAGGCTGGAGACCACGAACGCGGCCGGGGAGATCAGCTGACCGGCCGGCAGCCGGTAGGGGCGCTCGTGCGCGGGCAGGCGGCGGCGCATCGCGCCGAAGGCCAACGGGGCGCCGGCGTACATCAGGACGCTGGCGGAGGTGATGAAGCCGACCAGCTCCTGCCAGCTCGGGAACGGCAGGAAGCAGATCACGCCGGTGACGAAGGCGATCACCAGGCCGAACCAGGGCACGCCGTTGCGGTCGAGCTCCTCGAACCGCTGCGGGGCGTAGCCGTTGCGGCTCAGGCCGTAGGAGATGCGCGAGGTGGAGGTGGTGTAGATCAGGCCGCTGCCGCCGGGGGAGATCACGGCGTCCAGGTAGAGCACCCAGGCCAGCCAGCCGAGGCCGACCACGGTGGCGAGGCCCGCGAAGGGGCCGTCGATGCCGGGGAAGTCGAGCTTGTCCCAGCCGTTGGCGAAGGCGCTGACGGGCAGGGCGCCGATGAAGACGACCTGGAGCAGGGTGTAGACCAGGCTGCCGATGGCGACCGAGCCGAGCACGGCGCGCGGGATGTCGCGCTTGGGGTTGCGGCTCTCGCCGGCCAGCTGGATGGCCTGCTCGAAGCCGAGCAGGGCGAAGATGATGCCGCTGGTGCTGATCGCGGCCAGCACGCCCTGGGCGCCGAACGGCGCGAAGCCGTGCGAGGTGAAGTTGGAGCCGTGGAAGTTGGTGACGGCCAGCACGAAGATGGTGAACAGCGGGACGAAGATCTTCAGCCAGGTGGCGATGTTGTTGGTGCGGGCCAGTACGCGCACACCGAGGAAGTTCACTGCGACGAACACCGCCATGAGCACGGTGGAGACGGCGAAGCCGCTGGCGGTGAGGGTGTTGTCGTCGTTGAGCAGGCCGCCCGCCCAGGACCAGTGCCGGGCGTAGCCGATCATCGCCTCGACCTCGATCGGCGCGACGGTGGCCGCCTGGAGCCAGGAGAACCAGCCGAAGGACATGCCGGCCAGGCCGCCGAAGGCGTAGTGGGGGTAGCGTGCGGTGCCGCCAGAGACCGGGAACATGCTGCCGAGTTCGGCGTGCACGAGCGCGAGCAGCACGATGGCGACGGTGCCGATGCCCCAGGACAGGACGGCGGCGGGGCCGGCCGCCATCACGCCCTCCTTCGCGCCGAACAGCCAGCCGGAGCCGATGATGGAGCCGACCGAGGCCCACATGAGGCCGATGAGCCCGACGTGGCGGCGCAGTGACCGGTGGGTGGTGCCGGATCCGGCGCCGGTGCCCTGGTCGGGCGGTGAGATCTGGTTGAGGGAAGCCATGGACGATCTCTCTGTGGGTGGGGGCCCCGAGGTGGGCGGAGCGATGAGAGTTGCCACACAGTAGGACTTTTCATCTGCCCCTGCACAGATTTCATTACTGAATGTTTACATTCTTTTCGGGACGTCCTTGCAGGTAGGGGGCATGGCAGTCGCTTGCACGTTACGTATTCGATCGATCTGCCCGGCAATTCGGCTGCGCGATGTGGGGCGGCACTATAGACGGATTTCCCGGTTCTGGGAATAGTGGGTGCCGTACAGCGGTACCGCGCTAGTCCACCAGATCGGACGGGTCGGTGTTGGCGCCGCAGAGCAGGACGGCGACCCGCTCGCCCTCGGCCCGGTCGAGGGCGGCCAGCGCGGTGGCCGCCGCGTACTCGACGGCGATCCGGCGCTCCTCCCAGAGCCGGCGGCGGGCGCGCACGATCTCCTCGTCGTCGACCAGCACCGAGCGGACGCCCCCGTGCGCGGCCGCGGCCACGGCGAGGGCGGTGGCGCGGCGGGCCCCGAGCGCGTCCCGCGCGACGGAGTCCACCGGGACGTCCACCGGGCGGCCCGCGGCCAGGGCCGCGTTCAGCGCCCGGCTGCCCGTCGGCTCCACGGCCAGCACCCGCACGCCGTGCGCGCGGGCCGCCACCGCCACCCCGGCGAACAAGCCGCCGCCGCCGACCGAAAGCACCACCGTGTCCAGCCCGGGCACCGCGGCGCACAGCTCCGCCAGGACCGTCCCGGCCCCGGCGGCGATCAGCGGATGGTCGTACGCGTGCGAGGACAGCGCCCCGCTCTCGGCCGCGAACCGCTCACAGGCGCTCAGCGCCTCCGCGTACTCCCGGCCCGCCAGCCGCACCTCGGCGCCGTACGAGCGCAGCCGCGCCAGCTTCACCGGCGAGGCCGTCTCGGGCAGGAACACCGTGGCCCGCACGCCGAGGGCGCGGGCCGCCCAGGCGCAGGCCAGCCCGGCGTTGCCGCCCGAGGCGATCGTCACCCCGGTGTCCGGCAGGGTTCCCGCCTCGGCGTGCGCGAGCAGGAAGTTCTGCGCGCCGCGCGCCTTGAAGCTGCCGGTGTGCTGGAGGAACTCCAGAGCCAGCCAGGTCCGCCCGCCGTCGTCCCCCGGCGCCACCGCGACCGGGCGCACCCGCCCGGCGATCCGCGCTCCGGCGGCCTCGACCTCGTCGTACGTCAGCTGGTCCATCGTGTTCCGCTCCTTCGTCGCGTCGGGCGTGCCACCGGGGGCCCCGGCCCGGGTGACGCTACGGCCGTTCGGGGGCGAGGGAAAGATCGCGGGCGCGGGGAGGGCGCGGCCCGTAAGCTGGCCTCGTGCGTCTCGTGATCCTTCCGCCGCCGGCCCGCTAGCGGGCGGCCCACTCCACCCCCTCCGGCCCGACGGGACCAGCCCGCAGCCGGGGCGATGACTGCCGCCCGCGTTCCCAGCGGACCCGAACCGGCAACCATCGTGGAGTACCGACGCATGACCTCGTACGCTGCCGTGCCCTTCCGGCACGGCCTCCTGTCCATCTCCGCCGCCGCCGTCGCCTGGGGCGTGGGCGGCGCCGTGTCCGCGCTGCTGATGCGCACCGGCGGGCTCGGCCCGGTGGGCGTCTCCTGCTGGCGCTTCGGCATCGCCGCGCTCTGCCTGGCCCTGCTGCCGGGCCGCCGGCCGCGCGCCGGCCGGGGCAGCGCCGGCCGGCGCTCCGCCGTGCTGACCGGGCTCGGCCTGGCGGTCAGCCAGTGCGCCTACTTCGGCTCGGTGCGGTACGCCGGCCTCGGGCTGGGGACCCTGGTCACCATCGGCGCGGGCCCGGTGTTCACCAGCCTCGGCGCCCACCTGCTGCTCGGCGAGCGGCTGACCCGCCGCGCGGCCGCCGCGGTGGCCCTGGCCCTGGCCGGGCTCGCCCTGCTGGTGGCCGCCCCGGCGGCGGGCCCCCGCCCGGCCCTCGGTGTCGCGCTGGCCGTCCTCGCGGGGGCCGGCCAGAGCGGCCTCACCCTCTGGGCGCGGGGCGGCGGCTCGGCCCGGGCCGGTGCCGGCGCCTTCACCACCGGGCTGCTCTGCCTGCTCCCGCTGCTCGCCCTCCAGGGCTTCCAGGGCGTCGTGCCGACGCACGGGGACCCGCTGGTGACCGCGGTGGCGCTGCTCTTCCTCGGCACGGTGCCCACCCTGTTCGCCTACCGCTGGTACTTCACCGGGCTGACCACCGTGCCGGGCACCACGGCCGCGGTGCTCGTCCTGCTGGAGCCCGCGACGGCGGCGGCGATCGGCGTGCTGTTCCTCGGCGAGCCGCTGACGGCCGGGTTGCTGGTGGGCTCGGCGCTGCTGCTCGGGGCGATCGCGGTGCTGGCCCGGGAGTAGGGCGGCGCGCTCGGGCGGCCACCCGGGCGGGCGCCCTGTGGTCGCCGGCGGCCCGGCGGCGTGCTGGGGTGGTCCGCATGAACAGCTCACTCCCGGCCCGGGTGGCCACCACGACCGCCGCCGTCCTGCTGCTCACCGTCGTCGCCGGGGCCGTCGCCGCCACCGCGGGAGCGGCGGCGTCCGGGCGCCGGGACGTCACCGCCGACCAGTGCCGCGGCGCGGGCGGGCACGTCGAGGGCAGCGGCTACTGCGTGGACGCCGCCGGGGACGACGCCTGGGGCCAGCCCGTCGACGGCCAGGCGATCAACCCGGACCCGCGGCCCGGGCAGGAGTGACGGCGCGCGCGGCGGCGCCCCGTCCCCAGGCAGGGGACGGGGCGCCCGGCCGGGCGGTCACGGACCGGCCGTCACGGCACCGGGCGAAGGACGACCGGGGCCGGCGTGAGGGTGCGCAGGACGAGCTCGACGTGCACCTTGGCGGCACCCGCGCGGTGCAGGGCGGCGGTGACCGTCCGGAGCTCCTCGGGGCCGGTACAGACCAGCCGCAGTTCGAGGTCGGCCTCGCCGGCCAGGGCCAGGCCGCCGCGGACGGCGGGGAACTCCGCGGCGAGGCGGTCGAAGTCGAGCGGGACCGGGCCGTGGCTGACCCGGGCGATCGCGTGCAGCGCGGCCGGGGCTCGCCCGGCCCGTCCCGCCGGGGCGGCCGGCCCCTCCGGGACGAGCCGGAGCGGGGCGGTCACCGGTGCTGGAGGCGGACGGTCGGGGCCGGGGCGGCGGCCACCGCGGCCGACGGCGCCGCCACGGCGGGGGCGGTGCGGGCACGGGCACTGACGGAGGGCGCGACCAGCCGTGGATCCAGCACCAGGGTGTCGATCCCGAGCGGGGCGGCGAGGGCGCGCAGTGCCGGCTCGCCGAGCTCGGCGTGCGCGTGGTCGGGCCCGAGGAGGGCGGTGAGGGCTGCGGGGCTGGAGAAACCGACCGCGCAGCGGCGGCCGTCGCGCAGGCGGAAGAGGCGGAGTGCGGAGGTGCCTCCGGTGGTGGAGGGGGTGACCGGAACGTGCCAGACGACGCGGTCCATGCGGATGCTCCCGATTGGGGTGGTGGTGCCTGCCGGAACTACTGCCTCGACGCTAGGGCGGCCCGGCCCGGGAGGCGTCCGTCCTGACGCTCCATTGACCGAATGGGGTCACGCGTTGACGCACTTCTGACGTCCGGCTCACCCGGGTGGCCCCAACCGCGGGTCGGGCGTTCCGCTTGCCGTGCGCTCCGAGCCGGACCACCGTGGAGTTCGTCCCGGCGTGTCCTGCCGCGTCCTTCCGCGCGGCCTCCGGTGCGGGGCCGCGGACCCGCGGACCGGGCCGGTGCGCGCCCGGAAGCGGGGGGAGGTGGAGCCGGAGGCCCGTGACGAGATATCTTGACGTCAAGACGTTGGAGACGTGAAGCGGAGTACCGATGACTGACTCGACCATCATCTATACGCACACCGACGAGGCTCCGGCCCTGGCGACCTACTCGTTCCTGCCGGTGGTCCAGGCGTACGCCTCGACGGCGGGTGTGCGCGTGGAGACCCGCGACATCTCCCTGGCCGGGCGGATCATCGCGAGCTTCCCGGAGCGTCTGACCGAGGCGCAGCGGATCGGCGACGCCCTGGCCGAGCTGGGTGAGCTGGCCAAGACCCCGAGCGCCAACATCATCAAGCTGCCGAACATCTCGGCCTCGGTGCCGCAGCTCAAGGCCGCCATCGCCGAGCTCCAGGCCCAGGGCTACGCCCTGCCGGACTACCCGGACGACCCGCGGACGGCCGAGGACGAGGACGTCCGCGCCCGCTACGACAAGGTCAAGGGCAGCGCCGTCAACCCGGTCCTGCGCGAGGGCAACTCGGACCGCCGCGCCCCGCAGTCGGTCAAGAACTACGCCAAGACCCACCCGCACCGCATGGGCGCCTGGTCGGCCGACTCCAGGACCAACGTCGCCACCATGGGCGAGAACGACTTCCGGTCCACCGAGAAGTCCGCCGTGATCGCCGCCGACGGTGCGCTGCGCATCGAGCTGCTCGGCGAGGACGGCACCACCACCGTGCTGCGCGAGAAGGTGCCGGTGCTGGCCGGGGAGGTCGTCGACGCCTCGGTGATGCGCGCCGCCGCCCTGAACGAGTTCCTGGCCGCGCAGGTCGCCCGGGCCAAGGCCGAGGGCGTGCTGTTCTCGGTGCACCTCAAGGCCACCATGATGAAGGTCTCCGACCCGATCATCTTCGGCCACGTGGTCCGCGCCTTCTTCCCGAAGACCTTCGCCAAGTACGGCGAGGCGCTGGCCGCCGCCGGTCTGAACCCGAACAACGGCCTCGGCGGCATCCTGGCCGGCCTCGACGGCGTGCCCCACCTGGGCGCCGAGATCAAGGCGTCCTTCGAGGCCGAGCTCGCCGAGGGCCCGGCCCTGGCGATGGTCGACTCCGACAAGGGCATCACCAACCTGCACGTGCCGAGCGACGTCATCGTCGACGCCTCGATGCCGGCCATGATCCGCACCTCCGGCCACATGTGGGGCCCGGACGGCAAGGAGGCCGACACCCTCGCCGTGCTGCCGGACAGCAGCTACTCCGGCGTGTACCAGGCCGTCATCGACGACTGCCGCGCCCACGGCGCCCTGGACCCGGCGACCATCGGCTCGGTGCCGAACGTCGGCCTGATGGCCCAGAAGGCCGAGGAGTACGGCTCGCACGACAAGACCTTCGAGATCGCCACCGCGGGCACCGTCCGCCTGGTCGACGCCGAGGGCAACGTGGTGCTGGAGCAGGCCGTCCAGCCGGGCGACATCTTCCGCGCCTGCCAGACCAAGGACCTGCCGATCCAGGACTGGGTCAAGCTGGCCGTCACCCGCGCCCGCGCCACCGGCGCCCCGGCCGTGTTCTGGCTGGACGCGGACCGCGCCCACGACGCGGTGCTGATCGAGAAGGTCAGGAAGTACCTGCCGGAGCACGACACCACCGGCCTGCAGATCGAGATCAAGTCCCCGGTCGAGGCCACCAGGTTCTCGCTGGAGCGCATCCGCCGCGGCGAGGACACCATCTCGGTGACCGGCAACGTGCTGCGCGACTACCTGACCGACCTGTTCCCGATTCTGGAGCTGGGCACCAGCGCCAAGATGCTGTCGGTCGTCCCGCTGATGGCGGGCGGCGGCCTGTTCGAGACCGGCGCCGGCGGCTCCGCCCCGAAGCACGTCCAGCAGCTGGTCAAGGAGAACTACCTGCGCTGGGACAGCCTGGGCGAGTTCTTCGCGCTGGCCGCCAGCTTCGAGCACCTGGCGAGCAGCACGGACAACGCCCGCGCCCAGGTGCTGGCCGACACCCTGGACCGCGCCACCGGCACCTTCCTCAACGAGGACAAGTCGCCGAGCCGCCGCCTCGGCGGCATCGACAACCGCGGCAGCCACTTCTACCTGGCCATGTACTGGGCCCAGGAGCTGGCCGCGCAGACCGCCGACGCCGAGCTGGCCCAGGCCTTCGCGGGCCTGGCCGCGACGCTGACCGAGCAGGAGTCGGCCATCGTCGAGGAGCTGGTCGCCGTCCAGGGCTCGCCGGTCGACCTCGGCGGCTACTACCAGCCGGACCCGGCCAAGGCCGCGGCCGTGATGCGCCCGTCGAAGACCTTCAACGAGGCGCTCGCCAACCTCGGCTGAACCCCGCCGGGCTGAGCCGACGCAGGCCCCGGGTCCCCTGCGGACCCGGGGCCTGCGGGCTGTCCGGGCCCGGAGCGCCGGTCAGGCGCGGCCGACCAGGGCGAGGGCGGTGCCGACGGCCTCGCGCAGCAGCAGGTACGGGCCGTGCGCCAGCGGGCCGTCCGCGCCGAGCACGGTGGCGGGGGCGCCGGCCCGGCGGGCGGCCAGGGCGGAGCGGACGGTGTGGAAGCCGTTGGTGACCACCGTGCAGCGGTAGCCGGGGCGCTCGGCGGCCATCAGGGCGGCGCTGAAGCGCAGGTTCTCGGTGGTGTTCACGGCCTGCTCCTCACGCCGGATCCGCTCGGCCGGGACGCCCCGGGCGACCAGGTAGCGGGCCATCGCGGCGGCCTCGGTGCAGTCCTCGTGCGGGCCCTTCCCGCCGGTCACCAGGACCAGCGGGGCGTACCCGGCGGCCTCCTCGGCGGCGAACCGGGCCAGCGCGGCGTCCAGCCGGGCCGCCAGCGGCCGAGCGGGCTCGCAGCCCTTCAACGCGGCGCCCAGCACCACCAGGTAGTCGGCACCGGCCGGCACCGGCCGGCGGCGGTGGTACAGCGCCAGCAGGAGGAAGCCGAGCGGCCAGAGCAGGACGGACCCGCAGAGCAGGGCGGCGGCGATCGGCAGGACGTGCATGCCTGTTCGAACGCATGTGGCGGAACGGTCGTTCCGCAGCTCGGCGGAACCGCCGTTCCGGAGAGTCCGGCGGAACGGGCGTTCCCGGTGCCGGAAACGGCGGAACCCCCGTTCCGGGGGTGGAACGGGGGTTCCCGGGAACGGGGGTTCCGCGCTGGGCGGCCGGGGGCTCAGCCGACGTCGGCCGCCGGGGTGGCGCCCGCCGCCGGGGCCGCCGGAGTGGCGCCCGCGCGCTGGTCGCGCCTGTGCAGCGAGGCCAGGTAGGCGTTGTACGCCTCCAGCTCGGCGTCACCGGTGCGCTCCTCGGAGCGGTCGCGGCGGCGGGCCTGCCGCTGCTCGGAGCCCATCCACTGGTACACCAGCGCGATCAGCACGATGGCCGTCGGGATCTCGCCGAACGCCCAGGTGATGCCACCGGCCAGCTTCTGGTCCTCCAGCAGGTTCGTCCCCGGTGGCGCGCCCTCCACGGTGAAGGTGGTGACCAGCGGGTGGCCGGCCATCATCACCGCCACGCCGAAGAAGGCGTGGAACGGCATCCCCATGAACAGCTCGATGATCCGCATCACGTGACCGGGCCGGTGCGGGCCCGGGTCGACGCCCATGATCGGCCAGAAGAAGGCCAGGCCGGTGAGCAGGAAGTGCACCATCATGAAGATGTGCCCGAGGCGGTACTGCATGAGGAAGTCGAACAGCGGGGTGAAGTAGACCCCGTACAGGCTCGCGATGAACATCGGGATGGTGAACGCCGGGTGCGAGACGACCCGCATGTACCGGCTGTGCAGCAGCGCCACCAGCAGCTCGCGCGGCCCGCGCGGACGGCCCTTGCCGGCCGGGCGCAGCGCCCGCAGCGCCAGGGTGATCGGAGCGCCGAGCAGCAGCAGGATCGGCGTCAGCATGGAGAGCACCATGTGCTGGATCATGTGCGCGCTGAACAGCGCCATGCCGTAGTCGTTCAGCCCGGTGCAGGTGACCAGCAGCATGGTGGCGACGCCCGCCGCCCAGCCGACCGCCCGGCCGATCGGCCAGCGGTCGCCGCGCCGGTACAGCCGCACCACGCCCGCCGCGTACAGCCCCAGGAGGGCCAGGCCACCGAGCAGGAACACCCAGTCCGGCGACCAGGTCCAGACGTTCGACAAGGTGAACGGGCCTAGTCGGGTCATCCCGCCGTGGTGGTGCATTCCTGACATTCCGTCGCCCATCGGCGGGTCCTGCTTTCCGTCCTCGTGGTCCCCGGTGGAGTCCGGTTCGCCCGTTTTGCTTGGCATACAGCCTAGGCGGCCCTTACCTCGGGGTATCTCCCGCCCCCTCCGAACGGGCGTCTCCTCACCGGGGCGCCCGCTGACTAGACTGGCCGACCGGTCAGGAGGAGGGCACGGAGATGGCGACGGAACACGGACCGGTCGGCCCCACGGTCGCGCTGACCGGGGCGACCGGCTTCATCGGCTCCGGCGTGCTGGCGGCCCTCGCGGCGCGCGGCGCCCGGGTGCGGGCCCTGGCCCGCAGGCCGCCGCGGGCCGCCGCACCCGGCGCCGTGTGGATCCCGGGGGGCCTCGCCGACCCGGAGGCGCTCGGCGAGCTCTGCACGGGCGCCGGGGCGCTGGTGCACCTGGCCTCGAAGGTCGACGGCGGCACCGAGGAGTGCGAGGCGGTGAACGACCGGGGCACCGCCGCCCTGATGGCCGCCGCCACCCGGGCCGGCGTACGGCGGATCGTCCACCTCTCGACGGCGGCAGTCTACGGCGAGGGCCCGCACGCGGGCATCGAGGTGGACGAGGTGGCGCCCGCGCCGGTGTCCGAGGCGAGCCGCACCCGGCTGCTCGGCGAGGGCCACGCGCTGGCGGCCGGCGGGTGCGTGCTGCGCCCCGGGCTGGTGACCGGAACCGGGGACCGCTGGGTGGTGCGCGCGCTGGCCGAGCTGGTCCACCGGGTGCCGGTCCGCTGGGAGGGCGGCCGGACCCGGCTCTCCATGGTCGACCGCACGGACCTGGCCCGGCTGATCACCGCGCTCGCCCTGGACGGGCGCGCCGTACCGCCGGGCGTGCACCACGCCTCGCACCCGGAGCCGGTCCGCAGCGGGGACCTGCTCGCGGCCCTGGACGGCCTCGGCCTGCTGGCCGCTCCGCACGGCCCGGCCGTCCCCTGGGACGAGTGCCGCCGGCTGCTGGCCCGTTCGCCCGGTCTGGTCTCGGAGCGGCAGTTCGGCCTGATCGCCCGCGACCACTGGTACCGCAGCGAGCGGATCTGGCGGCTCGCCGCCTGCCCGCCGGGCCCCGGCCCGCTGGCCCGCCTCCCGGAGGCCGCCGCGTGGTACCGCGGGCTGCTCGGGTCGGAGGTCCCTTCCCTTCCCCTCCCGGCGGACGGCGCGCCGGCGTAGTGAGGGCACCGCCGTACCGAGCGCACTGCCGTAGCGAGCGCACCGCCGTGTTGGACACACCGGCCCACGGGCGGCACCGGTGGAATCACGGCGCCGGCGGAATTCCGACGCCGGTGGATCGACGCACCGATGCGGCGGAATCCTCGCGGGGGCCTCGGGCGGTGCGCGCGCTGCTGCCCGGCGCGGATCGGCGAGCCCGCCGCGGTGTGCCGGACGCCGGCCCCGGCGGCGGGCCGAAGGGCGCCGTCAGGTGCTGCGGGCCCTGAGGTGGGCCCGTTCCCCCTGGGGCCCGAACAGCACCAGCAGTTCCACCACCCGGTCGTCGCCCGGACCGAGCCAGTGCGGCACGCGGGCGTCGAACTCGGCCGCCTCCCCGGCGCAGAGGTCCAGGGTGCGGGCGCCCAGCACCAGGCGCAGTCGTCCGGCCAGCACGTACAGCCACTCGAAGCCCTCGTGCGTCCGGGGCTCCGGCTCGCGCCCCGGCGTCGGCGGGATCAGCAGCTTGTGCGCCTGGACGCCGCCGGGGCGGCTCAACGGGACGTACGTCATGCCGTCGCGGCTCACCGGGCGCAGGTGGATGCGCGGGTCGCCGGTGCGGGGCGCGCCGACGAGCTGGTCCAGGGGGACGTCGTAGAGCTCGGCGAGCGGCAGCAGGAGCTCCAGGGTCGCCTTGCGCGTCCCGCTCTCCAGGCGCGAGAGCGTGCTCTCGTTGGCCCCGGTCCGGGCCGCCACCTCGGCCAGCGTCAGGGACGCGCGGCGGCGCAGCTCCCGCAACCGGGGCCCGACGGCCGCCAGTACGTCGTCGCGCCTCTGCTCGTCCATGGGGCCAGGCTGCCAAAACGGGGTCCGGCACGGCAACGCCGGCGGGTCAGCTCCTCGGCACGAGGGTGTTCTCGTTGGTGCGGCCGGCGGCGTGGTCGTCGATGTTGCGGGCGGTGGCGTCGATGATCTGGCCGACGGCGGTGCGGGTGAAGTACGCCTGGTGGCTGGTGACGAGGACCTGGGGGAAGGAGACGAGGCGGGCGAGGGTGTCGTCGGTGATGCCGTGGATGGAGCGGTCGGTGAAGAAGATGCCGGTCTCCTCCTCGTAGACGTCGAGGCCGACACCGGAGAGGCGCCCGGCGCGCAGGGTCTCGACCAGGGCGGCGCTGTCGACGAGGCCGCCGCGGCTGGAGTTGACGAGGATGGCGTCGTCCTTCATCCGGGCGAGGGCGGCGGCGTCGATGAGGTGGTGGGTGGCGGGCAGGAGCGGGACGTGGAGGCTCACCAGGTCGGCGTGGGTGAGGAGTTCGGGCAGTTCGGTGTAGCGCATGCCGAGTTCCCGGCAGGCCTGGTTCTCCACGATGTCCCAGCCGAGGAGCTCGGTGCCGAAGCCGGCCGCGATGCGGGCGAAGCACTCGCCGATCTTGCCGGTGCCGATGACGCCGACGGTCATGCCGTGGATGTCGCGGCCGAGCAGGCCGTCGAGGCGGAAGTCGAACTCGCGGGAGCGGTTGGCCGCGCGGGTGAGCCGGCGGTTGACGGCCAGCGCGAGCGTCCAGGCGTGCTCCGCGACGGCGTACGGGCTGTAGTGGGAGACGCGGGCGACGGTGAGGCCGAGGTCGGCGGCGGCGTCGAGGTCGATGTTGTTGAAGCCGGTGGAGCGCTGGGCGACCAGCTTGGTGCCGCCGGAGGCCAGGACGGCGAGGGTCTCGGCGTCCAGGACCGCGTTGACGCTGCTGCTGACGGCCGGGTAGCCGGCGGCCAGGGGCGCGGTGTCGCGGTTGAGGAACACGTCCAGGCAGCGCAACCCGTGCCGGCCGGTGAAGGCCCGCTCCAGCAGCGGGCGCTCGTCGGCCTGCACCCCGTAGGCGAGGATCTCCATGCCGGACACGCTAGTGGCCGGGGCGTACGGCCGCCCGCCGGACCGGCGAACCGCCCGGGACGGACGCGGGCCCCCGGAGCGTCGCGGCGACGCTCCGGGGGCCCGGGGGCGGGAGGTGGTCAGATGACCGTCTCGGCCTCCAGGTAGCGGTCCTGCGGGACGGTCTTCAGCTCGGCGACGGCCTCGGCCAGCGGCACCAGGTTGATGTTGGTGCCCTGCAGCGCGGTGATGTGCCCGAAGGCGCCCTTGTGGACGGCCTCGACGGCGTGCCAGCCGAAGCGGGTGGCGAGCACCCGGTCGTAGGCGGTCGGGGTGCCGCCGCGCTGGGTGTGGCCGAGGATCACCGGGCGGGCCTCCTTGCCGAGCCGGTGCTCCAGCTCGCGGGAGAGCTGGGTGGCGATGCCGGTGAACCGCTCGTGGCCGTAGATGTCCTTGGTGCCCTCCTCCCAGTGCATGGTGCCGGGCTCGGGCTTGGCGCCCTCGGCGCAGACCACGATGGCGAACTTCTTCTGGCGGTCGAAGCGCTCGCGGACGACCTCGGTGAGCTTGTCGATGTGGAACGGGCGCTCCGGGACGACGATCGCGTGCGCGCCCGCCGCCATGCCCGCGTTCAGCGCGATCCAGCCGGTGTGCCGGCCCATGACCTCGACGACCATGACCCGCTGGTGGGACTCGGCGGTGGTCTTCAGCCGGTCCAGGGCTTCGGTGGCCACCGAGACGGCGGTGTCGAAGCCGAAGGTCACGTCGGTGGCGGCGATGTCGTTGTCGATGGTCTTCGGCACGCCGACGATCGGCAGGCCCGCGTCGCTCATCAGCTTGGCGGCCTTCAGGGTGCCCTCGCCGCCGATCGGGATGACGGCGTCCAGGCCGAGGTCGGAGCAGTACTTCCTGGCCCGCTCCACGCCGTCCCGCAGGTGGCTGGGCTGGACCCGGGAGGAACCGAGGATGGTGCCGCCCTGGGCCAGGATGCCGCTCACCGAGTCCAGGGTCAGGGGGCGGTGGTGGCCCTCCAGGAACCCGCGCCACCCGTCCTCGAACCCGATGATCTCGTCGCCGTGGTCGACCACCCCCCGGTGGACCACGGACCGGATCACCGCGTTCAGGCCGGGGCAGTCACCGCCGCTGGTCAGCACTCCAATACGCATGAACTTTGCAACTCCCGAGCAGAACCGAGGAACGGCCGGACTACAGGCTGGGACGACGAGCCGTCACCGTAACGGGGCGCTCCCACACCGCGGTGGCGGGGAGGTGGCCGAGGGGTGAAGGACCGGCCGATCCGGGCGTAAGGCCCGAAAACGGCCGTGAAGTCGAGCATACGGCCCCTGGTCCGGCCGGGCAGGAGCCGACGCGGGAGCGGCGCCGTCGGCGCCCCCGCGCGGAAGTGCAGCCTGCTGCCGAGGAGGGTGTGCAGTAGGCAGCCCCATTGTGGTACGTCCGGGCCGCCGACGGGCCGGGTGACCGCATGGCGGGCACCCGGGCCGGGGCGTGCGGACGGACTACTGGGGGCGCGTCGCGGCCGCGATGCGCTCGGCGCGCAGCGCGTCGTACCAGGTGGTGTCGGCCGGCGGCAGGGCGTTGACGTCCAGCGCCAGCTTGAGCAGCATGTCGGCCACGGCGGGGTTGCGGGCCAGCACCGGGCCGTGCAGGTAGGTGCCGAACACGGTGTCCCGCCAGGCGCCCTCGGTGCCGTCGCCGGTGCCGTTGCCCCGGCCGACGCTGACGGTGGCGAAGGGCTGCACGCCCTGGCCGAGGTGGGTGACGCCCTGGTGGTTCTCGAAGCCGGTCAGCTGCGGCAGGCCGAGCCGGGGGTCCACGTCGGCGAGCACGTCGCCGACGCAGCGGGCGCCCTCGCCGCGGGTGGTCCAGACGTCGAGCAGGCCCAGGCCCGGCTCGCGCTCGCCGAGGTCGTTGATGAACTCGTGGCCCATGATCTGGAAGCCGGCGCAGACGCCGAAGATGATCGCGCCGTTCTCGGCGGCCCGCACCAGGCCGCTGTCGGCGCGCAGCCGCTCGGCGGCCAGGCGCTGCGGGCGGTCCTCGCCGCCGCCGATCAGGTAGATGTCACCGCTGGTGGGGATCGCCTGGTCGGAGCGGACGTCGATCCGGGTCACGTTGAGGTGGCGCTGGCGGGCCCGGCGCTCCACGACCAGGGCGTTGCCCCGGTCGCCGTAGGTGCTGAGCAGGTCCGGGTAGACCCAGACCACGCGCAGGCTGCTCTCACTCATCCTCGAAGGCCTTCCGTCACGTAAAGACTGGTGTGCGGGCGCGGCATCAGCCGGCCACGACCTTCCGCAGCTGCTGGAAGGCGGTGTAGTTGGCGATGGCCTCGATCCGGCCGGGCGGGGCCATCCGGACGGCCTGCTCCAGCGTGTCGACCACGTGGAACTGGAGTCCGGCGACCTCCAGGCGCACGGCCAGGTCCAGCTTGCGCTGGCCCATCACGAACACCGGGTGCCCGGCGAGGCGCTCGTAGTCGACGTCCCACAGCCAGGAGGTGTCGGTGCCGTCGGCGTCGAGGGCGTTGACGGAGAGGATCACCGGGGCGGGCGGGCCGTCGATCAGCGAGAAGGTCTCCAGCCAGCCGGCCGGGTTCTTGGCCAGCAGCAGGCGGATGTCCCGGCCCTGGTACTGGACCACGTCGTAGCGGCCGGCCACGGCGGCCACCGAGCGCATCCGCTCCAGGGCGATCTGCGGGGCGACGCCGAACACGGCGGCGACGGCGGCCGAGCTGGTGGCGTTGGCCAGGTTGGCCCGGCCGGGCAGCTGGAGCTGGATCGGCCAGGCGCCGCGCTGGGGGTCGATCACGTGGGTGCCCTGCAGCGCCCAGTGCGGGTTGGGCCGGCGGAAGCCGCAGTCCTGGCAGAACCAGTCGTCGCCGGGGCGCTGCATCACGCCGCCGCAGGCGGGGCAGGACCAGGCGTCCTCCTTCCAGGCCTGCCCGGCGGCCACCCAGACCACCTTCTTGCAGGACGAGGCGGCCCAGGTCACCAGCGGGTCGTCGGCGTTGGCGATGACCACGGCCTCGGTGTTCTGGAGGCCCTCGCGCCACTTCTCGGCCATCATCCGGGTCTCGGCGGCGCGGTCGAGCTGGTCGCGGGAGAGGTTGAGCAGGGCGATCGCCTTGGGGCGGGTGTCGCGGGCGACCGTCGCCAGGTACTTCTCGTCGACCTCGATCACGCCGAAGCGGGCGTCCGTTCCGCCGGCCAGGGCGGAGGTGATGCCGGCGGGCATGTTGGCGCCCAGGGCGTTGGAGACCACCGGGCCGGCGGCGCGCAGCGCCTCGGCGATCAGGCGGGTGGTGGTGGTCTTGCCGTTGGTCGCGCTGACCAGGACGACGTCGAGGTGGTCGGCGAGAGTGGCGAGGAGGTCGGGGTCGAGCTTGAGGGCGACCTTGCCGCCGATCACCGAGCCGCTCCCGCGCCCGGCCTTGCGCGACACGGCGGCGGCGACCCGGCCGGCGGTGACCGCGATCTTGGCGCGGGCCGGCAGCGAGGCGTCGCGTGCGCCTGTGGGCTCCGATTCGGTGCCTGCCATGCTCAGTGGTTCCTCCTTGCTGCGGCACCACCCGTGGCCGGATAACGGGCCGTCGGGCGGCGGGGACGGGGGTCAGCCTACCGACTCCGTCGCCCGGCCGGACGATCCGGACCCCGTGCCGCCTGCTGCGACGCGCTCCCGGGTGCCGCTGACGGGCCGTGGGGGAGGGCGGTGTACGGACGGACCCTTCACCAGTTCACGACGCCCACCGGGGCCGCGGGGTTCCCTGGCGGCCCGGGTAAGGATCTGGTGAAGAAATGATCAGCGGACCGGACGGTGGGCGCAGTCGGCCGGATCCTCGGCGGCCAACGTGGCGGTGATCACCAGGGTGCCGTCCTCGGCCCGGAAGTCCAGCGGCGCCTCCAGCCGCCGCATCGCGGCGATCAGCCCGGCGTTGCCGCCCTGCGTCACCGCGTACACCGTCCGGACGCCGGCCGCCCGGGCCGTCGCCGACAGCCGCCGCAGCAGCGCCAGGCCCAGCCCCTGCCGCTGCCAGGCGTCCTCGACCAGGACGGCCAGTTCGGCCTCGTCGTCGTCCCACATCAGGTGCCCGAGCGCGACGATCCGGCCGTCCGGGGCGCCCACCGCGAAGCTGCGGCCGTGCCGGGGGCCCAGCAGGTGGTCCAGGTAGCGGCCGGCGTCGCGGACCGGGCCGTGGTAGCGCAGCCGCAGCGCGGCGGGGGAGCAGCGGTCGTGCATCGCCCGCGCCGCCGCCCGGTCGGCCGGACCGGCAGGGCGCAGCAGCAGCGCCGTCCCGTCCGGCAGGGACAGCCGGGACGCGGCCTCCGGGGCCCGGTCGGCGCCGCGGGCGGCGGGCGGGTGCGGCCGGGCGTTGCGGTACGGGCCGCCGGTGAGCGCGGGCAGCCGGGTGGCCTGGCCCTCGGGCGCCGCGCACCTGCGGTCGGACCTGCGGAAGGGCCGGTGCCAGAGCCGTTCGGGGCGAGTGCGTGATGCCGTCATGCCGCCGACGCTACCGACGGTGCGCTTCCGTTCGGTTACGTGATCGTGAACGCCCGAGTGCCCGGGGCGCGGCCGGGCGGCGTGGGACAGCACGGGCCCCGGCCCGGGACGGCGGCGCGGCCGGCCGGGGACGGCACCGGCACAGGTCACGGCCGGTGCCTCGGGCGGCCGGGACGGCGGGCGGCCGACGGTGGGGGAGTCACCGGCGCTCCTGGCGAGCAGGAGGCCGGGCCCGTACGTCCACGCACCGGAGGCCTCTCCCCTGCGCAAGACCCCGTCAGTCCTCCCTACCCCCGACACCACCCGCACCTCCGGTGCCCCCGGCACCACCACCCCCGCCCTCCCGCACGCCCGCCGCGCCCCGGCCGGCACCGCGCTCACCGGGCTGCTCGACCGGCAGGCGCGCACCCGGCCCGACGCCCCGGGCGTCCTCGGCGAGGGCGGCGGCCTCTCCTTCCGGGAGCCGGCCGCGGCCGCCCGCCGGCTCGCCGCGCGGCTGCGCCCGCTGGGCGCCGTTCCGGACGGCCGCGTCGGCCTGTACGTCGAGCCCTCCGTCGAGTTGGTCGCCGGGGCCCGGGGCGTGCTGTACGCCGGGGCCGCCTACCCGCCGCTGTCGCCCGAGTACCCGCAGGAGCGGCTCCGCTTACAGGTCAAGGACAGCGGGACCCGGGTCGTGCCGACCCAGGCGCACCTGCGCGACCGGCCGGCCGCGCTGGTCCCGTCCGGGGCCGAGCTCGTCACCCTCGACGACGCCCCGCCGCCGGAGGAGGAGGCTGCGGAGGAGGAGGAGCCCGTCGAACCGGATTCGCCGGCCTACGTGATCTACACCTCGGGCAGCACCGGCCGGCCCAAGGGCGCGAGCTGGCCGCCGCGATCCGGGAGGCGGAGCGGGGCACGGGCGCCCGGTGAGGCGGACACGCTCACGGACGGCCCAGGATCCGTGAGCGGGGGAGCCCCTGCGGATAGGGATGGCTCGGCTCTCCGCCGAACCGATCCGACCCGAAGGGGCTTCCCGATGTCCGTCAAGAACTCCGCAGTGGCCGCGGCCTGCTGCGCCCTGCTGCTCGCCCTCCCGCTCGCCCTCGCCCAGCCGGCCGTCGCCGACGGCCCCGCGACGGCCGAGGAGGCCGCCACCTGCCAGGCCGTCACCAGCGCGCTGCTCGGCGGCTTCGGCGCCGTGCTCGGCAACGCGGTGTGCGTGGTGCGGCCGGCCGACCGGGGCTGACCCGGGCCCGCACCGGCGGCGGGGACGGCCCTCGGGCCCCTGCCGCCGGGGCGGGGCGGCTGCCCGAGCCGGTCAGGCGATCCGGGTCGGGCAGCCCTCGACGGTGTGGCCGGTGGTGGTCAGCAGCGCCGTCAGGGCGGTCGGGGTCACCGAGCGCTCGGTGCGGAGGAAGAGCTCCTCGGGGTGGAGCGAGAGCAGGGTGATCCGGTGGTCGGCGAGGGTCGCCGGGGTGTGCGCGAGCGCCGTGGTGCGGACCCGCCAGAGGGTCGTCGGGGGCGGGGCATGCGGGGACCACCAGCTGTGCAGCAGCGCGGTGGCGAGCAGGGCGAGCGCGGAGGTGCCCAGGACGACCGGTCCGTCCGGGCCGTCGACGACGAGCTTGGCGACGAGGTCGGCGGCGGTGACGGAGAGGAAGACGGCGGCGAGTTCGACGGCGTCGCGGCGCCATTGGTGGGCACGGCGGCGGGAGGGCTTCGGGTGCTCCATGGCCTCCACCGTGCCCGAACGGTGTTTCCCGGCCGAGAACCGGCCGTCACCTGCCGGTTAAGGTCCGCCGGCGCGTGTTACGGCCGGCATGGACCCGCCCGGCGAAGGGGCCGGCGCCGGAACTCCGGTGCGTGGTCGAGGCGTCGTGCCATACCATCCGTCAATTCGACCAGCGCATGGCCATACGAGAGTGAGACGCGCGGCATGGAACCCGAGCAGTCCCCGGAGCGGCCCGGCGGCCTCCGGGCGATCTGGGCGAACACCCTGGAACCGGTGGCTCCCCTGCCCTGGTACCGCCGGGTGTCCCCGAAGCCGGTGGCGGCGGCGGTGGTCCTGGTGGGCCTGGCGACCGCGCTGACCGTGGCGGCGGTGACCGGGGCGGGCGCCCCGCCGCGGCACCGGATCGTGCTCGGGGACCGGCTGGGCGACCAGGTGCGGCTCCCGGACGACGGCGACACCCTGGCCCTGCACGCCGACTACGAGCGCCGGATGACCGCCCTGCGGCCGTACCGGGAGCTGACGGTGGCGGGCTACGGCGAGGCCGGGACGACCAGGACCGCGCTGACCGTCGTCGGCCTGACCGGCAGTTACCCGGACGTCCGCCGCGAGCTGGACAAGTACTTCGGCAGGCTGGCGATGCGGGACCTGTCCGGGGACTCGGTGGTCGGGCGCCGGGACTACCCGGCCGGCCCGCTCGGCGGCGCGCTGGACTGCGCAGTGCTCGCGTACCCGGCCACCTCACAGACCACCTGCGCCTGGGCGGACGGCAGCACGGTCGGCATCGTCGTCGACGAGACGGGCGGGAGCGAGCCCGAGGAGCTGGCCCGGCGCACGCTGGACATCCGGGCCGCCGTCGAGGTCGGGGCCGAGGACTGAACGGCGGCCCGCCGGGGCCACGCCCTAGCGCAGCAGCTCGGCGGCCGCGGCCCTGACCTCGTCGAGCAGGAGGCGGAGGTCGTCCTCGGTGGTGGCGGCGTTGAGGAGGCAGGCGCGGAGCATCTCGGTGCCGTCCAGGAGGGCGCCGGTGACGAAGACCCGGCCGCGCCGCTGGACGGCGGCCGGGAGCTCGCGGTTGAGGGCGTCGCGGGCGGCCGCGTCCCGGCCCGGGGCGCGGTGCCGGAACGCCACGATCGATGTCTGCACCTCGGCGAGCAGCTCCAACTCCTCGTCTGCCACGACGAGTTCGCCGAGGCGGCGGGCCAGCGCGGTGCACCGGGCGATGTCGCGGGCGAGTCCGGCGCGGCCCCGGTGGGCAATGGTGGCCCAGACCTTGAGGGCGCGGAAGGGTCGGGTCTGCTCGGTGCCGTACTCGGAGAACCAGCCGAGCGCGCCGGCCGCCTCGTCGCGCAGGTAGGACGGGACGAGGCTGAAGGTGGCGCGCAGCTCCTCGGCGTCGCGGACCAGCGCGCAGCCGCAGTCCACCGGGACGCCCAGCCACTTGTGCGGGTCGAGGGCGAGCGAGTCGGCCCGCTCCAGGCCGGCGTAGCGGTGGGCCACGGCCGGGTCGAGCCGGCCGAAGGCGCCGTACGCGCCGTCCACGTGCAGCCACAGGCCCTGTTCCGCGCAGAGGTCGGCGATCGGGTCGAAGGCGTCCACCGCGCCGGTGCCGACGGTGCCGGCCGAGGCGACCACCAGGAAGGGCAGCAGGCCGGCCGTGCGGTCGCGCTCCACGGCCGCCCGCAGGTCGGCGGTGTCCAGCCGGCCCTCGGGGCCGGTGGCGACGGTGCGCAGCTGCCGGCTGCCGAGGCCGAGCAGCTCGGCGGCCTTGCGGACGCAGGAGTGGGTCTCGCCGGTGACGTAGCCGACCAGCGGCGGCAGGCCGGCCAGGCCCTCCTCGCGGACGTCCCGGCCGGCCCGCCGCGCGGCGCGGTCGCGGGCGGCGGCGAGGCAGACGATGGTCGCCATCGAGGTGCCGGAGGTGAGCAGGCCGCCGCCGGCCGGGTGCGGGAAGCCGACCAGCTCGGCTATCCAGCGGACCACGGCGCGCTCCAGGTGGACGTCGGCGTGGTCGCCGCCGGCCGAGCTGGGGTTCATCGCGGCGGCGGCGAGGGTGGCGAGCACCCCGGCGGGGGCGGGCGCGGAGTTCACCCAGCCGAAGAAGCGGGGGTTGCCGTTGCCCATCGGGTACGGCAGCACGTCGCGCCCGATGGCGCCGACCAGCTCGTGGAGCGGGCGGCCCTCGGCGGGCAGCGGGGCGTCGAGCAGCGTCTTGCGGGCGGTGTCGTCCATGGGCTGCCAGACCGGTCGCGCGGGCAGGTCGGCGAGGTAGTCGGAGACGAGGTCCGCGGTGGCGTGGGCGGCGGCGCGGAAGTCGGTACCGGGGGTGTCCTCGGGGGTCATGGCGTGCTCCAGGGAGGCCGGGGAGGTGCTGGGCCAGGCGCGGCATCCTTGGCGCACCCTGATCAGGCGATGATCGGGCGATCATACGCACGTGGGCCCGCGCGGTGTGGCGCGGGCCCACGTGCCGGGACCGGGGTTGGCGGGGAGGGGCCGGGAGCGTCAGTCCAGCGAGCTGGACAGGCCGCTCGCCGAGCGGCAGTAGCCCTGCATCTCCTTGTTGGTGATCTTGGCGCAGAGCCGTCCGGCCGCGCCCCCGTCGGTGTAGTTGACGGTGTAGTAGCTGACCAGGCCCTCGGCACAGGCCTTGCGCTGCCAGCCCTCGGCGGAGGTGGCGCACTGCTCGGACGCCCAGTCCTCGCGGTCCAGGTTGTACTTCATGGTGCGCGAGCCGACCCCGCGGCTGCAGTCCACCGCCCCGCCGCTGGCCTTGCCGCTCAGGCACCACTTGAGGGCCTCGGCGTAGACCTCGGGGTGGTTCGGGTAGTCGTGCGAGGACAGGAAGAAGGTCGGGGCGTAGAAGAAGCAGGCGGACTGGAACAGCGAGGGCTGGTCCTTGCACGGGTAGAGCGGGTCCTGGGCGAGCTTGTCGGCGGGCAGGTTGGCCTTGGCCAGCTCGTCCTCCTCGTCCGGGCCGAAGAGCTGCATGAACAGGCCCTCGGAGCAGCGGATCCGGTTCTGGTCGCTGGGGAACCTGTTGCACAGGTCGCGGGCCTTGGCGACGTCCTGCTTGGCGACGAACATCGTGCCGTGGCCGACGCCGTGGATGCAGGGGCCGCTGTTCTTGGGCGCGCAGAGCTTGAGCAGGTCCACCTCGGGCTGGGTCGAGGCGTTGAGCATCTCCTCGACCGCGCCGTGCAGGTAGCCGGCCGCGCAGGTCTCGTGCGGGAAGGAGATGACCTTCTGGAAGTCGGCGTTGAAGCGCTTGACCGCCGCGTGGCCGAGCTCGTGCGCGATCGGGTGGCAGAAGCGCACGGTGTACGGCTTCTCCTTGGTGATCTTGTCGAGGTCGGCCAGGGCGACGCCGGGGTCGGTGGCGTCCATCTCGGCCATCATCTTGTTGCGCAGCGTGGAGCGGGTCCACACCGCCGGGTCTCCGGTCGGGGTGGCGGAGCCGGTCGTGGCCGGCCGGGCGCCGGTGGCGGGCTCCCCGGGGGCGACGGCGGCCTGGGTGGAGGTGGCCGCCGCGGGCGACCAGTCGGTGACGGCCACCGACCCGAGGCCCAGGACGCCCAGGAGCAGGGCGGTGAGAATCGCGAAGACTCGCGGCTGCATGACGGGATCCCCCGGAGGATCGAGGTGAACGTTTCGCTCCCATCCTGACGGCACGTGAGCGGTATTCCACGTTTTCGCCCGCCAATCGGGAGGTGTCGGCGACGCTATCGCACCCTGGGACCTCCGGGCCCGGCGGGATGGTTCCGCACAATCACCCGGACGGAGTATGGGGGCGCGGACGCCGAGGCATGCGCCGTTCGGGTGGCGGCGCCTGCTCCTTGGGCTCCGCGCTCCGCCCCCGGGCTGCTCCCCGTCGGCCCCGGGCCCGGTGGTCAGAGCTCCAGCGTCACCCGGTAGTCCCTCAGCCAGGTGTCGAAGTCCAGCGCGAGGTCGACGGCCAGCCGGACGGACTGCGGGTCGGTGTCCGGGGCGAGCGCGTCGGCGAGGCGCCGGCGGTCGAGCAGGTCCAGGGCCGGAGAGGTGCCCTCGACGGCCAGCCGGGCCAGTTCGGCGCGCAGCTTCGCCGGGTAGTGGGGATCGGTGGTGACGGGGTAGGGGCTCTTCGCCCGCTCGGCGACCGCCGTCGGCAGCACGTCCCGGACGGCGGCGCGCAGCAGGCTCTTCTCCCGCCCGTCGAAGGACTTCATCGCCCACGGGGCGTTGAAGACGTACTGGACCAGCCGGTGGTCGCAGAACGGCACCCGCACCTCCAGGCCGTTGGCCATGCTCATCCGGTCCTTGCGGTCGAGCAGGATGCAGACGAAGCGGGTCAGGTTGAGGTACGAGATCTCGCGCATCCGCCGCTCCACCGGATCGGCCTGCGGCAGGTGCGGGACCTCGGCGACCGCCTCGCGGTAGCGGGCCCTGCGGTAGCCGTCCAGGTCGAGCTTGCGGAGCAGGTCGGCGTCCAGCAGGTGCTCGCGCGGGGTGGCTCCGCCGCCCGCGATGCCGGTCAGGCCGAGGGCCCAGGGGAAGTCCTCGACGGCGATGGCCGCCGGGTCGTGGAACCAGCGGTAGCCGCCGAAGAGCTCGTCCGCGGACTCGCCGGACAGCGCGACGGTGGAGTGGCGGCGCACGCCCCGGAAGAGCAGCAGCAGCGAGGTGTCCATGTCGCCGACGCCGTTGGGCAGGTCCCGGGCGCGCAGCACGACGGAGCGCCGGGACGGGTCCGTGAGGTCGGCCGCGTCCAGCTCGACGACGCTGTGGTCGGCGCCGACGTGCTCGGCGAGCATCCGGGCGAACGGGCCGTCCTGGGTCTGCCGGACGTCGTTGGCGTGGAAGGTGTCGCTCTGCCCGGCGAAGCCGACGGAGAAGGAGCGCACCGGGCCGGCCCCGGCGGCGTCCAGCGTGCGGGCGGCCAGCGCGGTGACGGCGCTGGAGTCCAGGCCGCCGGAGAGCAGCGAGCAGAGCGGGACGTCCGCCTCCAGCTGGCGGTGCACGATGTCGTCCAGCAGGGCCCGGACGGTGGCGACGGTGGCCTCCAGGCTGTCGCGGTGCTCGCGCGCCTCCAGCGCCCAGTAGCGGCGGAAGGAGAGGCCCTCGCGGCGCACCCGCACCACGTGCCCGGGCCGGACCTCGTGGATGTCCCGGTACGGTGTCACGCCCGGGGTGCGGGTGTAGCCGAGCAGTTCGCGCAGCCCGTCCAGGCCCACCACCGGACGGACGGCGGGGTGTGCGAACAGCGCCTTGACCTCGGAGCCGAAGACCACGCCGTCCGGGGTGCGGTGGTAGAAGAGGGGTTTGACGCCCATTCGGTCGCGGACCAGCAGCAGCTCCTCGCGCCGGACGTCCCAGACGCCGAAGGCGAACATGCCGTTGAGCCGTTCGGCCAGGTGCTCGCCCCACTCCAGGTAGGCGCGCAGCACGACCTCGGTGTCGCTGCGGGTGCGGAAGCGGTGCCCGGCCGCCTCCAGCTCCGCGCGCAGTTCGCGGTGGTTGTAGACCTCGCCGCTGTAGGTGAGTACGGCCAGCGTCCGGCCGTCGTGCTCGACCGTCATCGGTTGGACGCCGCCTTCGAGGTCGATCACCGCGAGCCGGCGGTGGCCGAGCGCGGCGTGCGGCTCCAGGTGGACGCCGCCGGCGTCCGGACCGCGGCGGGCCTGGGTGGCCGTCATCGCGTCGAGGACGCCTCGTTCGGCGTTGAGGTCGCGCTCGAACGCGACCCATCCGGTGATCCCGCACATCCGCAAGCCTCCGGTCTTCCGCTTCGTGTTCAGGGGGTCACGCTACGTGCGGAGTTGGTGCCGCTTCAAGGGGCTTTCGGGAAAGGGGCGAACAGGTGGCCGTTCGACGGCCGAATGTGAAGGAGGCGTGGGTGTGGTCTGAAAGTCGTAATGTCTGCCCGATTTCGGGCAGGATCCTTGGCTTCGACGGCCCGCCCGACCTAGGCTCCTCACTCGTGCCGAGCTCATCCCACCCCCACGAAGACCTCCTCGCCCACCTCACCCGGACCAGCCCGCTCGGGCCCCGGGAGGCGGCGCGGGTCGTGGCGGAGGTGCTGGCGTACTTCTCCGAGAGCACCGAGGAGTACGTGCGCCGCCGCCACACCGAGCTCCAGGCACGCGGTCTGACCAACGAGCGGATCTTCGCCCGGCTCGCCGAGGAGCTGCCGCAGCGCCGGGTCTCGGCGCCGGAGCTGTCGGCCCGCCAGCTGCGGCGGATCGTCTACGGCTGAGCCGCCGTCCCCGGCCCTGCGGGCCGCTGCCCCCGGCGTCCGGGGCCCGCCGCTGCCGGCCCTGCGGGCCGCCGCCCCCGCGCGGGAGACCCATCGCCCCGACCACCCGACGACTTCCAAGAGGAGACCACGCATGTGCGGAATCGTGGCCTACATCGGCCCCAAGGACGCGACCCCCTTCCTTTTGGAGGGGCTGGCACGGCTGGAGTACCGCGGCTACGACTCGGCCGGCGTCGCCGTCACCGGGCGCACCGGCGGGATCAAGCTCCGCAAGGTGAAGGGCCGGGTCGCCGACCTGGCCGCCGCCGTGCCGGCCCGGTTCAAGGGCACCACCGGCATCGGCCACACCCGCTGGGCCACCCACGGCGTGCCCAGCGACGCCAACGCCCACCCGCACCTGGACGGCGCCGAGCGGATCGCCGTCGTCCACAACGGCATCATCGAGAACGCCGACGAGCTGCGCGCCAAGCTCACCGCCGACGGTGCGGTGTTCCGCTCGGAGACCGACACCGAGGTGCTCGCCCACCTGGTCGCCGCCAACGTCGCCGAGGGCGTCGAGCTGGAGGACGCGGTGCGCGCCGCGCTCGGCCGGGTGGTCGGCACCTACGGCATCGCGGTGCTCGACGCCGAGCAGCCGGACCGGATCGTGGTCGCCCGCAACGGCAGCCCGATCGTGCTGGGCATCGGCGAGAAGGAGATGTTCGCCGCCTCGGACGTCTCCGCGCTGGTCCGCTACACCCGCCAGGTCGTCCACCTGGAGGACGGCGAGCTGGCCACCGTCCGGGCCGACGGCTTCCGCACCTTCACCGCGGACGCCCGCACCACGCACCGCCAGCCGTCCACCGTGGACTGGGAGGTCGACTCCTTCGACACCGGTGGCTTCGAGCACTACCTGCTCAAGGAGATCCACGAGCAGCCCGGCTCGGTCGAGCGCACCCTCAGCGGCCGGCTCGACGAGCGCTTCGCCACCGCGCACCTCGGCGGCCTCAACCTGGACGCCCGGGAGCTGCGCGAGATCCGCCGGGTGAAGATCCTCGGCTGCGGATCGGCGTACTACGCGGGCGAGATGGGCGCCCAGCTGATCGAGGAGCTGGCCCGGATCCCCGCGCACAGCGAGCCGGCCTCCGAGTTCCGCTACCGCAACCCGGTGATCGAGGCGGACACCCTGTACGTGGCGGTCAGTCAGTCCGGCGAGACCTACGACACGCTGGCCGCCGTCCAGGAGGTCAAGCGCAAGGGCGGCCGGGTGCTCGGTGTCGTCAACACCGTCGGCAGCGCCATCGCCCGGGAGTGTGACGGCGGCATCTACCTGCACGCCGGCCCGGAGGTCTCGGTCGCCTCGACCAAGGCGTTCACCTCCACCGTGGTCGCCTTCGCGCTGCTCGCCCTGCACTTCGGCCGCATCCACGACCTGTCGCCCGCCGACGGCCGCCGGATCGTCTCGGCGCTCCAGGCGCTGCCGGACCAGATCCGCGAGGTGCTGGAGCAGAGCGAGGCGATCGCCGGGCTGGCCGCCGAGTACGCCGACTCCGCGGGCATGATGTTCATCGGCCGGGTGCGCGGCTACCCGGTGGCCCGCGAGGGCGCGCAGAAGCTCAAGGAGATCTCCTACGTGCACGCCGAGGCCTACCCGGCGAGCGAGCTCAAGCACGGCCCGCTGGCGCTGATCAGCCCCGAACTGCCCACGGTGGCCCTGGTTCCGGACGACGAGCTGCTGGACAAGAACCTGACCACGCTGGGCGAGATCAAGGCCCGCTCCGGGCGGGTCATCGCGGTCGCCCACCGGCGGCCCGAGGAGAAGCTCGCGGACCACTGCATCCTGGTGCCCAAGAGCGAGCCCGAGCTGGACCCGCTGCTGCTCAACATCCCGCTCCAGCTGCTGGCCTACCACGCCGCCGTCGCCCTGGGGCGGGACGTGGACAAGCCGCGCAACCTGGCGAAGAGCGTGACGGTCGAGTAGCCGCCCCCGGCCGCCCCCGCCCCCGGGTGGAGCTCGGGCCCCGCTCGCCGTGCGGACGGCCGGGGCCCGGTCGCGGCCCCGCCGGGCCTCAGAACACCGAGCAGCCGGAGAGGGTGGTCAGGGTGTCCAGGGCGGCGACCGCGGCGACCGAGTTGCCGGCCTGGTCCAGCCGCGGGCCCCAGGCGCAGACCGCGGCGCGGCCCGGCAGTATCGCGAGGATGCCGCCGCCGACCCCGCTCTTGCCGGGCAGGCCCACGCGGAAGGCGAACTCGCCGGCGGCGTCGTAGGTGCCGCAGGTCAGCAGGACGGCGTTGACCCGCTTGGTCTCGCTGCGCGACAGCAGCCGGGTGCCGTCCGCGCGCACGCCGTAGCGGGCCAGGAAGGAGCCGGCCAGCACCAGGTCGCGGCAGCTGGTGGCGACGGCGCAGTGCGCGTAGTAGTGCTCCAGGACGGTCTCGACCGGGTTCTCCAGGTTGCCGTGGCTGGCGATGAAGTGCGCCAGCGCGGCGTTGCGGTGGCCGTGCTCGGCCTCCGAGGCGGCGACCACCGGATCGGTGTCGAGCAGCGGGTTGCCGGACTCGCGGCGCAGGAACTCCCGTACCGCCCCCGAGGCGTCGCCGGTCATGGTCTGGAGGCGGTCGGTGACGACCAGGGCGCCCGCGTTGATGAACGGGTTGCGCGGGATGCCGTGCTCGGTCTCCAGCTGCACCAGGGAGTTGAAGGGGTTGCCGGACGGCTCGCGGCCGACGCCCCGCCAGAGCGTGTCGCCGCCGTAGGCCACCGCGAGGGCGAGCGAGAACAGCTTGGAGACGCTCTGGACGGAGAACGGCTGCTCCCAGTCGCCGACGCCGTGCAGCTCCCCCTCGACGGTGGCGACGGCCATGCCGAAGGCCTCCGGGTCGGCGCTGGCGAGGGCCGGGATGTAGTCGGCGACCTTCCCCCGGCCCGCGGTCGCCCGGGCGGCCGCCTCGGCGGCCTCCAGCAGCACCGGCCAGTCCAGGACCTCCCCGGCGGGCACACCGTTCAACGCTTCTCCTCCACCGGCACCGACTGGGGCACGGCCGGGGCCGACTGCGGACACGACCGGGACCGGACGCGCGGTGCGGGTGCGTCCGGTCCGACCAGGATTATCCGGGTTCCGCGAGGCGCGCCGACACGGGGGGCGGGCCCAGGCGCGTCAGGGCGAGCCGGTGGGCGCCGTGACGGGCGGCCCGGTGAGCAGGGTGCCGGTGTCGGAGTACGGCCGGCCGTTCGGCACGCAGCCGTGCAGCCCCTTGATCTGCTGCATCATCACCGGTGCCGGGGCGCCCGGGCCGGGGCAGTCGACGTGGCCGTGGCCGAGGATGTGGCCGACCTCGTGGTTCACGGCGAGCGCGTGGTACTGCTCGGGCTCGCCCCGGTAGAACTCGGACAGCTCGGTCCACCGCTTGAGGTTGACGACCACCTGGTGGGTGACGCCGCAGTTCACCCAGCCGCCGGTGTCCAGCCCGTACTGGCCGCAGATCCGGTCGGTGGACTTCGGGGTGGCCAGGTAGACGGTGAAGTCCACCGGGTCGGCGGGCATCCGCTGGAACGAGACGTCCCCGCCGGCCGCCCAGCCGCGCCGGACGTCGCCGAGGACGGCGTCCACCTCGGCGGCGAACTGCGCCGGGCTCTCCGCGATCCCGTCCTCCACCCGCACCTTGTAGCGGTACAGGTGCTCGCCGGTGCCGAAGCGGGACGAGCCGCCGGGCGCGGTGGTGAACGCCAGCCGGTCGCCGTCCCCGTCGTCCCACGGCTGCCACCAGAGCAGCCCGGCGGTCAGCGCCGCGACCACCCCGAGGGCGGGCACGGCGTACCGGGGCCGGAGCCGGCGCAGCCGGGCGGGCGCCCTCACCGGGCCGCTCCGGCTGTTTGGCGGACGGCCCGGAGCGCGCCGAGGGCCTCGGCGCGGCGGGCGGGCCCGCCGCGCGGGGCGGCGCGGGTGGGCAGCGGGGCGGGGGTGTCCGGGCGGGTGCGGACCGGGACCGGGGTGGGCATGGCGGGGTGCTCCAGGACGGGATCGGCGGGCCGCGGCGGCCGATCGGCGGCCGGGCCGTCGCCCGGTCGTGCGAAAGGATGGTACCTGGAGGAACGGTGCGGGATGCGGGCGCGGTTCAGGACGTGGTGCGCGTCACCCGGCGCGGGCCCCGGTCGGACGGGAGGCCCGGGCGGTTCCCGGAACCGCTCGATGGTGTCACCCGGGCGGCGTGTCCCTGGGCGCCGCCCCCGGAATCGGGTGTCGTAGGGCGGGTCGAACCCGTTCCCGCCGACCTGTCACCGGAGGCACCGTCATGTCCACCACCGCTGTTTTCACCGTCGACGGCATGAGCTGCGGCCACTGCGAGAAGACGGTGAGCGCCGGGCTCGCCGTGCTGCCGGGCGTCACCGACGTCAGCGCCGACGCACCGAGCGGCCGGGTCACCGTGGCCTCCGCGCAGCCGCTGGACGAGGCGCTGGTCCGCAGCGTGGTCGACGGAGCCGGGTTCACCTTCGTCGGGCGGGCCTGACGGCGGCTCCGGGCGGAGCGGGCGGGCGCGGGCCCGGCGGCCGTCGCCGGCCGGGCCGCGGCCGCCGGTACGGCCGCGCCGCCGGCCGGGCTCAGCCCATGCTCTTCGCGCCGTCCAGGGACTCGCGGATGATGTCGGCGTGACCGGCGTGCTGCGCCGTCTCGGTGGCGATGTGCAGCAGCACCCGGCGGGCCGACCAGACGGCGTCCGGCTCGAACCAGGGGGCCTTCGGCAGCGGCTGGGTGGCGTCCAGGTCGGGGAGGGCGGCCACCAGCTCGTCGGTGCGCCGGGCCACCTCCGCGTAGGCCGCGAGCACCCCGGCCAGCGTCTCCCCGGGCAGCATCCGGAACTCGTCCGCGCGGCGGGCGAAGTCCTCCTCCGTCCAGGTGGTGAAGTCGGGCATCGCGGACGGCCCCTGCACGATGAACTCGGCCCAGAGCCGCTCGACGCTGGTCACGTGCTTGATCAGGCCGCCCAGGCACAGCTCGCTCGCACACGTCCGCAGCCCGGCCTGCTCGTCGGTGAGGTCACGGGTGGTGAAGCGCAGGAAGTGGCGCTGCTTCGCCAGGGCCGCCAGGAGGTCGGCGCGCTCGCCGGTGAGGCCGGCGGCGGTCGCGGTGGTGGGGGTGGAGGTGGTGGAGGTCGTGGAGGTGGTCATCGTCATGGCCTTTCGGTCGGTTCCTGCTCCCTCGGACAGGAACAACGCTACGGACCATTGCGGCCACTTCCTGTCCTGAATCCCGGGACAATCGACGCATGGCGAACACCAGCACCCGGACGCTGCGACTGCTCTCCCTGCTCCAGACCCACCGGTACTGGCCGGGCGGGGAACTGGCCGACCGGCTCGGCGTCTCCGCCCGCACCCTGCGCCGCGACGTCGACCGGCTGCGTGAGCTCGGCTACCCCGTGGAGGCCCGGCGCGGCGTCGACGGCGGCTACCAGCTGGCCGCGGGCGCGGCGCTGCCGCCCCTGGTGATCGACGACGAGGAGGCGGTGGCCCTCGCGGTCGGCCTCCGGGCCGCCGCCGAGAGCCCGGTGGAGGGGATCGCCGAGGCCTCGGTGCGGGTGCTGGCCAAGGTCGTCCAGGTGATGCCCGCCCGGCTGCGCCGACGCGTCGAGGCGCTGCGCTCGGCGACCGTCCCGGTGGACTGGGGGGCGCGGGCGGACTCGGCCGTCGACCCGGACGTCCTGACGGTGCTGGCGCTGGCGTGCCGGGACGGCGAGCGGGTGCGGTTCGCGTACACGGCCGCGGACGGGCGCGGCACCGACCGGCACGTCGAGCCACATCGGCTGGTCCCGCTGTACCGCCGCTGGTACCTGGTCGCGTACGACCTCGACCGGGCCGACTGGCGCAGCTTCCGCCTCGACCGCCTCACCGCCCCGTCCGGCAGCGGTACCCGCTTCGCCCCGCGGACCCTCCCGGCCGCCGACGCCGTGCAGTTCGTCCGCGCCGGCCTCCACGGCATGCCCCGTCCGCACCGGGTGGAGGCGCTGGTCGAGGCGCCGGCCGAGGAGGTCCGCGCCCGGCTGGGCCGGTGGGCCACCGTGGAACCCGTCACCCCGGACCGCTGCCGGCTGCGGATGACGGCCGACTCCCTCGACTGGCCCGCCATGGCCCTCGGCTCGCTGGGGGCGGAGTTCCGGGTCCTCGCGCCGGACGCCCTGAACACCCTCCTGCGGGACTGGGGCACCCGTTTCGCCCGGGCGACGGCGCAGTAGGCGCGCAGGCGCGGCCGTCGGGGGCGGCGCGGCCCGGCAGCGTCGGGGGAGGGCGGTGATCACCGCCGTCGGGGCACTCGCCATAATCGGTCTGCCTGCGAATCACGCGGGCTGACCACCCGACGGGCCCGCGTGCCCACGCGGGGTCAGACTCCTGTCCCACCCGGAGAACCACACCGTGCGCCCCAACCGCGCCAAGGGCCTGCTCGCCGCAGGCCTCGTCACCGTGCTCGGCAGCCTGCCCACCGCCGCCACGCCGGCTTCCGCCGCGACCACCGGTCCCACCGAGGAGACCCCGGGGGTGCTGAGGGTCGACGGCGGGAGCCCGGCGTGCTCCGACTCGGGCACGGGGACGGCGGCCACGCCGTTCTGCTCCGTCGACGCGGCCTCCAGGGCGGCGCTGCCGGGCCAGACCGTCGACGTGGTCCGGACGGCCTACGGCGCCGCCAGTACCGTCACCGGCTCCGGCCAGCCCGGCAAGCCCATCACCGTCAAGGGCGTGGTGGGCGACCTGAAGCTGTCCGGTGTGCACGACGTCGTCCTGCGGCGGATGAGCGCACGGGAGATCACGGTCACCGGCTCCAGCCGGGTCACGGTGGTCCGCACCGGGGTGTCCGGGATCAAGGTCACCGACTCGCCCGGGACGACGCTCACCAACAACACGGTGGCCGACGGCTGCACGGCCGGCATCGAGCTGGCCGGCGACTCCTCCGGCTCCAACCTCTTCAACAACCTGGTGCGCGGCCACTTCTCGCCCGCCGCTCCGTACACCTGCCCGAACCCGGCCGGTGCGGAGATCGTGGTCTCCGCCCTCTCGGCGAAGGACACCCGGGCCGGCTACAACACCACCGCGCCGTACTGGACGAACTTCAGCAACGGCACGCCGTACCTGTGGGCGGGCACCCGGTACCAGACGCCCGAGGAGCTCGCGGCCGCGACGGACGGCCGGGCAGGCGGGCACGACTACGTGGTGACGCGCTGGACGGACGGCTCGGCGACGAACAGCGAGGTGGTCGACTCCGCGGACGAGACCGCGCCCGGCTTCCTCCCGGCCGCGCACCCGGCCGACGACCCGGGGCGGCCGAACCTCGGCACCGGCCTCGGCTACCACGACCGCGGGGCGACGGAGCGCCAGGAGCCGATCACGACGGCCCAGCTCTCGGCCGACCAGCAGCAGGCCCCGTACGGCACCGAGATCACGCTGACGGCGACGACCGGCAGCGAGGACTACCACTGGCCGACCTCCGTGATGTCCTACCGCTACGACTTCGGCGACGGCACCCCCGAGGTCACCTCCGGCTCCCGGGTCGTCAAGCACACCTACACCAAGGCCGGCACCTTCTACGCCAACGTCACCGTGGACACCGGCGGCGGCGAGCCGTTCACCGGCCGGTACGCCGTGCAGGTGCGCAGCACGGTCCCCGGGCCGCTGACCGCCCGCGCCACCGTCCAGCAGGTCGTCCCGGACCAGTACGACACGTCCGACGCCCCGCCGCTGGGCGTGCGGCTCGACCCGTCGGCGACCTCCTCGCCGTGGCCGGTCTCCACGGTCGTGGTGGACTACGGCGACGGGACCGCGGCCGAGACCCGCACCACCCTGGACCCGGTCGTCCACGGGTACGCCTCGCCGGGCGACTACACCGTCACCGTCACCGCCACCGACACCGCGGGCCGCACCAGCACCGCCGCGTACCCGTTCCGGGCCGCGTACGCCCCGACCGGGTTCCTGCGCACCGAGCCGTACCGGCTCGCCGACACCCGCCAGGACCCGAACCTGGACCTCAGGGGCGGCGTCGAGGTGCCCTTCACCGTCCCGACCGGCAGCGCGCCCGGGGCCGACGGCGTGCCGGGGAACGTCACCACCGTCGTCCTGAACGTGACCGTCACCGACGCCACCGAGGACACCCACCTCACCGTCTGGCCGACCGGCCAGGCCCGTCCGATCACCTCGAACGTGAACGTGGCGGCCGGGCGCACCTCGTCCAACCTGGTCACCGTGCCGATCGGCGACGCCAAGCGGATCAGCACCCGGCTCAACTCCGGCCGCGCCGAGGTGATCGTCGACGTCGTCGGCTTCTACCGCCCCAACGGCGGCCACCTGTTCACCCCGCTGGCGCCGAGCCGGCTGGTGGACACCCGTGAGAGCAGCAAGCTCGGGTCGGGCGAGACGCGCGCGGTGAAGGTCGCGGGCGTCGCCGGGGTGCCGGCCGACGCCACGTCCGTGGTGATGAACCTGACCAGCACCGACACCGCCGTCGACACCCACCTGAAGGTGTTCGCGGGCGGCGGGACCAAGCCGGTCAGCTCCAACCTGAACCCGGAGCCCGGCAAGGACAAGTCCAACCAGGTCGTCGTCCCGGTCGGCCCGGACGGCACCGTCAACGTGTACAACCACAACGGCTCCACCCACGTCATCCTCGACGTCTTCGGGTACTACGCCCCGAACGGGCAGGCCAAGTTCACGCCGACCGTGCCCGTCCGCCTGACGGACACCCGCACCAGCCCGCTCGCCAAGCCCGGCCCGGACAGCACCACCGTCGTCGGCGGCATCCCGGCCGGTGCCCGGGCGGCCGTCCTCAACGTGACGTCCACCAACACCACCGACGACAGCTACCTCACGGTGCACGCCCACGGCGCCCCGCGCCCCGGCACCAGCAACCTCAACCTGCTGGCCGGCCAGACGGTGCCGAACCACGTCACCACCCCGGTCAGCGCGGACGGCAAGGTCGACATCTACAACCACCTCGGCAGCACCGACATCATCGCCGACCTGTTCGGCTACTACACGGACGCCTGGCCGAGGTCCTGACGCGCCCCGTGCCCCCGCCCCGGCGCCCGGGGGGGCCCCCCCCCCCCCGGGGGGCCCCCCCCCCCGGGGCCCCGGGGGCGCCCCCCCGGGGGGCGGGGGGGGCGGGGGGCCCCCCCCCCCCGGGGGCCGCGCCCCCCCCCCAACCCGCCCCCCCGTGCGCCCCACCCCCCCCCCCCCGCGCCCGGGCCCGCCCGCCCCCCCGCCCCCCCCCCCCGCCCCCGCGCCCCCCCCCCCGCGCGGGGGCGCCCCGCCGGCGGCGTCCCGGGGAGCGCTCCGCGCTGTGCCGGTCGGTACGTGCGCTCCCGCTGCGCCGGGGTGAGCACCCAGCCGAGCGGGTTGTGGACGGTCGGCTGGGTGTACACGGCCCGCACCGGCCACGCGGCCGGTACACCTGCCGGGGCTTCAGGGAGCTCGGGCGCAGCTGCTCGTTCTCCGGCCGCTGACCCGCCGGGGCCGCGGGTCAGGCCGTCCGCGGCCCGTCCGGCGGCCGGGTGCCGCGGCCCACGTGGGCGGCGACGGTGTCCGCGAAGGCGCGGGCGAGCGGGCCGAGCCTCTCCCAGTCCCGGACGGCCCACCCGGCGGTGAGGGCGGGCAGGTCGGGCAGCGGGAGCAGCCGCAGGCCGGGATGGCCGGGGCCCTGCCACTGGGGCAGGGCGGGCACGACGGCGTGGCCGAGGCCGAGTTCGGCGAGCAGGATCGCGGTGTCCCAGTCCGCGACGCTGGTGTCGAAGACCGGCCGGATGCCCGACGTCCCGAGCCAGGCCTCGACCTGGGAGCGCGAGACGGAGTTCTGCGGCAGCCCGATCAGCCGGGCCTCCCGGAGGTCGGCGGGCGAGAGCCGGGACCGGGCGGTGAGCGGGTCGCCGGCCGCGACCGCGAGCACCCAGGGCAGCTCGACCACCGGCTGCTGGTCGATGCCCCGGGCCGGGACGCCGAGGGTGATCCAGGCGAGATCGGCCCGGCCGGCGTTGAGCGACTCCAGGCAGCTGCGGCTGGACACCTCGGTCTGGAACTCCAGGCTGACCCGCGGGAAGCGCCGCCGGAAGTCCACCACGGCCGCGGACATGAAGTGCCGGATGCTGGTGGCCCCGGTGGTGATCCGCACCGATCCGCCCTCGCCGCGGGCGAGTTCGGCGATCCGGAGCAGCGCGTGGTCGATGCCGCCGAGGCCGGTGGTGACCGCCGCGCGCAGCAGGTTCCCCGCAGCTGTCGGGACGACACCGCGCGGCTGGCGCTCGACCAGGGCGAGGCCGACCTCCCGTTCGAGCCGCTTCACGTGCTGGCTGACGGCGGACTGGGTGCAGTTCAGCTCGCGGGCGACGGCGCTCAGCGAGCCGGCCCGGCACACCGCGGCGAAGACACGGAGGTCGTCAAGGGTCACGCAGACCCAAGGTACAGCTTGGGGATACCCCAGTAAATCGGCGGATTGACTTGGGTGTTCCCCAGGATCGATCATCGATCCAGGGCCCAGGGCGGCAACCCGCCCGCTGCCTCCGCCGACGTTCCGGACGTTGTCGCGGGGGCACGGGCGGGTGTCGACCCGCATCGATCAGCAGGCGTACGGACCACCAGGCGTGGTGACAGGACGACAGGGGGGAACGGGCGTGCGGTACGCCGACGGGCCGGAAGCACGGTGCGAGGTGTTCGTCGCCGCGCCGGTGGAGCGGGTGTGGGAACTGGTGACGGACATCGCCCTGCCCGCCCGGCTCAGCCCGGAACTGCGGCGCGTCGCCTGGCTGGACGGTGCGGACGGCCCCGCGGTGGGCGCCCGTTTCGAGGGCCACAACAGCCGCGCGGGCATGCCCGACTGGCGGACGGTCTCCGAGGTCACCGAGCTGACCGAGGCGTCGGCGCCGCCCGCGCCCGACGGCCGTCGGGTCTTCGCCTGGGGCGTGATGGACGCGGACGGCCGCTACGGCGAACCGACGTCCGACCTCGCCGGGGCGCTGGCCCGGTGGCGCTTCGAGGTGACCCCCGAGGACGGCGGCACCCGGCTGCGCCAGTCGGTGGTGATCGGCCCGGGCCGCAGCGGCGCCAGCCTGGCCATCGACGCCCGGCCGGAGCTGGAGGAACGGATCGTCGACTTCCGTCTGAACGAGCTGCGCACCGGCATGGGCGCCACCCTGGAGGGCCTCAAGTCCCTGGCCGAGCAGGCCGAGCAGACCGAGTAGCGACCGGGCGTGCCGCGGGCCGTGGCTCCGCTCGGACGGCCGGGGCCCGCCGGACCGCCCGGACGGCTTCAGCGGGTGCCGTCCGGAGCACCGGCGCGGGCCCGGTGCTCGGCTGCGCGCAGGGCGTCGGCGATGGCGCGGAAGCCGCGCTGCTCGGCGTGCGAGCGGGCGCTCACGCCGTCGGCGTCGGCGAGGTGCGGGTCGGCGCCGTGGGCGAGCAGGACGTCGACGATCTCCTGGTGGGCCGGGCCGCCGTCGCCGAGGAGGACGGCTTCCAGCAGGGCCGTCCAGCCGAGGTCGTTGACGTGGTCGACGTCGATGGCGGTCTCGGTGAGGACCGCGCGGACGTAGGCGACGTGGCCGCGTTCGGCCGCCGGGATCAGGGACACCCCGCCGTAGCGGTTGCGGCGGGCGAGGTCGGGGCCGCCGGGGAGCAGGGCGCGCAGCATCGGGACGCTGCCGGTGATGCCGGTGACCAGCCAGGGGCTGTTCAGCCGGGTGTCCTGCGCGTTGACGTCCGCACCGGCCCCGACCAGCAGGCGGGCCACGGCGACCCGGTCGGCGAAGGCGGCCCGCAGCAGCGGCGTGCGGCCCTCGGCGTCTCGGGCCTCGATGTCGGCGCCCGCCGTCAGGGCCGCGCGGACGGCGTCGGGGTCGCCGCGGTGGGCGGCGTCCAGCAGGGCCTGGTCGGCGGGGGAGAGCGGGCGGGCGGCCATGGCGGGAACTCCTCTGCGGGGCGGACGGCGGCGTGACGGCTCCCAGCCTGCCCGCCCGGGGGCCGGAGCGCGTCGGCCGGGCGGTCGGCGTCGCGGGCCGGAACGGATGACGGCCGGGTCGTCCGATCGGATGACCCGGCCGTCGGGGGCCGGCCGCAGAGTGGAACGCGGGGCGCGACCGCTACCAGGACACCGGGTAGCGGACCGGGTGCCCGCCTATCCGGCCGGGCAGCAGGCCGATGGCGACCAGCAGCACGGTGGCCAGCACGAGCAGCGGGAGGAAGGGCACGGGGTGCGGCGGCTGCAGGACCACGACCACGGCGGTGGCCACCGCGGGGGAGTGCGAGAGGTGGGTGAGCATCATCGCGCCCAGCGACAGCCCGGCGGCCACGGCCGCACCCCAGGCGGTGCTGCCGGTCACCGCCAGGGTGGCGAAGCCGACCAGGGCCGACAGCAGCTGACCGCCGATCAGGTTGCGCGGCTGCGAGATCGGCAGCGCGGGCGCGCCGTGCACCAGTGCGGCGCTGGCGGCCAGCGGCGGGATCAGCAGGGGCTGGTCGAGCAGGACGCCCACTCCGACGAGCAGGAGCAGGGTGCCGATGGCGAAGACGGTGGCCCGCAGGGCGTGCAGCGGGTGCGGTCTCGGCGTGGCGGCGGGCGGTGGCGTGGGCATGCGTGAGCGACTCCGGACAGGGAACGGGGACCCGGAGATGATAAACAGACTGTTGAAGAAAGGTAGGACGTTTTGCCTGTCAGACACCATCCGTCCGCGGAGCGAGACCGCCTCGCCCGCCGGAGTGAGAGCGAGCAGCCGGTGACCACGCCCTCCGTGACCGTCTTCCGGGACGTCCGCCCGCACGGCGCGGACCGGGTCGTCGACCTGGTCTCGGTGGACGGCCTGCTGGCCGAGCGGGTGCCGGACGGGACGGTGCCGGAAGTGGTCGAGGGCGGCGGCCGGATCGCGCTGCCCACCCTGGTGGACGCGCACATCCACCCCGACAAGACCACCTGGGGCGAGCCCTGGTACAGCCGGCGCCCGGCGGCCTCGCTGCCCGAGTACGTGCAGGGCGACGTCGACCTGTACCGGCACCAGCGCACCCCGCTCGCGGACCGGGCCCACCGGCTGCTGAGCCACGCCGTGGCGTGCGGCACCCGCGCCGTGCGGGCGCACGTGGACGTCGCCCCCGCGTACGGGCTGGCCGGGGTGACCGGGCTCGCCGAGGCGCGCGAGCGGCTGGCCGGCGCGCTGGACGTCCAGCTGGTGGCCTTCCCGCAGCACGGGGTGCGGCGGATGCCCGGCGCGGGCGCGCTGCTCGCGCAGGCCGCGGCGAGCGGGCTGGTCGACGCCGTCGGCGGGATCGACCCGGCGGGATTCGACGGCGCCGCGGCCGACGGCTCCGACGGCGAGGGGCCCGCCCAGCTGGAGCTGGTGTTCGGCCTGGCCGAGCAGCACGGGCTGCGCCTCGACATCCACCTGCACGACCGGGGTGAGCGCGGCCTCGGCCCGCTGCGCGACATCGCCGCCCGGACCAGGGCGGCCAAACTGGCCGGGCGGGTGGTCGTCAGCCACGCGTTCTGCGTCCCCGAGCTGACCGGCGCCTCGCTCGCCGACCTCGCCGCCGAGCTGGCCGAGTCCGGCGTCGGCCTCACCACCGTGGCGCCCTCGGCCCACCAGGTGCTGCCGTTCCGCGCGCTGCGGGCGCACGGCGTGCGGGTCGGGCTGGGCTCGGACGGCGTGCGCGACTCCTGGAGCCCGTACGGCAACGCCGACATGCTGCACCGTGCCCACCTGCTCGGGTGGACCACGGACGCCCGCACCGACGAGCAGCTGGCCGACTGCTTCGCCCTGGCGGCCGACGGCGGCGCCGGACTGCTGGACCTGCCGGCCGCCACCCTGGAGCCGGGCTCGCCCGCCGACTTCATGCTGGTGACGGGCGAGTGCCTGCCGCAGGTGGTGATCGACCTGCCGGCGCGGGAACTGGTCGTCCGCGCGGGGCGGGTGGTCGCGCGGGACGGACGGTTCACCGGCTGAGCGGCGCGGCCCCGCCCGCCGTGGCCGGGCCTCGCCCGACGGGAGGGCGGGGGAGCCGCAACGGCGGGGCAGCCGACGGTGCTCGAAGCGGGCGGGCCGGGGTGGTCGCGCGGAGGTGGACCAGCGCGTCGTAGGCCGGGCCGATCGCCAGCCTCGGCAGCGGGTCGCTGCGGAACTCCGTCCCGGCGTCGTAGGTCGGTCGGGCGGTGTCCAGCCGGGCGCGGGCGGCCGGCGGGGCGGAGCGCAGGTCGACGTCGTAGTCACGGGGACGGACCCGGTCGAGGAGGTGCTCGTTCGTGCCCGCGGTGGCCGGGGGGACGGTGACCACCTTCCAGTCGGGGGCGAACGGGGCGCCCCTGGTGAGGAACGAGCCGCGGTCGAAGGCAGCCCGCATGGCGAGGCAGCCCGCGCCGAGGTCGTCGCGCAGGTACTCGCCCTGGGGCCCGGGGTGGAGCCCCGGCCTGCTGCTGCGGTATCCGACGTGGCCGTCGTGCGCGGACGGCAGCACCTTCCCGCCGGTGCGGCGATGCCACCACAGGACGTCGTCAGCCATCGCCCGGTCGCGGAGCTCCTGCACCGCGGCCAGGTCGGCGGCGTCCTCCAGGGTCCACCGCGCTGAAGGCGAAGGTCCGGGCGATGGATGCTCCGGGCGTCCTGCACCGCCGACGCGTACGCCTCGTCGCCGCCGCCCGCGTTCCCGCGGCCGTTCCCGCCGGCGGCGGCGGTGACCAGCTCCAGCGTCCGCTGCGCCGCGGTGGCGTTGCGGCGGCGCCCGGCGAGCGGACGCTGGTGAGGTAGCCGATGGCGCCGTCGAACGGGCGCAGCCCGGCGTACAGCTGCTCCAGCTGCGGCAGCTGTACGCCGGGCGCGGCCTCGCGCACGTAGGCGGTCACCCGGTCGAAGAGCCGGTCGTCGATGGCGGGGAGGTCCAGGTCGTCGCCGACGCAGTGGACCCGGCGCCCCGGGCGGTGGCGGTTGTGGTCGCGCATCCGGTCGATCAGGTCGGCGAACTCCCGGCGCTCCCAGGGGGACCGACCCATCGCGTCCTTCACCAGCTGCCGGGCGTCGCCGCCGGTGCGGCCCTGGACGTCGTCGTCGATCCGCAGCCCCCGGACCAACTCGTCTCCAGCGCGACGGTGGTGAAGCCCTTCTCCGCGACGAGGTGGCGGAACGCCCGCTGCTTCATGGTGAAGAACTCGTGGGTGCCGTGGGTGGCCTCGCCGAGCCCCACCACCGCGGCGTCGCCGACCAGCGCGCTCAGCGGCCGCAGGTCGCCCGTCCGGCCCCCGGGCTCAGTGGACAGCAACGGGTGGGCGAGCGCGTTGAGTTCGCGGACCACGGTGGACGATCCGTCGGCGGCCCGGGCCGGGCCGCCGACTGGTCGGCGCGCGCCGCCGGGGCGAGCAGGGCGCTCGACGCGGCGGCCGCGGCGGCGGCGAGCAGGGTGCGTCGGCTGGCGGGACGGCGGCGGCCGTGACGGTGGCGGTTGGGGGCGGTGGCGGCCGTCGCTGGGTGCGGTCATGCGTGGTGCTCCTCGACTGGTGGACCCGGCCTCGGTGCGGGGGCGGTGAGGAGATCCTCGAACGCCGGGGGTGCCGGCGCCTTGAGGCAGGCCACCGGATCGGCCTGGGGCTGTGCCCCCCGGCCGATCCGGTGGCCCGGGCCGGAGGGGCCGGGGCGCGGGCCCGCCGAGCAGGGGCCGCCCGGCGTCCTGCCGGGGCCACCGGGGGCCGCCACCACCCCGCTGTGCGGGCGGTCCCGGGCCCGCGGCGGTCGGTTCAGAGGGCGGCGGACCGGTGGGTCGGGCGGCCGTCCAGGACGGTCAGCAGGACGGGCACGTCCGCCAGTTCGGTGTCCGGGGTGGTGAGCGGGTCGGCGGCGAACACGGTGAGGTCCGCGCGGTGGCCGACGGTGATCCGGCCCGCCAGCTGCTCCTCGCCGGCCGCATGGGCGGGGTGGGCGGTCATCGCCAGCAGCGCCTCCAGACCGGTCAGCGCCTGGCCGGGGTTGTGCGGGGCCTGGCTCAGGTCACGGGTGGGGCGGCGGTGGCGGGCGCCCGCCATGACGCCCAGGGGCGGGTAGGGGGCGATCGGCCAGTCCGAGCCCAGCACGACGGTGGCGCCCGCGTCCCAGAGGTCCCGGCAGCGCCAGGCGCGGTCGGCCCGCTCCTCGCCGAGGCGGCGGGACCAGTTGTCGGTGTGGTCGGCGCGGGTGAAGTCGCAGCAGTGGGTGGGCTGCATGGAGGCGACCACGCCCAGCTCGGCGAAGCGCCGGACCACCTCGTCCGGGACGGTCTCGATGTGCTCGATCCGGTGGCGGATGGGGGAGCCGCCGTGCGCCTTTCCGCCGTTGGCCGTGCCGCCGTGTGCCGCCTGCTCGATCGAGTCGAGCGCGTGCCGGACGGCGGCGTCGCCGATCGCGTGAGTGGCCGTCGGCACCCCCGCGCGGTGCAGCTCCCGGATGACGTGGGTGTAGTGCGCAGGGTCCGGCCAGAAGGCGTGGGTGGACTCTCCCTGGCGGTCCGGGTGCTCCAGCCAGGCGGTGCCGTTGTCGATGGTGCCGTCCATGAACAGCTTGACGCCGGCCACCCGCCAGAGCCGACCGCCCCGGCCCTGCAGCGCGATCAGCGCGGCCAGCCCGTCCGCGTCCACGCCGGGCTGGCACCAGGGCGCGACGCGCAGCCTCAGTGGCAGCTCGCCCGCCGCGTCCAGCTCGGCGTAGAGGTCGAGGCTGTCGCCGTTGGCGTCCATCGCGTGACCGCCGGTGAGACCGGTGGCGGCCATGGCCCGCAGCGCGGCGGCGAGGCGCTCGCGGCGCTCCGCGCGGGTGGGCTGCGGGGCGGCGCGCTCGACCAGTTCGCAGGCGGCGTCCTCCAGCAGCAGGCCGGTGGGGCGGCCGGCGGCGTCGCAGACCACTTCGGCGGCCTGGTCGAAGGTGCGCGGGCCGTCCACGCCGGCCAGCTCCAGGGCGCGCGGGCTGGCGAGCATGGAGTGGGCGTCGAAGAGCTGGAGCAGCGCCGGGACGCCGTCCAGGACGGGCGCGAGCGCGGCGGACTCGACCGGCCGGTCACCGAAGACGTTCGGGTCCAGGCCCCAGGCGTGCAGCCAGGTGCCGGGGGCTAGGCGGCCGACCTCGGCGGCGAGGGCGGCGCGGACGCCGGCCAGGTCGGTGCAGCCGGAGAGGTCCAGGCCGTGGGTGAGCTCGGCGCCGGTGACCGGGTGGAGGTGGCCGTCCACCAGGCCGGGGGTGACCACGGCGCCCTTGAGGTCGATCACGGTGGTCGTGGGACCGGCGAGCGCGCGGACGGTGCGGTCGTCGCCGAGGGCGGCGATCCGGCCGTCCACGACGGCGAGGGCGGTCTGTGGGAGGAAGCCGCCGGAGGCGGGGTCGAGCAGGCGGGCGGAGAGGAGGACCAGGGAGGTGCGCACTTCGGCTCCAGCGGTGCTGCGGGGGTGGGGGTGGGGGTGAGGAGGGGGTGAGGTCCGGCGGGGTGCCGGACGCGGCCACGGGCTACGTGGGGTCCGTCGGGTCCGTCGGGTCCGTAGGCTCCGTGGGGGCCGTGGGGTCCAACGCGCCGTCGGCCAGGCCCAGTTCGCGTTCGGCGGTGGCGGCGGCGAGCCGGGTGGCGGAGGCCGGGTGGTCGCGCAGGCCGGTGTTGGCGTGGACGGCCAGGCCGTCGATCACGACGAGGATCCGGACGGCCGTCAGCTCCGGGTCCGCGGTGCGGAACTCGCCCTGTTCGACCCCGGCGGCGATCACGCCGCCGAGCCGGCCGCGCCAGCCGGACTCCTGGTCGAGCACGCGCTCGCGCAGGACGGGGCGGTAGCGGCTGAGGTGGCGGGCGTTGAGCCAGAGCCGGCTCATGTCGTCGTAGGCCGGGCCGGTGGTGCGGGCGAAGAAGCGGACGAGGTGCCGCAGGGGGGACCCGTCCTGCGGCTCGGTGGGCAGCAGCGCCTCCAGCTCGGCGGTGGCGGCGCTGCCGAAGGCCTCGGCGACGAGGTCCTCGACGGCGGGGAAGTAGTGGCTGATCAGGCCCGGCCGGACGGCCAGCTGGTCGGCGATCCGGCGCAGGGTGATGCACTCCAGGCCCTCGGTGAGGGCGACCTCGGCCGCGGCGCCGACGATCTCCGCCCGGCGGTCCTCGGCGGACTTGCGGACCCGTTTGCGCTGAACGCTTGACGACATGTGCCGGATGCTATTGAGTGTGCGACCAATAAGCAAGCAGGTGGGCACGACACCCCCACGGAGGGCCCCCAATGGCGTCCACGCTCCCGGACCACCCCCACACCCCACCGGACCTCCCGCCACCCCCGGGCACCGCGCTCCAGCGGGAGCGCGGCGGGCGGGTCGAGGTCCACGGCATCGACCACATCCCGGAGGACGAGCGGCGCGGCCGCGCCCGCGAACTGTTCCCGGTCTGGGCGGCCGCGAGCGTCAACTACCTCAACCTGGTGGTCGGCGGCGCCCTGGTCCTCAGCGGACTCGGCCCCTGGCAGGCCTTCGCCGTGGTCGTCCTCGGCAACCTGTGCTGGCTGGGCACCGGCCTGCTCGCGGTCTCCGGACCGGCCGCCGGCGCGCCCAGCGAGGTGATCACCCGCGCCATGTACGGCATCCGGGGCAACCGGGTGAACAACGCCGTCACCGGCTGGATGATCTCCGTCTGCTACTTCGCGCTGAACCTCGCCGCGGCGGCCGTCGCCGCCTTCTCGCTCGCCGAGGAGGCCGGGATCTCCCCGACCGTCCCGATCAAGATCACCATCGTGATCGCGATCGTCGTGCTCACCCTCGCCATCAGCGTGTACGGGCACGCCCTGATCGTCCGGCTCTACCTGCCGATCACGCTCGCCCTCACCGCGGCCTTCGCGGTGGTCGGCTACGCCATCGTCACCCACGCCGACCTCGGCTGGAGCCAGCCCGAACCGCTCACCGGCGGCCGGCTCTGGGCGGCCGTCCTGGCCGGCATCACGCTGATCGCCTCCGGCCCGCTCTCGTACACCACCAGCGCGGACTTCTCCCGCTACCTGCCCGCCACCACCGCCCCCCGCGCCGTCCTCGGCTGGACTGCCCTCGGCGGCTTCCTGCCCAGCGTGGTGGTCGGCGGCCTCGGCGTGCTCGGGGCCACCGCCGTCGACATGACCGACCCCCAGGCGGCGCTCCGGCAGATCCTGCCCGGGTGGTTCGACCCCGTCTTCCTGCTCTCCCTCGTGGTCGGCACCATCGCCGTCAACGCCCTCACCGCCTACAGCGCCGGCCTCGCCCTCCAGGCCGTCGGCATCCGCATCCGGCGCACCCGCAGCGTGCTGCTGGACGGCGCGGTCGCGGTGTCGCTGACGCTGTACGCCCTGCTGGTCTCCAACTTCCTCGACACCGTCAGCAACGTGCTCCAGCTGACCGTCGTCCTCCTCGGCCCCAGCACCGCCGTCTACGCCACCGACATCCTGCTGCGCCGCAACCGCTACGACGGCCGCGCGCTCGGCGACGAGAGCCCCGGCAGCGCCTTCTGGTACCGCGGCGGCGTCAACCCGGCCGGCGCCATCGCCATCGGGGGCGGTGTCACGGCCGCGGCCCTCGGTGTCGACACCCTCTACACCGGCCCGCTCGCCGCCCTGGCCGGGGCGGACCTCGCACTGCCGGCGGGCATGACGGTGGCGGCGGTGCTGTACGCGGTGCTGATGCGTCGTCGGCGGGAGTGAGGCCGGGGCGGTGGGGCCGGGGGTGCTGCGGTGTGCGGAACCCCCGGCGCGGAGGCGGCGGGTGGGGAAATGCGCCGATGCGGCCGGTTCGGGGGAAGGAGCAGGACCGGGCGGCCAAAGAAAAGGGCGGGAGGACTGAATCCTCCTGCCACTATCAAGCTATACCGTGCCCGGGGGCTTGCGGCAAGGCCCCCGGGATGGCGCACAATCCCGGCCGTAAGGCCATGACCTGCGGAAACGGGAGACGTGAGATGCGCGTACTGATGACGTCGTGGGGATCGCGGGGGGATGTCGAGCCGCTGGCGGGGCTGGCGGCGGCGCTGCGGCGGCTGGGCGCGGAGGCGCGGGTGTGCGTGCCGCCGGACGAGGAGTTCGCTGCTGTGCTGGCGCGGGCGGGGGCGCAGTCGGTGCCGCTCGGCCCGACGGTGCACTCGGTGGTGGCCGGACCGAAGCCGCCGACGGCGCAGGACGCCTTCCGGCTCGCCCCGGAGCTCGTCGCCGCGCGCTTCGAGACGCTGACCGCGGCGGCCGAGGGCTGTGACGTGGTGCTGGCGACCGGTCTGATGCCGGCCGGTGCCCGGGACGTCGCCGAGAAGCTCGGCCTGCCCTACGTGTTGGCGTGCTTCCAGATCTTCGGACTGCCCTCGCGGCACTTCCCGCCCGGGCGGCGGCCGGGCACGCCCTCCCCGGAGGGCGAGACCGACTACCGGAAGCTCTGGGAGCAGGACGCCCAGCGGGTGAACGGGCTGTACCAGGAGGCGCTCAACAGCCACCGGGCGGCGATCGGCCTGCCGCCGGTGGAGAACGTCCGCGACCACGTCTTCACCGCGCGGCCGTGGCTGGCGGCGGACCCGGTGCTGTGCCCGTCGGAGGGCATGACGGAGCTCGACGTGCTGCCGACCGGGGCGTGGATCCTGCCCGACGACCGCCCGCTCCCGGACGATCTGGAGGCGTTCCTCGCCGCCGGCGAGCCGCCCGTGTACGTGGGCTTCGGCAGCATGGCCGCGCACGCCCCCGAGGGCATCGCGAGGGTGGCCGTCGAAGCTGGCCGCGCGCACGGCCGCCGTGTGATCCTCGCCCGCGGCTGGGCCGGGCTCGCCGCGGTCGACGACGGCGAGGACTGCCACGTCGTCGGTGAGGTGAACCAGCAGGCGCTGTTCCGCCGGGTGGCCGCCGTCGTCCACCACGGCGGTGCGGGCACCACGACCACCGCGGCCGCGGCGGGCGTGCCGCAGGTGGTCGTCCCCCGGATCGCCGACCAGCCGTACTGGGCCGCCCGGGTGGCCCGGTTGGGCCTCGGGGCGGCCCACCTCGACCCCACGCCGACCGTCGAGTCGCTCTCCGCCGCCCTCACCACGGCCCTGGCGCCCGAGACCCGGGCTCGGGCGGAGGCCGTGGCGGGCGGCATCCGCACCGACGGGGCGATGGTGGCGGCGAAGCTGCTGTTCGAAGCGGTGGGGCAGCAGGTGCCGGCCGACTCCGAGTGAGTGCCCCGGGTGTGCCCCGGGTGTGCCTCGGGTCCCCGGGAGACACCCGGGACAACTCCGGCCGGGGCCGGGTGTGTTCGGCTTCGGATCGGTCTCCTTCCGATCGATCGAGGATGGTTGTCGGCCCGCGCACGGCCGCTTCCGGCGGTGGTTGGGCGACCGGCGGCCGGGCGTCGGCCCGGTCGGTTAGGGTGCCCACGGGCGCGCCCGGCCACCGCAGGCCGCGCGCGAGGGGAGGGCGGGATGACCGATGGCACGCACGGGGGAGCGGGACAGGACGGCGACGGGATCCGGTGGCTCGCGGAGATCGGACGGCTGAGGACCGGCCGGCCGTCGACGGGTGGAGCCGCAACGGGCGGAGCCGAAACGGACGGTGAGGTCGGCGGTGTCCTCTTCGCCCGGGGGATCACGCCCGAGGAACTCGCCCGTCGGATGGGCGCCGACCCGGCCACCGCGACCGAGCCGATCAGCGACTCCGAGATCCGGGACCTGGACATCGAGGTCTACCGCCCCGGCGACGAGGGCGACGGCGTGATCCGGGTCGGCGCGTGCGCCGGCTGGTCGTTCGCGATCGAGTACGGCGACTCCACCGGCGGTGAACTGATCACCGAGATAGCCCGCGACGAAGTCGAGGTGGTGCACTTCCGTCCGATGCCGGAACAGCAGCCGGCCCTGCTCGACTACGCCAGGGACGGCGCCGTGCTGTGCGGGTTCGGCCTCGGCGAGGAGCGCTGGCGCTGGGGCCGGGAACCGGACCTGCTGGTGCCCGACCTCGTCGCCGCCGGAGTCCTGGAAGCCGACGGCGTGACCACCCGCAGCCGGGGGCCGGAACCCGACGGGACGGCCCGCCGCCGCACCCTCGGCGCCGTCGAACAGCGCTTCGGGCTGAGCCTGCCCCGGGACGCCCTCGGGGGGCTGCGCCTGCTGGCGTACGCGGTGCGGGGAACCCCGGACATGGCGCTGCGCTGAGCGGCCGAACCGGCAGCCGGCGGCTCCCCGGGCGAAGCACGGGAGCAGGAAGGGGAGGAAAAGGAAGGGGAACGGGAGGACGAGGGACGACAGGAGTACGGAGGGAAGGGACGCGGAGGGAAGGGACGCGGACAGGGACAGGGTGGTCACGGCGGGGCTCCTCTCCGGGCCCCACCGGTGGGGCCCGACGACCGTCATCCTTGCCTGCCGCCGACCCGACGCACATGTGCAGATCGGGAGGTTCCCGAGGCGCAGCCCCGAGGGCCGCCCCTGCCGATCGGCAGGGGCGGGCCCCGTCCAGCCCCCACGTCCGCGCCGCGCCCACCGGCGCCTTCACCCCGTCGGCCGATGGCAGCCGCCTCGGCGCACGCCCCCGTCCGGAGGTTTCCGCAGGGCGCCGGCGGGCCCGGCGCCCTAGGGTCTGTGGTGCGTCGACGAGCCGGGCGCCGGGCGTACGCCGCCCCGCGGCGTGCCGGGTGTCCGGCGGGCCCGAGACCGTGCGCCGGGGTGTCCGGCCGACCGAGAGGTGGACCCCACCCGATGCACACCGTCGTCCGCGGCGCCGGAGCGTTCGGCCTCGCCGCCCTGCTGCTCACCGCCGCCACCGGCTGTCAGGGCGCCGGGTCCGCCGCCGTCGAGCCCGCGCCCACCTCCCCGGCCACCGGCGCACCCACCGGCACCACGGCCGCCACCGGGCCGGCCGCCCAGCAACTGGACTGGCACGCCTGCGCGGCCCCCACCAGCGGCCAGGGCGCGGGCACCGCACCCCCCGCCGACTGGCAGTGCGCCACCCTCAAGGCCCCGCTCGACCACGCCAAACCGGACGGCGCGACGATCGGCCTGGCGCTGATCCGCAGTCGGGCCAAGGACGAGCAGCACCGGATCGGCTCGCTGCTGTTCAACTTCGGCGGCCCCGGCGCCTCCGGTGTGGCCACCCTGCCGGCCCTGGCGGCGACCTACTCGTCCCTCAACACCCGCTACGACCTGGTGGGTTTCGACCCGCGCGGGGTCGGTGCCAGCGCCGGGGTGAGCTGCCTGGACGACCGGGCGACGGACGCCGCCACCGCCGCCGACAGCACGCCCGACACCCCCGACGGGGTGAAGGCCCTGGACGACGCCAACGCCCGGTTCGTCGCCGCCTGCGAGCACAACTCCGGCGCGGTGCTGCCGTACGTGGACACCGAGAGCGCCGCGCGCGACATGGACCTGATGCGGCAGGTGCTCGGCGACGGAAAGCTGTCCTACTTCGGCATCAGCTACGGCACCCAGCTCGGCGGCGTCTACGCGCACCTGTTCCCGCAGCAGGTCGGCCGGATGGTGCTGGACTCGGTGGTCGACCCCACCAAGGACCCGCAGCAGGCCGCGCTCGGCCAGGCCCAGGGCTTCCAGCTCGCGCTCGGCGACTTCATGAAGGCCTGCGCCGCCCAGGCCGGGGCCGCCTGCCCGACCGGTGCGGGCGGCGACGACGGCACCGCGAAGGTCGCCGCCCTGGTGCGGAAGCTGGCGCAGTCGCCACTGCCCACCGCGCAGGGGCGGCAGCTCACCGAGAGCCTGGCGATCACCGGCATCGCGGGCGCCCTGTACAGCCAGGAGACCTGGCCCGCGCTGGCCTCCGGGCTCACCGAGGCGCTGGAGCAGGGGACCGGGGACACGCTGCTCCAGCTCGCCGACGGGTTGAACGGGCGGGACGCGCAGGGGCACTACAGCAACCTGAACGCCGCGAACCGGGCGATCAGCTGCGTGGACGCCCGGCAGCGCTACTCCGACCAGGACGTGGAGCAGCAGCTGCCGCGGTTCCGCGCCGCCTCCCCGGTGTTCGGGGACTACACCGCCTGGGGCCTGACCGGCTGCACCGGCTGGCCGGTGCCCGGCAAGTCGGCCCACCCCGAGGTCTCCGCGCCGGGCGCCGCCCCGGTCCTGGTGGTCGGCACCACAGGCGACCCGGCCACCCCGGTGGAGGGCGCCCGCACGATGGCGCAGCAGCTCGGCGCGGGCGTCGGCGTCACCGTCACGCTGCAGGGCGAGGGCCACGGCGGCTACAACACCGGCAACCCGTGCCTGAAGCAGACGGTGGACGCCTACCTGCTGGACGGGACGGTGCCGGCGGACGGGACGACGTGCGGCTGAGCGGGCGACGGCCGGCTGGGCGCACGACGGCCGGCTGGGCGGACGACGGTCCGGGACGGGGCCAGGGAACAGCGGCCGAGCAGTGGGGAACAGTGGTGGGGCAGCGGAGAGGGGAGGGAAGTGGCCCACCAGAGCGGCTGTCGATTGGCTCTGGAGAGTGGTCCACCCGGTCACTAGCCTCTCCGGTGTGACCGACAATGCGACGAACAGCGCCGACCGCGACCGCGACACCGTCAAGGTCGACTTCTACTTCGACCCCGTCTGCCCGTTCGCCTGGATCACCTCCCGGTGGATCCTGGAGGTCGAGCGGCAGCGCGAACTCGACCTGAACTTCCGGGTGATGAGCCTGTCCGTGCTCAACGAGGGCCGCACCGACCTGCCGGAGCGCTACCAGCGCCTGATGACGACCGGCTGGGGCCCCGTGCGGGTCTGCATCGCCGCCGCCGAGGAGCACGGCCCGCAGGTGCTGCGCGAGCTGTACACCGAGCTCGGCACCCGGCTGCACGACCAGGACCGGGCCGCCGACGACGCCCTGATCCGGGAGGCGCTGGCGGCGGCAGGCCTGCCGGAGGAACTGGCCGGGGCGGCGGACAGCACCGCGTACGACGAGGCCCTGCGCAAGAGCCACCACGAGGGCATGGACCCGGTCGGCGAGGAGGTCGGCACACCGACCATCCACGTGGACGGCGTCGCCTTCTTCGGCCCGGTGCTGAGCGCCATCCCGCGCGGCGAGGACGCCCTGCGGGTGTTCGAGGGCGTGCGGCTGCTGGCCGGGTACCCGAAGTTCTTCGAGCTCAAGCGGACCCGGACGGGCGGGCTCGACTTCTCCTGAACCCCGGCCGTCGTGCGCGTACGGCCCGCCGTCCCGGGCACGGCCCGCCGTCCGCCGTCCCGTGCCGACCGGGTGGCCGCACCGGGTGACGAACGACCGGGTGGCCGCACCGGGTGACGAACGGCCCCGGCAGGCCTCCGGGTGCCGACGGCCCCCGGGGCGAGGAAGCTTGAGCGAGGAGGGCGGCAGGGCACGCCGCGGAGGGCACCGGAGGCCTCGGCCGGCCTCCCGTCCGGGCGCGGAGAGTCCGACCATGGAGGAGCGGAGGCCGTCCGCCCCCGAGAGGCGGTGAGCGTGGATGATCGTACGGATCCGGCTGCGCGCTGCCCGCCACCCCGCCACCCCGCCCGGCCCCGGGCCCGGCCCGGGGCCCGCTCCCGGCTCCGGCCCCGGGCAGGGCTGGGGCCGCCCCCAGGGGCCGGAGCGGAACCAGGGCCCGGGCGGCCCGGCCAAGCCCCCGCCGCCCTCCTGGCGCCGCTGGCTGCTGCCCGTCGCCGTGCTGGTGACGCTGCTCCTGCTGGTGCTCTTCTCCAACCCCGGCAAGCCCGGCACCCGCTACGGCTACACCGACTTCGTGCACCGGGTGGACGCCGGCCAGGTGCAGACCGTGGACGTCAGCGACACCGGCGCGGTGAGCGGCACGCTCAAGGACGGCACCCGGTTCACCAGCCAGATCCCCACCGCCCTGGACACCTCCCAGCTCAGCGGCGCCCTCTCCGCCCACGGCGTGACCGTCACCGGCAGCCGGAGCAGCAGCGGCAGCTCGATCTGGTCCACCCTGCTGCTGTTCCTGCCGCTGCTGGTCTTCGGCGCGCTCTTCCTCTGGTCCGGCCGGATGGCGGCCCGCTCGCTGGGCGGCGGTCTGAGCGCCATCGGGCGGTCCCGGGCGAAGATCATCGAGGCCGAGCGGCCGAACACCGGGTTCTCCGACGTGGCCGGGTACGAGGGGGTGAAACAGGAGGTCAGCGAGGTGGTCGACTTCCTGCGCAGCCCGGAGCGGTACGCCGCCGCGGGGGCCAAGGGGCCACGCGGGGTGATCATGGTCGGGCCGCCCGGCACCGGCAAGACCCTGCTCGCCCGGGCCGTCGCCGGCGAGGCCTCGGTGCCCTTCCTCTCGGTGACCGGCTCCGGCTTCGTGGAGATGTTCGTCGGCGTCGGCGCCTCCAGGGTCCGCGACCTCTTCGACGAGGCCCGCAAACGTGCGCCGTCGATCATCTTCATCGACGAGATCGACGCCGTCGGCGGCCGCCGGGCGGGCGGCACCCGGCTCGGCGGCAACGACGAGCGCGAGCAGACGTTGAACCAGCTGCTGGCCGAGATGGACGGCTTCGACCAGAGCACCGGCATCGTCGTGATCGCCGCCACCAACCGCCCGGACGCCCTCGACCCGGCCCTGCTGCGCCCCGGCCGCTTCGACCGGCAGGTCACCGTCCCGCTGCCCAACCAGGCCGAGCGGGCCGCCATCCTCGCCGTGCACGCCCGGGGCAAGACCCTGGCCCCGGACGTCGACCTCGGACGGCTCGCGCGCGGAACCCCCGGCTTCTCCGGCGCCGACCTCGCCAACCTGGTCAACGAGGCCGCCATCAACGCAGTGCGCGCCGACCGGGCCACCCTCACCGCCGACGACCTCGACGCCGCCCGCGACCGGGTACTGCTCGGCCGCCGGGAGTCCTCCAACGCGCTGCTCCCCGAGGAGCGGCACGCCGTCGCGGTGCACGAGTCCGGACACGCGCTGATGGCCGCGTTGTGCGAGCACGCCGACCCGGTCGCCAAGGTGACCATCCTCCCGGCGGGCGTCGCCCTCGGCGCCACCGAGCAGCTGCCCGAGGCCGAACGGCACCTGTACAGCGAGGGCTACCTGACCGACCTGCTCACCGTCCAGCTCGGCGGCCGGGCAGCGGAACTGGTGGTGTTCGGCGAGGGCTCCACCGGCGCCGCCAACGACCTCGCCAACGCCACCTCCGTCGCCACCCGGATGGTCCGCGAGTTCGGCCTCTCCCCGGAACTCGGCCCGGTCGGCTACTCCAGCGGCACCCCGCACTACCTCGGCGACAACCCCGAGGACCTGCTGCGCCGCCCGTACTCCGAGCAGACCCAGCGCGCCGTGGACGAGGCGGTGGCCGGTCTGCTGCGCGGCGCCGAGCGGCGGGCCGTCGACCTGCTCACCGAGCACCGGCACCACCTGGACGAGCTGGCGGCGCTGCTCGTCGCCCAGGAGACGGTGGACGGCCGGGTGGTGCTGGAGATCCTGGCGCACCCGGCCGGCGGGGCGCAGCAGCCGGTCTCGCTGCGGAAGCCGGACGGGGCGGACGGGCCGGAGCGGCTGGAGGGGCCGGACGGACGGGGCGGCGCGCCCGGGCCGGACGCGTAGGACGACCCGGAAGGCCCGGTCCACGGGCAGGCCCGGCCGACCCGGACGGAGCAGTGGGCGGCGGTGGTCGTATCCTCGTGAGCGCGTCACGTACCCACCGTCCCGAGGAGTCGGAATGACCGAGCCCCTGCCTGCCGACGTCCAGCGGGAGATCGCCCGTGCCCTCGGAGTCGCGTCCGTGCCGGACCCCGTGCTGGAGGCCGAGCGCCGGGTGGAGTTCCTCGCCGACCAGCTCCGGACCACCGGCGCGCGCAGCCTGGTGCTGGGCATCAGCGGCGGCGTCGACTCCACCACGGCCGGCCGGCTCTGCCAGCTCGCCGTCGAGCGGCTGCGGGCCGAGGGGCGCCAGGTGACCTTCACCGCCATGCGGCTGCCGTACGGCGTCCAGGCGGACGAGGCGGACGCCCAGCTCGCGCTCGGCTTCATCCGCGCCGACGAGGTGCTGACCGTCGACATCAAGCCCGCCACCGACGGCGCGCTGGCCGCCCTGAAGGCCGCCGGCCTGGCCTACACCGACCACGGCCACGAGGACTTCGTCGGCGGCAACGTCAAGGCCCGCCAGCGGATGGTGGTCCAGTACGCGGCGGCGGGCGCCAAGGGCGGGCTGGTCGTCGGTACCGACCACGCCGCCGAGGCCGCCGTCGGCTTCTTCACCAAGTTCGGCGACGGCGCGGCCGACGTGATGCCGCTGTCCGGCCTGACGAAGCGTCAGGTGCGGGCGATCGCCGAGGCGTTGGGCGCGCCCGCCGAGCTGGTCAAGAAGGTCCCGACCGCCGACCTGGAGAACCTCGCTCCCGGCCGCCCCGACGAGGACGCCCTCGGCGTCAGCTACGACGCCCTGGACGACTTCCTGGAGGGCCTGCCGGTCAGCGAGGACGTGTTCCGCACCGTCCTCGGCCACTACCGCCGCACCGAGCACAAGCGCAACCTGCCGGTCGTCCCGCCCGTGGTGTGACCGGCCCCGACGAGCGCGCCGCCGGGGCCGTCCTCGGCGCCGCCGTGGGCGACGCCCTCGGCGCCCCCTACGAGTTCGGCCCGGCGGGCGCCTTCTCAGCCCGCTTCCCGACACCCCCGGGGAGCTCGCGGCGGGCGGTGGCTGGGCGCTCGGCGAGGCCACCGACGACACCCGGATGGCCGTCCTGGTCGCCGAGTCCCTGATCGAACGGGGCGGCCTGGACCTTCCGGACGTCTTCGACCGGTTCCGCCGCTGGGCCGCCGCCGAGCCCAGCGACATCGGCATCCAGACCGGGGCCGTCCTCACCAGCGGCCTGCCCTGCGACCTCGCCGCCGCCCACGCCAACAGCACGCTGCGCGCCGCCGGCAACGGCGCCCTGATGCGCGCCTCGCCCTCCGCCGTCGCCTTCGCCCCCGCCGGACGAGGGGCCACCATGGATGCCGCCCGGCGGATCGCGGCGCTGACCCACGGCGACCGGGCCGCCTGGGAGGGTACGGCGATCTTCCACGAGCTCGTCCGGCTCGCGCTCGACGGCGCCGACCCGCTGGCCGAGCTGCCCGACGTCCTGGCCCACGTCGCCCCCGACCACCGCGAGCGCTACGCCACCGTCCTCGCCCCCGACGGGCACCCGGGCCTCGCCACCGAGGCCAACAGCGCGGTCTGGCCCTGTCTCGGCTCGGCGGTCCGGGCGCTGCGCACCACCGACGGCTTCGAGCAGGCGCTGCGCGCCGCGATCGACCTCGGCGGGGACACCGACACCGTGGCCGCCGTCACCGGTGGCCTGGCCGGGGCCCGGTACGGCCTGGCGGCCGTCCCGGAGCGCTGGACCGGGCCGCTGCACGTGGCCCTGCCGGGCTTCCGCGGGCGGGTGCTCCGCGCACCGGACTGCTGGATCCGGCACGACGGTTGACGGATCGGCCGGAACGGTAGGGCCGGTCTGCCGCCACCGCTGGGGCGGCCGGGGCCGGGGCCAGGACACCGAGGAGGTGCACCCGGCGGCCACGGTGGGGGCGGTCTGCGCCCAGGAGGAGGGGCGTCGGGGCTCCTCGGGGCCCCGCCCGGAAGGGCTGGTCCGCCGGCGCGCGGCGGGCCGGGGCCGGTGCGCCCGAAGAGCGTGCGGAAGTCCAACCGGCGGGCCGGGGAGCGGTGTGCGCGTAAGGAAGAGGAGGGTGGCGACGAGGATCCTCGGGCCGACCGGAGCGCGGCCGGACGAGGCCCGTGGGAGGACAGGGAGATGACGGTGGATCGGCTCGCGGTGGTGTCCGGCGGCGGGACGGGGATCGGACGGGCGATCGCGGCGCGCCTGGCCGCGGACGGGTACCGGGTGGTGGTCCTCGGCCGCAGGGAGGCGGTGCTGGAGCGGGCCCGGGAGGAGATCGAGCGGGCCGCCGGACCGGGGCGCGTCGTGCCGGTGGCGGCCGACCTCACCGATCCGGCGGCGGTCGAGGCGGCGGCGGCCCGGATCTCCGGGCTCGGGCCGGTGGACGTGCTGGTGAACAACGCGGGCGCGATCGTCACACCACCCGCCGACGGCGGCCTGGCCGCGCTGGCCGCCGCCTGGCGGCGGGACCTGGACGGCAACTTGCTCACCGCGGTGCTGCTCACCGCCGCGCTCCAGGACGGGCTGCGCCGCCCCGGCGGCCGACTGGTGGTGATCAGTTCGGCCGCGGCCCAGCGCGGCGGCGCGGGCCCGCACTCGGCGGGCTCGTACGCCGCCGCCAAGGCCGCGCTGCACGGCTGGGCCTTCGGCCTGGCCCGGCAGTTGGGGCCCGACGGGATCACCGTGAACGTGCTCGCTCCCGGGTACGTCGAGGGCACCGAGATCTTCGGCAGCGGCTGGAGCGAGGAGTTCCACGCGCGGAAGGTGGCGGACACCCTGGTCGGTCGGGCGGGCACGCCGGCCGATGTGGCCGAGGCGGTCGCCTTCCTCGCCTCGCCGTCCTCCGGATACCTGACCGGCCAGGTGATCGGGCTCAACGGCGGGGCGGTACTGGGGCGTTGAGCCCGACGGCGACGACTTCGCGCGGTCAGTCCCCGTCGGCGTCGGGTTCGGTGGCGGGGGCGGCGGCCGAGGCGCCGCGGATGCCGAGCTTCGCCTCGGCGGTCGTCCAGTCGGTGGCGATCGCCTGCTGGGCGGCGGCCAGGGTCACCTGGCCCTTGCAGATCGCGGTGTGCAGGTGGGTCTCGACGGAGTCCTTGGGGTTGTTCGGTCCCTTGCCGGGGACGTGGCCGGGGGAGGGCGGCTGGACCCAGAGGTTGCGGGAGTCGTTGGGGTCGCCGCCGAGCTGGAGGCTGATCAGGTGGTCGTACTCGGCGTCGCCCATCGGGCCCGTGTAGCCGTAGGACCTGGCGTTCTCGGCCTTCTCCTTGCCGGTGACGTTCGCCGGCGGGCGGATGGTCGAGGTGTAGCCGCCCGGCTTGCAGATGGTGTCCTTGAGGTTGTCCTGGGTGACGGCCGGGCTGATCGCGCCGGGGGTGCAGGAGGGGTCGGGCAGGGGCTGCTTGTCCGCGGTGTAGCGGTAGTGGCAGCTGCCCGGCGCGGGCTGCGGCTGGACGTCGTAGGTGCTCTTCGGGCCGGGGCCGGTGACGATCGCGGCGGCGGGCGGGGCGGCTGCCGCGGCGGCGTCGCCCGCGGCGGCCCGGGCGGAGCCGGGCTGGGCCCCCTTGGCGGTGTGGCCGCCACCGGACGAGCAGCCCGCGGCTGCGGCGGCGGCGAGCAGGACGGCGGCGGCCATGGCCAGGGCACGGCGGGCGGGAGCCGGCACGGGGTTCCTCCATCGGGGTGTGCGTGGACGGCGGTCACCGGGCGTGCCGGGACCGCGCCAGCGGACACTACCGCGCGGACAGGGCCGATGGGGTGACGCCACATCCGGCGGGAGAAGCCTTTGCCCGGCGCGCGGAACCGTTTCCGCACCGGCGTGGGGCCGGTGGCCGGTTCCGGCACAGGGCCCGGCGGCTCCGCGGGCAACGGGCTGCGGGCTACTGCCCCTCGATCCAGTCCGTCACCAGCTCCTCCAGCACCCCCAGCGGCAGGCTGCCGTGCCCGATCACCCGGTGGTGGAACTCCCGGACGTCGAAGCGGGCGCCGAGGGCCGCCTCGGCCCGCTCGCGGTGCCGCACGATCTCCCGACGGCCGATCAGGTAGGCGGTGGCCTGGCCCGGCCAGGCGATGTAGCGGTCGATCTCGTTGCGGACGTTGGCCTCGGGGGTCGCGGTGTTGGCCCGCATGTAGGCCTTCGCCCGCTCCCGGGACCAGCCGTAGTGGTGCATCCCGGTGTCCACCACCAGCCGGACCGCCCGCATCGCGTCCAGCGAGAGCATGCCGAACCGGGACAGCTCCGAGCCGTACAGCCCCATCTCGTCCGCGAGCCGCTCGGTGTACAGGCCCCAGCCCTCGACGTGGGCGGTCAGCTGGCCGCTCGGGTTGCGCCGGAAGCGCGGCAGGTGGTGCAGGGTCTGCGCGACGGCGAGCTGGAGGTGGTGGCCGGGCACGCTCTCGTGGAAGGCGATCGCCTCGTACTCGTAGCTGAAGCGGGTCTCCGGGCGGAGCGTGTTGATCCAGTGGGTGCCGGGCAGCCCGCCCGGGCCCGGCGGCTGGTAGTAGGCGAGCGGCGCGGTCTCCGCCTCCAGCGGGTCGATCTCCCGGGTCACGCAGTCGGCGATCGGGTACGGGCGGAACCAGTCCGGGGCGGCGGCGCGGGCCCGCTCCAGGGCGCCGTCGACCAGGGCGACGATCTCGGCCGCGCTGCCGAAGCGCAGCGAGGGGTCCTCGCGCAGCGCGGTCAGCACGGCGGCCGGGTCGGTGGTCCCCAGCACCTTGCCGCCCAACTCGGCGAACTCCTCGCGCAGCGCCGCGACGGCCTCCAGGCCGGTCCGGTGCACCTCCTCGGGAGTGAGCCCGGGGCGGGTGAAGCGGGCGACGGCGTCCGCGTAGCCCTCGGTACCGCCGGGCACGTGGCAGACCCCGGCCTGGTCGTCCGGCCGGGCGCCCGGTGCCAGCTGCCGGGCCAGACCGGCCCGGAACCGGGCCAGCGCCGGGCGGACGGCGTCGCGCACGATCGTCCGGGCGCGCTCGGCCTCCCGGCGGCCGGCCAGCGGTCGCAGCAGCTTGTCCTCGGCCGGGGCGGTGGCCAGGTGGGCGTCCAGCTGGGCGACGGCGGCGTCGACCCCGCTGCGCAGCGGGCGGCGGCCCTCGGCGGCGGCGTCCAGGGTGCGGCGCAGGACGGCGTCGAAGTAGTCGGGCAGCGCGGCGAGGCGTTCCAGGTAGGCGTCGGCGCCCTCCTGGTCGACCGAGGTCATGGCGAGTGCGGCGAAGGCCTCGTTCTGCGGGGCGACGATGGTCGCCGAGACGCTGAACTCGGCCAGTCCGTGGGTGATCCGGCCGATTTCGTTGTCGAGCAGCCGGGCGAGCACCCGGTGGGTGACGCGGTCCTCGCCGGCCAGCGCGTCCAGCGGGATGCCGGCCAGCCGGGAGGCGAAGCCGCGCAGTGCCTCGCGGTGGCGGTGCGCGGCCGCGCGGGAGGGGTCGGGAACCTGGTGCGCGTGGCCCTCGACCCCGCTGAGGGTCGCCTCGAACGGGTTGTGGGCGTTCTCGGCGGCGAAGAACTCCTCCGCGAGCGCGGCGAGTCCGGCGTGCTGAGGCTGCTCGATCACTGGTCGCTCCCCCGATGCGGTGTACCGGGGCACGGCGTGCGGCCGTGCCCGATCCCGCCGATTATTCGGAGCGACCGGCTGCCCGGTCAATACGCGGAGGCGGGAGGGGAGTTCGGTGCGCCGTGGCGGGAGGGGAGTCCAGTACGCCGTGGGGGGAGGGGGAGCCTCCCCCCTCCCACCCGTGCCGAGCAGGGGCCGGCGCCGGCCCTCCGGTCAGCGGTCCTGGGCGGCCTTCGCCTCCTTGGCGGCCTTGGCGGCGGCCTCCTTCTCGTGCTTCTCCTTGATCCGGGCGGCCTCCTTGCGGACGTCCACCTGGTTGGCGCGCTCGTGCTGGAGCCAGAGCGGGTTCTCGGCCCGCAGGGCCTCGATCTGCTCGGTGGTGAGCGCCTCGGTCACCCCGCCGCGGGCCAGGCCGGAGATCGAGATGCCGAGCCGGGCGGCGACCACGGGGCGCGGGTGCGGGCCGTTCCTGCGCAGCTCCTGGAGCCACTGCGGCGGCTCGGCCTGCAGCGCGCTGAGCTCCTCGCGGGAGACCACGCCCTCCCGGAAGTCGGTCGGCGCCGCGTCGAGGTAGATCCCCAGCTTCTTGGCCGCCGTGGCCGGCTTCATGGTCTGGCTGGTCTTCTGCTTGAGCGATGTCATGGTGACAAGGGTAAGGGAGTGCGCGGGCGCTCCCGGTCACGGTCGGTAGCCTGGTCCTGTGACAGACATGCAGGTGAACCCGTCCTTCCGGCTCGTGTACGTCCCCGGCGTGACCCCGGGCAAATGGGTCCGGGTCTGGGAGGAGCGGCTCCCGGACGTGCCGCTGGACCTCCTCGCCGTCCCGTTCGGCGACGGCGAGCGGACCCTGCGGGAGGGCGGCGCGGACGCCGGACTGGTCCGCCTGCCGGTCGACAAGGACGTGCTGAGCGCGATCCCGCTCTACACCGAGACCACCGTCGTGGTCTTCCCCAAGGACCACTGGCTGGCCGCCGCCGAGGAGGTCGCCTCGGCCGACCTGGCCGAGGAGGTGGTCTTCCACCCGCTCGACGACACCCTCGGCCTCACCGCCGAGACCCTGCCCGGGCGCCCCGCCATCGCGCGCCCGGACAGCACGGCGGACGCTGTCGAGCTGGTCGCGGCGAACGTCGGCGTCCTCCTGGTGCCGCAGTCGCTGGCCCGGCTGCACCACCGCAAGGACCTCACCTACCGCCCGGTGACGGACGCGCCGCAGTCCCGGGTGGCGCTGTCCTGGCCGCAGGAGCGGACGACGGACCTGGTGGAGGAGTTCATCGGGATCGTCCGCGGCCGTACGGTCAACAGCTCGCGCGGGCGCGGGGCCGGGCAGGCGGCGCCCGAGGCGCAGCCGAGGAAGGCGGCGGGCGGCCGGGGCACGCCCCAGCAGCAGAAGGCCGGCGGCCAGGGCCGGCGGGCCGGGGCGCAGAAGGCGGGCGGGCAGAAGACCGGCGGCCAGCGCGGCGGGGCGCCGAAGTCCGGGGGAGCCAGGGCCGGCGGGCGCGGCGCGGCGGCCCGGCGCGGCAGGCCCAAGCGGTGACCGTGGCGTAGCGTCTGCCCCGTCCGCCGTGGGCGGGCGGGGCGCGCGGCAGTCGAGGCGGGAGGAGCGGGGCAGTGTGGCACGACCTGATGGCCGTCCAGATTCCGATCGTGGAGAAGGTCCTCCGCACGATCGCCGTCTACGTGCTGATCCTGGTGCTGTTCCGGCTCTCGGGAAAGCGCGGGCTGGCGGGGCTGAACACCTTCGACATGGTGGTCGTCTTCCTGCTCTCCAACGTGGTGCAGAACGCCGTCATCGGCAATGACGACAGCCTGCTCGGCGGCACGATCGGGGCGGTGACGCTGGTCGCCGTGAACGCCGGGGTGACCCGCTGGCTCGCGCGCGATCCGAAGGCCGCCCGGATCCTCGAGGGCACCGCCACCACCGTGGTGGAGGACGGCCGGCTGGTACCCGGCGCGCTGCGCCGCCTGGCGCTGCGGCCGTCCGAGCTGGAGCACGCGATCCGGGTGCAGAACGGCGACGCGGTGAGCGAGGTCGACCGGGCCAGGCTGGAGCCGGACGGGCAGCTGCTGGTCGCCCTCCGGCGGGGGGAGCAGAACGCCACCCGCGCCGACGTCGAGGACCTGCGGCGCCGGCTGGCGGAGATCGAGCGGCTGCTCACCGAGATCGCCGCCGACCGGCGCCCGCCGGCCTGACCACCCACCGCTCCCGCCCCGCGCCGGGCTGCGGCCGGCCCGCGGGCCGGGGCGGTGGTCAGGGGCGGACGGCGACGGCCTGCGCGCGCCGTCGGCGGGCGGCCGCGAGGGCCACGGCGGCGGCCAGCGCGAAGCCGAGGGCGGCCGCGAGCAGGTGGCCGACGGTGGTGAAGGCCGGGAGCGGGCCGGGCCACTCGCCGTCCCCCGAGAGCGGCCAGGCGAGCACGAAGGCCGCCCAGGGCAGCCGGGCCCAGCGGGGCAGCGCGAGGACGGCGAGGGCGAGGACGGTCTGGGCGCCGTAGCTGATGCCGTAGTCCGAGGCCTGGCGCACGCTCTGCGGGTACCAGCCGTGCCGCAGGGCGAGCACGATCACCGCGGCGGTGGCGAGGGTGGCGCCGACGTGGCCGCCGAGGAAGACGGCCGCGGCGCGCAGCGGGCCGAAGCGCCGCTCGGTCCAGGCGAGGCAGCAGCAGACGCCGAGGCCGAGGGTGATCAGGGTGCTGCCGAAGCCGGTGGAGAGGACCTCGGTGAGGGTGCCGTCGAACAGCAGGGCGCTGCCGAACAGGGCGGTGACCGGGTGGTCGTGCAGGTTGTCGAGGTTGGTGCTGATGTGGTCGCGCAGCGCGTCCGCCCGGTCCGGGGCGAGCAGGACCTCCACCCAGACGTGCCCGAGCAGGAGCAGGGCGACGTAGCCGGCGGTCAGCGGCGAGCGGCGCGGGTACGTCCGGACGGCGCGGAGCAGCCCGGTCAGGAGCCCCGCGGGGGTTCGAGCGTTCATGGTCTGGTGGCGTCCCGGTCGAGCGGCGTTGGTCCGGCCGGCGCCCGTACGGCCGGCCACGCCGGGACAGTACCGAAACCCGTGCCGGGGCCGGTCAGCGGACCCGGCGGGTCACCTTCGCGGTGAAGGGCCGGGGGGTGAGGGAGGCGCCGCGGACGGGGCGGACGGGCCGGCCGGGAGCGGGGGCGACGGTCCAGCGGGCGGCGATGGTGGCGATGGCGAGGACGGCCTCGGTGGTGCCGAAGGCGTCGCCGATGCAGCGGCGGGCGCCGAGGCCGAAGGGTGTGTAGGTGCCGGGGGCGGGGCGGGCGGTGGTGAGCCAGCGGTCGGGGTCGAAGCGGTCGGGGCGGGGGAACAGGTCGGGCCGGCGGTGCAGCAGGTAGGGGCTGTACAGCAGGGTGGCGCCGGCCGGCACGGGGTGGCCGCCGAGCTCGGTGTCGGTGGTGGCGGTGCGGCTGAGGATCCACGGCGGCGGGTAGAGCCGCAGGGTCTCGCTGACGATCCGGGCGGTGAGCGGGAGGGCGGGCAGGTCCTCGTGGCGGGCGGGCCGGCCGTCCAGGACGGTGTCGAGCTCGGTGTGCAGGCGCATCCGTACGGCCGGGTTGGCGGCGAGCAGCGTCCAGGCCCAGGAGAGGGTGGCGGCGGTGGTCTCCAGACCGGCCAGCAGGAAGGTGACCACCTGTTCGTGCACCTCGGCGTCGGACAGGCCCCGGCCGTCCTCGTCCGTCGCGGCGAGCAGGGTGGAGAGCAGGTCGTGCCGGTCGTCGCCGGCCGCGCGGCGGTCGGCGACCAGCCGCCGGGTGATCTCCCGGAGGTCCTGCCGGGCGTGGCGGAAGCGGCGGTTGCCGGGGGTGGGGAGGCGGTCGGCGCCGGGCAGCGGCAGCACCGCCCGCCGGCCGACGCCGTGCGTCACGGCGTCCATGCTGCGGTGCACCCACGGCGAGCCGGAGCGCTCGTGCGCGGCGAACAGGCAGCGGGCGGTGACGGCGGTGCTGAGCCGGTACATCGCGGCGGGGACGTCGATCACGGCGCCGTCGCGCCAGTGGGCGGTGGCGCCGGCGATCTCCTCGGCCATCAGGGCGGCGTAGCCGGGCAGCCGGTCACGGTGGAACGCGGGCTGCAGCATGCGCCGCTGGCGGCGGTGGTCGGCGGCGGGGCAGGTGGCGAGGCCGTTGCCGAGGACCTCCCGGGCCTTGTCGAGGAGGGGCCCGCCCTTGTCGAAGGTGTGGTCGTCGGCGAGCAGCCGGCGGACCAGCTCGGGGTGGCAGACCACGTACGCGCGGAGCGGGCCGAGCCGCAGCCGCACGAGGTCGCCGTGGGCGGCCAGCCCGGCGACGAACTCGTGCGGGCGGTGCAGCAGGGCGGGGGCGTGGCCGAGTAGCGGGAGGCCGCCGGGGGCGGTGGCCGCGGTGAACCGGGTGGTCGGGAAGAAGGGGGTCGGCACGGGCGGCACCTTGGTTCGGGCGGGAGGACCGGGACGAATCGCGAACGTGATCTTTCCCGGCGGCGTGCGGCGAAACGATCTCGGACCGGCGGACGGGGTGAACGCGGGGGCGCGGGCCGAACGGCCGTGCGCCCTCGGCGGGGTGAGGGCCCGTCGGCCGCCGGAGGCCACCCGCGAGCCGTCCTCCGCGCCCGGCCCGGCCCCGGCCCGCCCACCGCGCCCAGCCCGGCCCCGGCCAGGCCCCGCCGCCGTGCTCGCCCCCGGCCGGGCCTACACTCGGAGCCTGCGAGATTACCCGTCAGTAGAACCGGGCAGGTACCACCGGCCGGTGCGATCGTCGGACAGCTCAACGTCCGACCGGGAGTGGGGAGTTCGGATGACCGACGAGCGGGTCCACGCGTTCGCCGACGACGCCCTGGGCGCCCACGACGCGGTGGCGCTCGCCGCGCTGGTCCGGGCGGGTGAGGCCGACCCCCGGGAACTGGTCCGCGCGGCCGTCGACCGGGCCGCCCGGGTGGACGCCACGCTGCTGCCCGTCGCCCACGCCTCGTACGACCGGCCGCGGATCAGCCGGGAGGGGATCGGCGGCCCGCTGTGGGGCGTGCCGACGTACCTCAAGGACAACGTCGACCTGCGCGGCCTGCCGACCGGGATGGGCAGCGCCGCCTACCGCGCCCGCCCGGCCCGCCGCAACGCGCCCTTCGCCGACCAGTTCCTCGCCACCGGCCTGGCCGTCCTCGGCAAGACCCGGCTGCCCGAGTTCGGCCTCAACGCCTCCACCGAGTTCGCCGCCGCCCCGCCGGTGCGCAACCCGTGGAAGCCCTCGCACTCGGCCGGCGCCTCCTCGGGCGGCGCGGCGGCGCTGGTGGCCGCCGGCGTGGTGCCGATCGCGCACGCCAACGACGGCGGCGGCTCGATCCGCATCCCGGCGGCCTGCTGCGGCCTGGTCGGGCTCAAGCCCACCCGGGGGCGGCTGGTCGCCAACGCCCAGGGCGGCAAGCTGCCGATCGACCTCGTCACCGACGGCGTGCTGACCCGCTCGGTGCGCGACACCGCGGCCTTCCTCGCCGCGGCGGAGCGGCACCGCCGCAACCCCGCGCTGCCGCCGCTCGGCCTGGTCGAGGGGCCGGGCGGGCGGCGGCTGCGGATCGGCCTGGTGGTGGACTCGCCCGTCGCGAAGACCGACGGGCCGACCCGGCGGGTGGTCGAGGAGACCGCCGCCCGGCTGGAGGCGATGGGCCACCTGGTCGAGCCGGCCGAACTGCCCTTCGGCGAGGAGTTCTCCCGGGACTTCGTCAGCTACTGGGGCTACATCGCGTGGGCCATCGCGGCCACCGGGCGGCTGCTGATCGACCCGGGCTTCCGGGCCGGGGAGCTGGACGGCCTGACCACCGGGCTGCGCCGCCGGTTCCGGGCCGAGTTCCGGCGGACGCCCGGCGTGCTGCGGCGGCTGCGCCGGGCCGAGGGCGTGTACGCGGGGATCTTCCGCACCCACGACGTGGTCCTCTCCCCGGTGCTCGCCCACACCACCCCGCCGATCGGACACCTGAGCCCGAACGTGGACTTCGACGAGCTGATGGAGCGGCTGCGGCGCTACGTCGCCTTCACCCCGGTCAACAACGTGACCGGCGGCCCGGGCCTCGCCCTGCCGGGCGGCTCGGCACCCGGCGGGCTGCCGGTCGGGGTGCACCTGTCGGCGGCGCACGGGCAGGAGCGGCTGCTGCTGGAGCTGGCCTTCGCGCTGGAGGCGGAACGGCCCTGGCGGCGGATCCAGGACTGACCCAGGGGGCGCCCCGCGCTCGCCCCCGGCAGCCCCCGCCCGTCCCGCCGCGGAGCGGACGCCGGGGTCACGGCAGCGGCGCCGCCACCGCCCGGGCCGCGTGCACCTCGTGCTGCAGCCGGGCCAGCGCGCAGTGCGGCGGCAGCACGTCCGGCTCCGCCTCCGGCAGCGGCGCCCCGGTGCGCAGCGCCTCGGCCAGGTCGGCCAGCTCCCGGGTGACGGTGGCGACCTCGTCGGCGGCCGGCACCGGCGCGCCGTGCGCGATCCGCACCCGGGTGGCGGTGGTGGCGTCCACGATCCGCTCGACCGCGATCACCACCGGCCACCACGCCCGCGCCCGGGCCCCGACCGGCGGCGGCTCGGTGAGCGCCCGCTGGAACTCGCTGCGCACGGCGGACAGGTCCCGGTAGAGCCGCCGCCGGTAGCGGGCGCGGGCGGCCGGCTCGTCCCCGGGCCCGGCGGCGAAGGCCAGCGAGACGTACGAGGCGGTGTCCCGGACGGCGTCGGCGAGCCGGTCGCCGACCCGGGTGTGCCAGGACTCCGGCCACAGCAGGTAGCCGGCCAGCAGCGAGATGCCGCAGCCGATCAGCGAGTCGTAGAGCCGGGGCAGCACCAGCCGGAAGCCCTGGTGGTTGAGCAGGTCGGAGAGCAGCAGGATGACCGGGGTGATGGCCGCGGTCTGGAAGGCGTACCCCTTGGCGGACAGCGCCGGGATCAGCGTCGCCAGCAGGGCCGTCACCGGGACGTCCCACCAGCCGTGCGGCACCTCGGCCAGGACCGGCACGGCGATCAGCAGGCCGGCCGCGGTGCCGAGGGCGCGCAGCACCGCACGGGAGAACACCGAGCCGAAGTCCGGCTTCATCACGAAGGTGACGGTCAGCGCCACCCAGTACGAGCGGGGCACCGCGATCGCCGAGACCAGCACCTGGGCCAGCCCGATGCACAGCGCCAGCCGCAGCCCGTACCGCCAGGACGAGCCGGACAGCAGCAGGGCCCGGGCCGCCCGCCGGGCCCGCACCGCGAGGCGGGCCGGGCGGCCGAGCCGGTCGTCGGCGGCGTCCGGGTCGGGCGAGGCCTCGTGCGCCACGGTGGCGGCGTGCTGGATCGCCTCGACCAGCGCCCTGGTGGACGGCCCGGCGGGGACGGGCAGGTCGAGCGGCGCGGCCGGGCCGGTGCGGCCCTGCTCGACGACCTCGGCGAGCGCGCGGACGGCGGCCGGGTAGGAGGCGGGCAGCGGGCCGAGGTCCGGCGGGCGCAGCCGGGCGGCCGGGGCCGCCTCGACCACCGGGATCACCGCGTTGAGCTGGGCCAGCAGCCGGGCCAGGGCGGGGGAGCGGCCGTGCCGGCGGGCCCGGCGGGCGAGCAGCAGGTCGTAGGAGTGGTTGAGCGACTGGGTGAGCGCGTGGCGGCGGTCGTCGTACTCCGGAGTGCCGCCGGCCTCCAGGAGGTCGGCGACCGCCCGGTAGGTGCCGGCCACCACCGCCCGCTCGGGCACGCCCAGCCGCAGCGGCCAGGCGAGCAGGCTCAGCGCCAGGACCAGCAGGCCGCCGAGCAGCAGCAGGGCGGGCGGCAGCCACCACGGGGAGGGCATCGGCAGGCCGGCGCCGACGACGGCGTTGAGCAGCAGGAGCAGTCCGGAGACGGAGGCGACGGCGCCGATCGAGGAGATCATGCCGGAGACCAGGGCGAGGACGGTCACCGCCGCGACGGCCGTCCAGCCGGAGCCGAACACCAGGGTGCCGCACAGCAGCCCGAGGGCGCCGAACAGCTGGGGCACGGCGATGTTGAACACCCGCATCCGGTAGGCGTCGGCGGTGTCCCCGATGACGCCGGACAGCGCGCCCATCGACACCAGGGCGCCGTAGCCGGGCCGCCCGGTGGCGGTGCCCACCGCGAGCGGGGCGCAGAGCGCGACGGAGGCGCGGGCGACCGCCGCCCAGGGGATGGGTGCGGCCCGGGGCCGCAGACCCTCGGCCAGCCACGGGGGAGCCGTCAGCACACGTGCCATGAGCCCAACGTACGGCGGGCCCGGGGTGTTCACCGTTTCGCGGTTATGTCAATTCGTGAAACATACCCGCCCTTATGTCAGCCTCCGAAACATAAAGCGAACCCGGGAGGGCGTGTGAACTGCGGGGATTTCCCAATCGGCTACCCGCAGGAAAGGGTTGACACCATTAGTTGGTCTAGTCCAACGTATGGGGGGCGCGGTTCGGCAATGGCTGATGCGGGGTGAGAGGCCCTGCCGGACGGACGAGTTGACCCCCTGACGTGGCGCTGTACCGCGCCCGCGGGGCGGGGTGGGAAGGGCCGTGTGCGGACGGCTCTCCGGTCCGCGCTCGAATTCCCGTTGCGGCCGGTGACCGGCCGGGAACGCACCGTGCCCGCATCGAGCGCATGAGGAAGCGCAGCATCGACCACGAACCATGGAGTGACCACCCATGCCGAGCCCTGCCCGACACGCCGACGGACCCGCGGGGGAATACCTGTACCGGGCCGCGTCCCAGCGCCCCTACTTCAGCGCCGACACCGAGAGCTACCTCGCCCGCACCGCACTGCGCGAGATCCGCAAGACGCAGCCGCTGCGCGTGCTCTCCGAGGAGGACTACGCGTTCTGGCAGACCTACGGCTACGTGGTGGTGAAGGAGGCGGTGCCGGCCGAGGCCGCGCGCCGACTGCTCGACTTCGCCTGGGAGTTCCAGGGCCTGTCCCCGGACCGCCCGGAGGACTGGTACCGCGAGCGCGACTACCGCGACGAACTCGACCGGCACCTGCACATCTACGGCTTCGTCGAGGCCTACCACCACCAGCTCCTCTGGGACAGCCGCCAGGCCCAGCGCGTCTACGACGCCTTCGTGGACGTCTGGGACTGCGAGGAGCTCTGGGTGACCCTCGACCGGCTCAACCTCAACCCGCCGAACATCCGCAACCGGGACCGCGCGCTGATCGAACCCACCGACCGCGGCTTCGACATCGAGCTGCACTGGGACGTCGACACCACGCAGGGCATGCTGCCGCAGCGCGTCCAGGGCATCATCGCGCTCAACGACACCGCCCCCGACCACGGCGGCTTCCAGTGCAACCCGGAGCTGTTCCGCCGCTTCAACGAGTGGCAGGCCGCCCAGCCGGCCGACCGCGACCCGATCCGCCCGGACGTCGACCGCACCGAGTTCCCGGTCGTACGGCCCGAGCTGAAGGCCGGCGACCTGCTGATCTGGAACGGCCTGCTCGCCCACGGCGTCGAGCGCAACACCTCCGAGCGCGGGGTGCGGGCGGTGCAGTACCTGTCGATGATGCCCGCGCTGGAGGAGTCCGAGAGGCTGCGCCGCTCCCGGGTGGAGTCCTGGCGCACGCTCGCCACGCCGGACTGGAACCGCACCCTGGTCGGGGACGCCGAGCGGCCCGAGGCGCAGCGCTACCCGACCGCCGAACTCACCGAGCTGGGGGAGAAGTTGCTCGGCCTGCGGTCCTGGAGCGGCAAGCCGTTCGAGGAGCACGGGGACGACCGGACGGGCACCACGGGGGAGCGGGAATGCGCGACGTCTGCCTGACCCTGCCCACCAACCGCGAGTGTGCGGAGACCGTCACCGCGATCGGCGCCGAAGCGGCCCACGCCGCACGGCGGTTCGACGTCCGGGTGCACCTGCTGGTGCTGGACTCCGCCGAGCCGGCGGCCCGCGCCCGGCACGCCGCGGCCCTCGCCGCCCTGCCGGCCGTCGAGGGGGTGGTCGTCCACCACCTGGACGAGGACGCCCAACGGGCCTTCCTGCGCGAGGTGATCGACCGCTCCGGCCTGCCCGGCCCGGAGCGGCTGCTGGAGCTCATGCTGCCGGACGCCGTCTCCTACGGCGCCTGCACCAACCGGGCGTTCCTGCTGGCCGCCGCGCTCGGCTGCGAGTCGGTGCACCGGCGCGACTCCGACAGCCGCTACCAGCGGCTCGACGGCGAACCGGTGTTCCCGATCGACCACGAGCTGGCCACGCTCGGCCTCAAGGCCGCCGACGCGGCCGCCGCCGTCACCCGGAACACCCTCGACGCGGCGCACGCCGACAAGCCCGTCGCACTGGTCGGGGCCTCCTTCGTCGGCGAACTCTCCGTCGACATCGGCGAGATCCGCGAGCTCGACCCCGAGGTCTACCACGACGTGGTCGCACTCTGGGCGCCCACCGGGGCCAGCGAGGAGGAGCGGCGCGAGCTCGTGGCCGAGTCCTTCGTCGGCGGCGGCACCGAGCCGTTCACCGTCGACCGCGCGGTGCTCGACCTGCCCGACATCTGGCGCATCGACATGTGCAACATCGGCCTCCACCACGAGGTGTACGAACGGGTGCCGCTGCCGCCCGCCACCGACACCATCGGCAGCGACTACTTCCTGCACCACCTGGTGCGGGACGCGACCCTGCCGGGCGTCACCCACAACCGCCACATCGTCAACTACTACACCCCGGAGCGGCGCACCGGCCCCGGCTTCACCGCCTACCAGCTGCGCTACGCCAAGTTCCTGCTCTCCATGCTCTACCTCCACCCGGTCTACGCCGAGATGGAGGCCGCCGGCGGGGCCCTGCTGGACGAACATCACCACGTCCGCCCCGAGGCGGTCGCCGCCTCCGTGCGCCGCAGCACCACGACGGACCGCGCGGAGAACCACCGCAGGCTCGCCGAGCTCGACCGCTGCTACCGGCGGCTCGGCGGGAAGTACGCCCGGTTCGCGGACCACCTGGCGCCGCTGCGGGCGCGCCTGCTCGACGAGGCGCAGTCGGACACCGAGGACTTCGCAACGCTGATCGACGCGTGGGGCCCGCTGGTGCGGGCGAGCAGGGCCACCCCCGCCGACCGGCTGGCGCACCGTCGGGACGGGGAAGCCACGTGATGCCTCAGAACAGCAGCCGCACCGCCGGGTACCCGCCCGCCCACCGCGCCCCGTCCGGCTCCGCCGTCCACACCGAGGCGCCCCGGGCCGACGGCCACGACCGCGCCGCGCTGCGTGCCGCGCTCGCCGCCGCCACCGACGACCGGATCGTCTACGACCTGGACGGCATCGGCCGCCAGTACGCCGCGCTGTGTGCGGAACTGCCGGGCGTGGCCGTGCGGTTCGCGATGAAGGCCTGCCCCGTGGACGGGGTGCTCGACCACCTCGCCGCGCTCGGCTCCGGCTTCGACGCGGCCAGCCCGCAGGAGATCGCCCAGGCGCTGCGCACCGGTGTGGCACCCGGGCTGGTCCACTACGGCAACACGATCAAGTCCGACCGCAACATCGCCGAGGCCTACCGGCTGGGCGTGCGGGACTTCGCCACCGACAGCCTGGAGGACGTCGCGGCGATCGCCGAACACGCGCCCGGGGCCGCCGTGTTCTGCCGGATCGCGACCAGCGGCGAGGGCGCGCTGTGGGGCCTGAGCCACAAGTTCGGCTGTTCGCCCGAGGACGCGCTGCGGGTGCTCGACGCCGCCCGCACCGCCGGGCTGGTGCCCTCCGGCCTGTCGGTGCACGTCGGCTCCCAGCAGATGACCGCCGAGGCCTGGGGCGCGGCGGTCGACGCGCTGGCCGCCGTGCTGGAGGCGCTCAACTGGCGCGGCATCACCCCGACCCGGATCAACCTCGGCGGCGGCCTGCCCGCCCTCGGCGTCCTCGACCGGCGCGGACGGCCGCTGGACCCGCCGCTGGACAAGATGTTCGTGGTGATCCGCGAGGGCATGGAGCGGCTGCGCGCCGTCAACGACGGGCCGCTGGAGTTCCTGCTGGAGCCCGGGCGGCACCTGGTCGCCGACCACGGCGCGATCCGCGCCCACGTCTCCCGGCTCACCTCCCGGCACCGCCCCGACGGCGCCCGCGAGGACTGGCTGTACCTGAGCTGCGGCAAGTTCAACGGCCTGTACGAGATGGACGAGTTGCAGTACCGGCTGGAGTTCCCGACGCACCCCGGCGGGCAGTTCGTCAACGCCGTGGTCGCCGGACCGACCTGTGACAGCGACGACGCGTACGCGCAGGACGGCGGCCTGGTGCGGGTGCCCCGCGCGGTCGCCTCGGGCGACCCGGTCTGGATCCACTCCTGCGGCGCGTACGCCACGGCCTACGCCACCCAGGGCTTCAACGGCTTCGCGCCGCTGCCGGCCGTCTGTGTCGGCGGCGGCCCGGCCCGGAACGGAGAAGGCACATGACCGACACCGGCGTCGACGAGCGCGTCGACCACCGCACCGGCACCCCCGGGGAGGCCGGCGCGGGCGGGCCGGGCGACCTGCGGATCCGGCTGCTCCGGGAGGAGGACTGGGACGAGGTGGTCGCGCTGGAGGAGCGCGCCTACGCCGCCAGCGGCCTCTCCGAGGGCCGCGAGGCGCTCCGCTCCCGGCACGCCGCCTCGCCGGACACCTGCTACGTCCTGGAGCACCCCGGTGGCCTGGGCGGCTACCTGCTCGCCCTGCCGTACCCGCTGTACCGCTGCCCGGACCTCAGCCGCAGCGAGGACGCGGCCGGCCCCGGCGAGCGGCCGACCAACCTGCACGCGCACGACCTGGTGATCTCCGAGCGGCTGCGCGGCCGGGGCCTGTCCCTGCGGATGCTGCGGCACCTGGAGGGGACCGCCCGGGCGGCCGGCTACCGGAGCGTCTCGCTGGTCGCCGTCCGCGGCTCCCACGTGCTGTGGACCCCGCTGGGCTACCGCGCCCGGCCCGAGATCGACCTGCCCGAGAGCTACGGCACCCGGGCGGTCTACATGGCGATGCCGCTGGACCCCGTCCCGGCCCGGCCGCTGCTGCACTCCACCGACCCGACCCCCGGGCCGCACTCCAGAGCCGAAGTGGGCTGATACCGATGTCCCCCGTTCGCGACGACTTCCGCCGGTCCCAAGTGGCCATCGGCGCACTGTTCTTCGTCCTCGGATTCCAGTACGCGACCTGGGTCTCCCGGGTGCCCGCGCTCAAGGCCAGGCTCGACCTGGGCGAGGCCCAGATCGGCCTGCTGCTGATGACCTGCGGAGTCGGTGCGGCGGTGTCCTTCCCGCTGGTCGCGGTGCTGATGCGGAGGTTCGGCTCCCGCCTGCTCTCGGTGCTGTCCGGGCTCGCGCTCGGCGTCGTCCTGCTCGCCCTGTCGGTGGTGCCGAACTACCCGGTGACCCTGCTGGTGCTGTTCCTCGACGGCGTCGCCGTCGGCGCCCTGAACGTCGCGATGAACGCCCAGGGCGCCGCGCTGGAGGCCCGCTTCGAGCGGACCACGATGTCCCGGCTGCACGCCACCTTCAGCGCCGGCTCGCTGCTCGCCGCCCTGCTGGCCTCGGGCGTCACCTCCGTCACGGGCACCCTGGCGGTGCACTTCGGGGTGGCCGCCGCGCTGCTCGCGGTGCTGGTCGTGGCCGCCCGGCCGGGGCTGCTGGCGGACGGTCCGGCCGCGGCCGCCGCCGAACCGCAGGAGAAGAAGCAGCGCCGCGGCTTCGTGCTGCCGACCGTCGCGACCCTCTGGATGGGCCTGGCGATGGTCTTCGGCACCGTCACCGAGGGCGCCATGAACGACTGGTCGGCGCTCTACCTCAAGGACTACGTGCACGCGGGCGCCGGCCTCGCCCCGATGGGCATCGCGGTGGTCTCGGTGATGATGGTCTGCGCGCGGATCTTCGCGGACGGCTGGCGCACCCGCTTCGGCGACGGCCGGATCGTGCGCACCGGCAGCCTGCTGGCCGGCCTCGGCCTCGCCCTCGCCCTGGCCGTCGGCGGCGTCGTCCCGACCCTGCTCGGCTTCGCCTGCGTCGGCCTCGGCGTGGCCGCCGTGACCCCGTGCGTCTACGTCGCCGCCGCGCGGCAGGGCGCCGACGCGCTCTCGCTGGTCGCCGCCATGGGCACCACCGGCCTGCTGGCCGGCCCCGCCGTGATCGGCTTCATCGCCGGCGCCACCAGCCTGCTCTGGGGCATGGCCGCCGTCGCCGCCTCGGCGGCCGTCGTCTCGCTCTGCGCCACCCGGATCCGCTGGCCCGGACAGGACGCCCCGGCCGCCGCCTCCGCCGAACCGGCACTGGCCGCCGACCCGGGCTGACGCCCCCGGCACCCCCGCCCGGTACCCCGCGCACCCCCGTCGCGAGGTACCGGGCGGGGCCGTTTCCGGGGGAGCGCCCGGTGGGTCCCGGCCCGTCGGCTTCCACTGGGGCCCGTCAGCCCCCGCCCGGCACCGCCGCGCCGCCGGTGGCGGCGTGGTGGGCGAGCCTGGCGCGCAGCGCGGTGAGCCGGGCGATCTCGGCGTCCAGCGCGGCCAGCCGGGCGTGGACGACGGGAGCGAAGGTGTCCGGGCCGGGGGAGGCGGTGCAGCGGACCGGCGGGTCCAGCTCCAGCAGGTCCAGCCGGTGGGCGCGGCTGGCCAGGTCGTCCACCGTCAGCCCCACGGCCAGGAGTTGACGGATCACCCGGACCCGGGCCACCTCGGCCGGCCCGTACTCGCGCTGGCCGGAGGCCGAGCGGGCGGGCGGGCGGAGCAGGCCGCGCTCCTCGTAGAAGCGCAGTGCCCTGGGCGTGGTGCCCGCCGCCGCTGCCGCGTCCCCGATCCGCATGCCCGCTCCTCCGTCGTCAGAGTTCCACGATGGTCGTCCCGAAGGTGTCCCCGGTGAACAGCTTGGTCAACGCTTCGGCGGCGCGATCGATGCCCGCGACCGACGTCCGGGGCACGGTGATCTGCCCGGCGCGCAGCCACGCCCCGAGGCGCCCGCGCCACTCGTCCTCCAGGTCCGGGTGGTCCGTCCCGGTGAAGCCGCGCAGGGCCAGGCCGCGGGTGATGACCCGGAAGGTGTCGACCACGGCGGGGGCGTCGCCGCCCGGGCGGTCCGGCGCGAGCTGGCCGGCCAGCGCACCGACCAGGGCGAACCGGGCGCCGCGGCGGGCCGCGTCCACGGCGGTGGTCAGCTGCTCGCCGCCGACGAGGTCCAGCACGACGTCGAGGCCGTCCGGCGCGGCCTCGGCCAGCTGCTCGGCGAACGGGCGGGCGCCGGGCACCAGCACCGCGTCGTAGCCGAGCTCGGCGGTCAGCCGCTGCGCCTTGGCCGCCGAGCGGGTGGTGCCGACCACCCGGGCGGCGCCGAGCAGCCGGGCGACCTGCCCGGCCACCGTGCCGACCGCACCGGCCGCGCCGGTCACCAGCACCACGTCGCCCGGGCGCACCCCGGCGGCGCGGGTCAGCCCGCCGTAGCCGGCCGAGACGGCGGAGACCAGGGCGAGCGGGTCGGGGAAGCCCGCCGGGACGGGGGCGGCCTGCGAGGCCCCGACGAGCGCGTGGTCCCGCCAGCCGTACAGGTGGGTGACCAGGTCGCCCGGGCGCAGCGGACCGTCCTCGGGGGCGGCCAGCACCTCGCCGAGGGCCGGCCCGAACAGCGCGTCCCCGGGCGCGATCGACGGCAGCGGCAGGCCGGTGCCCGCGCCACTGATCAGGGTGCGCAGCCCGGGGAAGGCCAGGAAGGCCCGGTTGCGGACCAGCACCTCCCCGGCGCCGGGCGCCGCGAGCGGCTCCTCGGCGACGGTGAAGTCCGCGGGGGCGGGCAGCCCGGTCGGTGCGGCGGTCAGCCGGACGACGCGGGCGGTGGCGGGCAGGGCCATGGCGGCGCTCCTCACAACGGTGGTGGCGGCGGCCGGTGCCGCCGCAGAACGCCCGGAAACTAACCCCTGACGCTTGCGGCAGGGGCAAGTCGGGCGGGTGCGGAGGTGTCTGACGGGGCGTGGGAGGCGCCCGTCTTCTAGAGTCGCGGACGGGACGGATGCGCGGATGCCGCGCGCCCGTACGATCGCGAGCCGCACCGAGAGGAACGAGCAGCATGACCGAGCAGGCCCCCGAGCCCTACGAGCCCGTGGACGAGGACTGGCGGACGGCGCTGGCGGTCGTCGCCCACCCCGACGACATGGAGTACGGCGGGGCGGCGGCCGTCGCCCGCTGGACCTCCCAGGGCAAGACGGTCGTCTACGTGATGGTGACCAGCGGCGAGGCGGGCATCGACGGGCTGGACCCGGCCGAGTGCGGCCCGCTGCGCGAGGCCGAGCAGCGCGCCTCGGCGCGGGTGGTCGGCGTCGACACCGTCGAGTTCCTCGGCCACCCGGACGGCGTGGTGGAGTACGGGCTGGCGCTGCGCCGGGACATCGCCCGGGCGGTGCGCCGGCACCGGCCGGAGATCGTCATCACCGGCAACTTCCGGGACACCTACGGCGGGGTGTTCCTCAACCAGGCCGACCACATCGCCGTCGGCCGGGCCACCCTGGACGGGGTCAGGGACGCGGGCAACCGCTGGGTGTTCCGCGAACTGCTGGCCGAGGGCCACCAGCCGTGGAACGGCGTGCGGCAGATCTGGGCGGCGGCGTCGCCGGAGGCGAAGCACGCGGTGGACACCACCGAGCACTTCGACCGGGGGGTCGCCTCGCTGGAGGAGCACCGGGCGTACCTGGCCGGGCTGGGCGGGGCGATGGCGGATCCGCGGGAGTTCCTGGAGGGCTTCGGCCGGGGTGCGGGCAGCCGGCTGGGGACGCGCTTCGCGGTGCCGTTCGAGGTGTTCCCGCTGCGCTGAGCCCCGGCTACCCGGTGCCGGCGGACGCCGCCGCGCACCCCCGCGCGCGGGGCGGGGCGGCGGGGGCGTCGGTCAGAGGTTCGCCTGGCGCTGTTCGATGTTGCAGTCGGGGCCGGGGTAGACCAGGCCCTCGTGGCCGTCCTCGAAACGGACCACGTAGGGCGGCGCGCCGTCGGCGCCGCGCACCTCGACGATCTCGCCCTTCTGGTCCGCCATGCCCACCGACCTGCTGTGGATGTGGAGCTGGTCGCCTACCGCCGCGTGCATGGTCTGCTCCCTCGGGTCGTGTGACCGGCCGTCTCCCCGGCCGCTCCCGCTATCCACTGTGCTGCCGGGGCGGCGGGCGCGCAACGGCTCGGGCGGACGGGGCCCGCGGGGCCGGGCGTCAGCGGGCGGACAGCTGTTGCGCGAGGTAGCCGCGGACCAGCCGCTTGCACTCGGCGATCAGCGCCGGATCGCCGTCCGGGGCCTCCCGGAAGGCCAGTTTGAGCACCGCGTCGGCGGCTTCCAGGGCCACCCGCAGGGTCAGCGTCGCCGTCGCGTCGCCCGCCCGGAACAGCTCGCCGCCGAGCGCCTGGAGCCGCAGGGCGACGGCGGTGTTGTTGTCCACGCCCGCGTCCAGCAGGTGCCGGTCGTCCCGGACGCCGGCGGGGACGGTCTGCCCGGCCAGGCCGAAGTCCAGCTGCCCGAAGCCCGGCACCGCGCGCTTCATCGCCACGAACTCCTCCACCGCGAGGTCGGTGAAGACGGCGGGGCCGACCGGTGCGGCGCCGGCCAGCCGGGCGTCCAGTCGCTGGAGGTAGTGGTCGAGGTTGCGGGTGGCGAGCGCGGCCAGCAGGTCCTCCTTGCCGGCGAAGAACTGGTAGAGGGTGCCGATCGGCACCTGGGCCCGGTGGGCGACCTCCTTGGTGGTGAGCGCGTTCGCCCCGACCTCGTCGAGCAGGCCGGCGCAGGCGTCCAGGATGCGGCCGTACCGCTCCAGGCTGCGCTGCTGGACCGGGCGTCGCCGGGCCGGTCCGGGGGCGGGGTGGCTCCTGTCGCTCATGACCTCACTGTGCCGCATCCGCTGTGGCGGCGGCGAATCACCGGGGCGGGAACGGTCCGGAGTTTCCCGTGGGGCGGGAGACGAGTGGTGGCCGGAGCTGAACCGCACGGTGGCGGGAAGGTGTCCACGGGTTGGCATTGGCCTTGTCGTGGACGCGAAGACGGGTTCATACTCCTGGGGCGGACTACCTTGCGTGAGCAACGCATGCCTCTTTGTGGTGATCGCGATTCAGCTGTGGCGGCCGAGGCGCCTGTGACGGGACGCTCCACCGCCACCCCGAGGTCTGGATGACGCCGTGTGCCTCCACTGCCCGCGCCACGCCCCGTGGCGCCGACTCCCCGTGTGTGCCCCGCCGAACGGAAGGAGGGGAGCGGTTCGGTGACACCACCCCCAGGAGGGCGTGAGGCCCTCGACACCGAGCACCGCCGCCAGTTCCTGGAGTCCGGCTACCTCGTCCTGCCCGGCCTGCTGCCGGAGGCGCTGCGCGAACGGCTCGCCCCCGAGGTGGACCGGTGGGTGGACGAGGGCCTGCGGGCCCGGTCGATCGCCGCCTGCACCGACCCCTTACGGTACGGGCCGCCCCCGCTGCTGGAACTGGAAATGCCTGCCCACGGCGAACTCCTCACCCACCCACCGCTGTTGCGCACGCTGACCCGCCTGCTCGGGCCGGGTTTCGTCTTCCACCACCTGCACAGCGACCGCCAGGCCCCGGGGATCCCGGGCAAGGCCTGGCACCACGACTGCGAACCCAACGACCGCTCCGACCCGTCCCTGCTGATGGTCCACGCGCTGCACTACCTCGGCGGGCTGGACGAGCGGGTGGGCAGCCTGGCCGTGCTCCCGGGCTCGCACCTGCGCACCGTCGGCAAGACCGCCTACGCCCACCACGGCACCGGCGAACTACCCGGCGAGGTGGTCATCGACCGGCTCCCGCCCGGCTCGACGGTGCTGCTCAACTCGGCGCTGTTCCACACCCGCCGGCCGGCGCCCGAGGGGCCGGGCCGCCCCCGGTACTTCGTCGACGCGTCCTACTGCCAGGTGGGGGCCCGCTGGCGCCCGGTGAAACCGTACTGGCGGCAGATGCTCGCCAGGGCCCGCGAACTGGACCTGGCCGACGGCCAGTGGCCCGAACTGTTCGCGGAGCGGCACTTCACCGAGTACCAGGGCGGCGTGCCCGCCCGCACCGAGTACACCGGAACCGTCTGAGGAGCACTGCCGTGGAGATCGTCACCGCCGTCGCCTACCCCGAGGTCCACGACGCCTACCTGCGGGACCACCCGGTGGAGCGGGCCCACGAGGCGAACAGCAACATGTACGGCGAGGAGAACCTCGAACGCGCCGACCGCCTCCCCGGCGGCTGGTGGCGGATCCGGCTCTCCCGGGCGGACGTCCTGGACATCGTGCTGCCCTGGCACCTCAGCGAGGGCGGCGAGCTCGAACTGGTGCCGCGCTCCGGGCTGACGGTCGCCGAGGCGGCCGAGCGGCTCCGCGCCGCCGGGGCCGACTGGTCCGCCGCCAACCCGGTCTGCGCGGCGAAGCTGCGGCTGCTGCGGTGGGCCCCGTTCACGCCCGTCTACCTCAGCACCTCCCCGGTCGACCACCCGGACTACGGCGACCTCGCGGTCCGGTCCGGGCTGATCCACCTCGACGGCCTGCACCGCCTGCTGGCCTGGGAGCTGGCCGGGCGGCTGCCCGAACGGCCGCTGCTGGACGGCTACCTGGTGGGAGACCCGGGGGTGGCCGCCGGGCCCGCCCGGGCGGGCCGGACGGGGGACGAGTCGGCGTGACCTCCGCGACGCAGCACCTCCGGTCCGCGTCCTGCGGCCATCCGGCCGACCCCGCCCCGCCCGCCCGCACCCTGCCCGGGATGCTCGCCCGCCTCGCCCGGGTGCACCCCGACCGGCCCGCCCTGGGCGACGGCGTCCGCACCTTCGACTACCGCACGGTCGACGGCGCGGCCGACCGGATCGCCGCCCGGCTGGCCGCCGGCGGCACCGGCCGGGGCGACCGGGTCGCCCTGGTCGGCCCCCGGGACGCCCGGATGCTGGTGCTGCTGTACGGCGTGCTGCGCTCGGGCGCGGCGGCGGTGCTGGCCGACCCGGACTGGTCGCCGGCCGACCTCGCCCGGCGGCTGGCCGCCGTCCGCGCGGCCCGGGTGCTGGCCACCGAGGGCGGGCTCGGCGGGGAGGTGGTGGACGTCGCGGCGCCGGCGCAACTGCCGGAGCTGCCGGAGCTGTTACCGGTCGCCGCCGAGGTGCGCGGCGAGGACCTCGCGTACCTCTCCTTCACCTCCGGGTCGAGCGGGGAGCCCAAGGCCGTCGCCGTCACCCACGCCAACGCCGTGCACTACGCCCGGGCGCTCGCCGGCCGGCTCGACCTCACCGAGGCCGACGCCCCCTGCACCGCCCACGTCACCACCCTGGCCGCCGACCTCGGCCACACCGCCTGGCTGCTCGCGCTGGCCACCGGCGGTTCGGTGCACCTCGTACCGGACCGCGAGGTCCGCGACCCGGAGGCCTTCTGGGCCTCGCTGCGCCGGGCCCGGGTCGACGTGCTGAAGACCACCCCCTCGCACCTGACCGCCCTGCTGGAGGGCCGCCCGGCCGACTCCCCGCCGCTGCACACCGTGCTGCTCGGCGGCGAGCCGCTGCCCCGCGCGCTCGCCGCCGCCCTGCTGGACGGCGGCACCACCGCGCGGCTGGCCAACCACTACGGCCCGACCGAGACCACCGTCGGCGCCACCTGCCTGCTCGTCACCGCCGCCCGCCAACTGCCCGCCGACGAACCGACCGTGCCGATCGGCAGCGGGATCGGCGAGGTGCTGCTGACCGTGGTGGACGGCACCGGCCGGGCGGTGCCGGACGGCACGGTGGGCGAACTGCTCATCGGCGGCGCGGGGGTGGCCGCCGGGTACGACGGACGGCCGGCCGAGACCGCCCGCGGTTTCGTCCGGTACGAGGGGCGGCTCGTCTACCGCACCGGCGACCTCTGTCGCCGCCGGGCGGACGGCAACCTGGTGTTCCTCGGCCGGGTGGACCGCCAGGTGAAGGTCCGCGGCTACCGGGTGGACCTCGCCGAGGTCGAGCGGGCGATGGACGACCACCCGGGTGTCGCGCGCTCGGCGGCGCTGCTGCGGGAGACCGCGCTCGGCAACCAGCTGATCGGCGTCGTCACCTGGGCGGGCGGCGCCGGTGGGCCGGACGGGTCGGACGGCCTCGGCGGCCTGGACGGCCTGCGGGCCCACCTGCGGGACCGGCTGCCGGGCTACTCCGTGCCGCAGCCGATCCTGGTGCTGCCGCGGTTCCCGGTCGGGCCGAACGGCAAGCTCGACCGGCAGCGGCTGGCCGAGCTGGCGGCCGAGCTGGTCGAGGCCCGGGCGGGGGCGGGCGGCAGCGGGCCGGGCGGCAGCGGACCGGGCGGCGCCTCGGCGGGCGGCAACGGGACGGGCGGCGCCACGGCGAGCGGCCCGGCCGGGGAGATCGCCCGGTTCTGGGCGGGCGCCCTCGGCCTGCCCGCGGTGGGGCCGCGCGCCGACGTGCTCAGCCTCGGAGGGGACTCCATCCTCGCCATGCGCACCATCGCCCTCCTGCGGCGCTCCGGCCTGCGGGTCGCCTACGAGGACTTCTACCGGCACCCCACGGCGGAGGGCCTGGCAGCGGCCGCCGTCCCGGCCGCGCCGCCCGTCCCCGCCCCGCGCGCCGCCACCGGCGGGCCGCGGCTCGCCCCCGCCCAGCGCTGGCTGTACCGACAGCGGACGCTGCGGGACCTGCGGCACTGGAACCAGTCCGTGCTGCTGCGCTGCCGCACCGCCGTCGACCCGCAGGCGCTCACGGCGGCCGTCGCGGCCGTCCTGGAACGGCACCCGGCGCTGCGCCGGCCGCTCACCCCCGACGGCTGCGGCGAGGCCCTGGCGGTGGCCGACCTCGACCCGGTCTCCTTCTCCCGGATCCCGGGCGCGGCCGGGGAGATCGCCGACACCGTCGCCGGGGTCTGCACCGGGCTCCACCGCAGCCTCGACCCCTCGGCGGGCCGGCTGCTGCGCGCCCACCTGTTCACCGGCCCGGCCGGCACCGACGACCGGCTCGCGCTGGTCGCGCACCACCTGGTGGTCGACGGGCTGTCCTGGCGGATCCTGCTGGACGACCTGGCGCACGCGTACCGGGCGGCGCTCGACCGGAAGCCGGCCGACCTGCCGCCGACGGCCGACTTCTACGCCTGGGCGGCGCTCTGCCCGCCGGCCGCCGGGCCGGACGGGCCGGGAGAGGCGGGAGGGGAGGAGCCCGCCGCGGGGGAGACGGTGGAGCCCACCGCGGTCAGCTGGGCGCTCGACCCGGCCGCCACCGCCCGGCTGGTCGCCCGGCACGGTGCCGGGGCCCGGCTGGAGGCCGTCCTGCTGGCCGCCTTCGCCGAGGCCGTCACCGGCGACGGCGACGGCGACGGCGACGGTGGCGGCGTCCGCGACGGTGGCATCGACGGTGGCGGCGACGGCGACCGCGCCGGTGGCGGCGACCGCCCCCCGCTCGCCGTGGAGGTGGAGACCCACGGCCGGGACGCGGTCGGCGACGCGGGCGAATTCCTGGACACCGTCGGCTGGTTCACCGCCGTCAAGCACATCGCACTGGAGGCCGGCGCCACCGCGGACACCGTGGCGCGGCGGCTGCGCGAGGCGCCCGTCCGGCCGATGGACACACCCGGCGCACGGCCCGGCGTCGGCTTCAACTTCCTCGGCACCTTCCGGCTGCCGGAGGAGCCCGCGCTGGACTGGACGGTCGCCGCCGAACAGGCCGGCACCGCCCGCTGTACCGGCGGCGACCCGCTGTACGAACTGCGCCTCACCGCACGGGTGGTGGAGCAGCGGCTGGTCGCCGACCTGGTGGACGGACGGCCCGGTCGGCCGCACCGCTCCGCCGAACGGATCACCGCGCGGTTCGCCCGCACCGTGGCCGCCGAGGCGCGGGCGCCGCACGCCGCACCGCCCGTCCGGGCACCGCTGTCCACCTCCGGGCAGCTGCTGCACCCCGGCGTCGCCCCGACCGCCCGGGCGCGGGTGGTCGAACCGGCCCGGGTGCTGCTCACCGGCGCCACCGGCTACCTCGGGCGGCACCTGCTGGCGGCCTTCCGGGAACGCGGCGCCGAGGTCACCTGCCTGGTGCGGGCCGCGGACGAGGCCGAGGCGCTGAGGCGGCTCACGGCCGCCGGCGGGGCGGGCCCGGCGGCGGCGCTCGCCGGGGACATCGACCGGGACGGCCTCGGCCTCTCCCCGGCCGGACTGGAGCGCGCCCGGGGCGCCCACCTGGTGGTGCACGCGGCGGCGGACGTCCGGCTGGTGGCCTCGCCCGACGAACTGGAGCGCACCAACCACACGGCGGTGCGCCGCCTGCTCGACTGGGTCGGGGAGCACGCCCCGGACGCCCGCGTCCACCACGTCTCCACGCTGGCCGTCTCCGGCGGCGTCGACGGCCCGCCGCGCCGCTTCAGCGAGGCCGACCTGGAGATCGGCCAGCACTTCCGCACCCCGTACGAGCGGACCAAGTACCGGGCCGAGCAGGCCGTCCGGGCCTGGGCCGCCCGCGGGCACACGGCCTACCTGCACCGCAGCGGCCACATCGCGGCGCACAGCCGGACCGGCGCGTTCCAGGCCAACGCCGGGGACAACCGGATCTACCAGCTGCTCCGCGGCTACCTGCTGGCCGGCGCCGCGCCGAGCCGGCCGGACACCGCCTTCGCGTTCTCGTACGTGGACACGGTGGCCGCCGGGATCGCCGCGATCGCCCTCGACCCGTACGCCGCGCCCGGCGCGTACCACGTGGAGACGCCGCACGCCGTCCCGCACGACGAGCTGGTGCGCTGGCTGGCCGGCCACGGCTACCCGGTACGGCTCACCGACGAGGCGGGCTTCGCGGCCGCCCTCGCCCGGGCCGAGCGCCGCCACCCGACGGCCGCCCGGGTGGCCGCCGCCTGGGCGGCGCAGGAGGAGCGCCGCGTCCTGGTGGACAGCGCGTACACCACCGGGGTGCTCGACCGCCTGGGCGTGCGCTTCGCCGCGCCGACCCCGCGGTGGTGGTCGGCCGCGCTCGACTGGGCCGCCGGGGCCGGCTACCTGCCGCCCGTCGGGCCCGCCCCGCTCGGCCCCGGCCCAGCCGGTGCCGACCCCAGCGGCACCGGTGACCACCGTGCCCCCGACCGTGCCCCCGTTCGTGCCGACATCCGTGCAGACTTCCGCGCCGACATCCGCGCCGACATCCGTGCAGACTTCCGCGCCGACATCCGTGACGGCAGGACCAACCCGTGAAGGCAGGCCCCGTGTCCCAGCTCTCCCCGGTGCTCAAGCAGGCCACCCCGGTCGTCGCCGTACGCGGCGAAGGACTCCACCTCTACGACGCCGACGGCCGCCGCCACCTCGACTTCACCTCCGGCGTGGGGGTGACCAGCACCGGCCACTGCCACCCGAGGGTGGTCGAGGCCGTCCGGGAACAGGCCGGCCGGCTGATCCACGGGCAGTACACCACCGTGCTGACCGACCAGCTGCTCACGCTCACCGAACGGCTCGGCGAGGTGCTGCCGGCCGGTCTGGACTCGCTGTTCTACGCCACCGCCGGAACCGAGGCGGTGGAGGCCGCGCTGCGGCTCGCCCGGCACGCCACCGGACGGCAGAACGTGGTCGTCTTCGAGGGCGGCTTCCACGGCCGCACCCTGGGCGCGGCCTCGCTCACCTCGGCCGGCACCCGGTTCCGGGCCGGGATCGGCCCGATGATGCCCGGGGTCGCGGTGGCGCCCTTCCCGGCGGCGTTCCGGCTCGGACTGTCCGAGGACGAGGCGGTGGCGCACGCCCTGCGCGGACTGGACGAGGTGCTCGCCACCGTCTCCGCGCCCGCCGAGACGGCCGCCCTGTTCGTCGAGCCGGTGCTCGGCGAGGGCGGCTACGTCCCCGCCCCGCCGGGCTTCCTGGCCGGGCTGCGCGAGCGGGCCGACCGCCACGGGCTCCTGCTGGTGGTGGACGAGGTGCAGACCGGCTTCGGGCGCACCGGCCGGTTCTGGGCCCACCAGTACGAGGACGGGGTGCGCCCCGACGTCCTGATCACCGCCAAGGGCCTGGCCAGCGGCTTCCCGCTGTCCGCGATCGCCGCGCCGGCCGAGCTGATGGGGCGCGCCCGGCCCGGCTCGCAGGGGGGCACCTACGGCGGCAACCCGGTGGCCTGCGCCGCCGCGCTGGCGACCCTGGACGTGCTGCGCGAGGAGCGCTTGGTGGAGAACGCGGCCGTGCAGGGCGCCCGGCTGCTGGCCGGGCTGCGGGAGGTCGCCGCCGGGGTGCCCGGGATCGCCGACGTCCGCGGGCTCGGGCTGATGGCCGCCAGCGAGTTCTGCCGCCCGGACGGCACCCCGGACCCGGACGCCGCCCGGCGGGCCCAGCAGGCCGCGGCCGAACACGGGCTGCTGCTGTTGCTGTGCGGGATCCACCTCAACACGGTCCGGATGATCCCCGCGCTGGTCGTCACGGCCGAACAGATCGACGAGGGCCTGGAGTTGTGGGCGAAGGCCGTCGCGGCCGGCGGCCGGTAGGGAGGAGCGGACATGGACGCGATGACGGAAATCGGCTGGAGCAGCCTGGAGTTGGATGCCCGGCGGGAGCTCTGGTCGCTCCCGCTGGGGGAGCGGGAGCGGCGGCTGCTGTGGGCCGACGCGCGGGCCGGGCGGTGGGGCGAGGGCGAGGAGGTGCGGGCCCGGCTGCGGGAGTTCGCCCGCAACGCCGCCGACTCGGTGGGCATCACCCATGTGAGCGGCCTGGTGGACCCGTCCCACCCGGAGGACGAGATCACCGAGGTGCTCTCCTTCCTGCTGAGGGACTTCGGCCGGATCGTCCCGCAGAACGGGCGCGGCGACCTCACCTCGGTGCTGCACGACCAGGACGGCGACGGCAACAGCGAACTGGGCTTCCACTGCGACACCTGCGACCTGCTGGTGCTGCTCTGCCTGCGGCCCGCCTTCGACGGCGGCGGGCTGACCAAGCTGGCGAGCGCCCGGCACGTGCACGACCTGATCCGGCGGGAGCGGCCGGACGCGCTGGCCACGCTGCGCGAGGACTGGACCTTCGAGCGCAGCGGCCGGGCCGGCCCGCAGGTGGTGGTCACCCCGATCCTGTACGACCGCAAGGACGGGACGATCGGCTGCTACTACCAGACCCGCACCGTCCGCTCGTCCCCCGACCGCGGCGGGCCGGAGCTGACGGACCGTCAGTGGGAGGCGCTGGGCGTGCTGGACGAGGTGCTCTACCGGCCGGAGATCGCCTTCGGGCTGCCGATGGCCGCCGGGGACCTGCTGATCATCCGCAACAGCCGGGTCCTGCACGGGCGTTCGCCGTTCGTCGACGAGCCGGGCCCGTACTCCCGGGGGATGCTGCGGATCTGGGTGAACGAGGGGGAGGAGTGGGCGCGGTGACGACGGGAGGAGAGCGGGGCTCCGGGGACGAGCCGCACGGACGGGTGGCGATCGTCACCGGCGGGGGCAGCGGCCTCGGCCGGGCCTCGGCGCTGGCCCTGCTGGCGGCCGGCTGGGCGGTGGTCGTCGCCGGCCGGCGCAAGGAGGCGCTGGAGGAGACCGCCGCCCTGGCCGGCCCCGGGGCCGACCGGGTGCTGCCCGTGCCGACCGACATCCGCAGCCCCGAGGAGGTCGCAAGGCTCTTCGACACCGTCCTCGACCACCACGGCCGGGTGGACCTGCTGTTCAACAACGCGGGCGCCGCCGCCCCGCGCCGGCCGATCACCGAGACGCCGTTCGAGGACTGGAACCGGGTGCTGGACACCATCGTCACCGGCGGCTTCCTCTGTGCCCGCGAGGCCTTCCGGGTGATGAGCACCCAGACCCCGCAGGGCGGGCGGATCATCAACAACGGCGCGCCCTCCGCCTACGTGCCGCGCCCCAACTCCATCGCGTACACCGCCGCCAAGCACGCCGTCCTCGGCCTCACCAAGGTGCTCTCGCTGGACGGCCGGCCGTACGGCATCTCCTGCGGGCAGATCGACGTCGGCAACGTCACGCCGGTGGACGGCGGCCCGCAGCCGGCCGCGATGCAGGCCGACCGGACCATGGCCGTCGAGGCCACCATCCCGGTGGAGCGCTTCACCGAGGCGCTGGTGCTGATGGCCTCGCAGCCGCCGGGCACCACCATCCAGTCCCTGGTGGTGCTGCCGACCACCATGCCGTTCGTCGGGAGGGGCTGACGGTGCTGGTCAGCGCGCGCTCCTTCGCGGAGTACCGGGCGATGTTCGCGCTCACCGAACGCGACCTGGAGCAGCGCGTCCTGGACTGCCCGGCCGGCGCGGCGGGTTTCGTCGCGGAGGCCGGGCGGCGCGGGACCGACGCCGTGGCCGTCGACCGCCAGTACGCCGAGCACCGCGAGGAGCTGGGCCTGCTGGTGGAGCAGGAGACGCTCTTCAAGCGCGAGCTGCTGCGGAAGGAGACCGAGGGGTACGTCTGGTCCTGGTACACCGACGCGGACGACCTGATCCGCCGGTGGACGGCGGCCGCCCGGGCCTTCCGGGCCGACATCGCCGCCCGCCCGGAACGCTACGTGGCCGCCTCGCTGCCCGAACTCCCCTTCGCCGACGACTCCTTCGACCTGGTGCTCAGCTCGCACCTGCTGTTCTCCTACGGCAACCGGCTGGGCGAGGAGTTCCAGCGGGCGGGGCTGCTGGAGCTCGCCCGGGTGGCGCGCCGCGAGGTCCGGGTCTTCCCGCTGGTGGTGTACGACACGGGGGAGCGCTACGCGGGGCTGGAACCGCTGCGCGAGGAGCTCGCCGGGCTCGGCGTCCCCAGCCGGGTGGAGCGGGTGGCCTACGAGTTCCAGCCGGGGGCCGACGAGATGCTGGTGCTCTCCACCGCCGGCTACCGCGCGCCGGCCCGCGGCGCGGTGGGGGCGGCGGGCTCCGTGGACCCGGTGCGCTGGCGGCACCGGGAGGCCGGAGGCTGACGGCCGCGCGGGCGGCACCCGGCGCCGCCGGGCCGACCCGTGGGGCCGCCGGGCCGGGCCCCCGGCGGCCCCACGGGGCCCTATTCGGCGGTCAGTTGACGAAGACCGCCGGGGCGCCCGGCTGGCTGGTGTCGGCGACGGGGCCGTACGTCGCGGAGAAGTAGCCGTCCGCGGGGCAGAGCGTCGAGCCGCCGCTCTTGGCGAAGTGCTCGGTGCGGAAGGCCAGGCTGTGCGCGGTGTTGTCGGCACTGCCGGTGAACGCGCCGCTCAGCTGGTAGGAGCAGGTGATGGTGCCGAACCAGCTGTCCAGCACGGCGGTCGCCTGGATCGCCCCGGCGGACCCGCCGGTGAGGGTGACCGGCAGGCCCGCCGCGTCGGAGACGGTCACGCCGTACGGCAGGTTGCCGACCGTCAGGCTGCGCACCGAGGTGACCCCGGTGACGTTGGCGGTGCAGGAGCCGAAGGTCAGCCCGGTCAGCGAGGCGCTCGCACTGCCCGGCGCCGCCGGGTTGCCCAGCACCGAGGCGGAGAGCTGGGAGGCGGCGCAGGTGACGCCGGTCGTGCTGGTCGCGGTCGAGTAGAAGGTGGCCTTGGTGCCCGCGGCGAGCGGTGCGGCGAGCGCGTCGCCCACGGCGACGGCGGTACCGCCCGCGCTCCCGGCGGTGAGCACCGGCCCGGCGGCGAGGGGAGCGGGGGACGCGGAGGCGGGCGCGGCGGCCGGTGCGAGCGCGGCGGCGGCGCAGACGGCGGCGGTGACGGCCAGGCGGCGGCTGAAGCGCATGGGAAAACCTCTTCCTCGGTGAGGGGCGAGAAGACGTCCTCTCGCGGCTCCCGGGTGGTGGGGCGGGAGCGCGCGGCGTTTCCGGGTCCATAGGGTCCAGCCGTGTCCGCGTGCCGTCAAGGCGCCGGGACGAAGCTGTTGACGATCCGTCAACAAGGCCTTCCTGTCGGGCGTGGCCGCCCGGAGCGCCCCGGCCACCGCGCCACCTGCGAGAATCCCGGCATGGCTGAGCACGGGACCGACCACGGCTACCTCCTGGACAACCGCCAAGCGGAGGCCGGTGTCCGCTTCGGCGCCCTCGCCGAGCTGTTCGACCCGGTGACCTTCCGGCACGTCGACGCCCTCGGCATCGGCCCCGGCATGCGCTGCTGGGAGGTCGGCGCGGGCGGCCCCTCGGTGCCGCTCGGGCTCGCCGAGCGCGTCGGCCCGACCGGCGCGGTGGTCGCCACCGACATCGACGTCTCCTGGACGGCCCCCGCCGCCGGCGGCCCGATCGAGGTGCCGCGCCACGACGTCGCCGCCGACCCGCCGCCCCCCGGCGGCTTCGACCTGGTGCACGCCCGGCTGGTCCTGGTGCACGTCGCCGACCGCGCCGAGGCCCTGCGCCGGATGGTCCGGGCGCTGCGCCCCGGCGGCTGGCTGCTGCTGGAGGACGCCGATCCGGCCCTCCAGCCGCTGCTCTGCCCCGACGAGGCCGGGCCCGACGAGCGCCTCGCCAACCGGCTGCGGACCGGCTTCCGCACCCTGATGGCGGGCCGCGGCGCCGACCTCGCGTACGGGCGGACGCTGCCCCGGCTGCTGCGCGAGGCGGGCCTGGCCGAGGTGCAGGCCGACGCCTACTTCCCGATCACCTCGCCGGCCTGCGCGGTGTTGGAGGACGCGACGGTCCGGCAGGTCCGCCGACTGCTGGTGCGGGAGGGCCTCGCGACGGAGGAGGAGATCGAACGCCACCTGGCCAACGTCGCCTCCGGCCGGCTCGACCTCGCCACCGCCCCGATGGTCTCCGCCTGGGCGCGCCGCCCGTGACGCCTCCCTGCGAACCCGACGGCGCCGGGATCGCCGCGCTGCTCGCCGAGGTGCGCGCCTGCGCCGGGCGGCTCCTGGCCGGAGTCGACGCGCTGAGCGACGGGCAGGCCCGCGAGCCCTCGGCGCTGCCCGGCTGGAGCCGCGGCCACGTCCTCACCCACCTCGCCCGCACCGCCGACGCCTACCGGTGGCTGCTGACCGCCGCCCGGGCGGGCGCCGACCCGGGGCCGCGCGCCGACGCCGCGGCGCTGGAGCGCGCGGTGCGCGAGGGCGCCGGGCGCGGTGCGGCGGAGCTGGTCGCGGACCTGCGGGCCGCCCTGGACGGGATGTTCGCGGCGGCGGCCGCGCTCCCCGCCGAGCAGTGGTCCGCTCCGGTGTCCGCGCTCGCGGGCTGGCGGCACCCGGCGTGGTTCACCCTGTACCGGGCCTGGCGGGAGCTCGAAACCCACCACGTCGACCTGGACCTCGGCCGCTCGACCGCCGACTGGCCCACCGGGTACGTCGCCTGGGCACTGGACGCGACGGTGGCCGCGCTGGCCGCGCGCGGGTTCCCGGTCGCCCGGCTGACGGCCACCGACCTCGCCCGCGACTGGACCCCGGCCGCGGCCGGCCCCGCCGTCAGCGGCCCGGGCCACGCCCTGCTCGGCTGGCTGTCGGGGCGCGGCCCGGCGCGGGCCCTGCGGGCGGACGGGCCGCTGCCGGTGCCGCCGGCCTGGCCGCTGCCACCGGTCCCGGGCCGGCCCCTGGCGGACCGGAGCGCCTGCGCGGACCGGAGCCCCGTGCGGGGCGGGCGTCCCGCTGCGGACCGAAGGCCGCGGCTGCTCGTCGTGAGCGGTCCGCCCGGGGCGGGCAAGACCACGCTGGCGCGCGCCCTGGCGGCGGCGCTCGGCTGGCCGGCGGTCTGCCGGGACGAGGTCAAGGAGCGGATGGCGGCCGCCGGGCGGCCCCCGGGCGAGGACCCGGAGCCGGAGCAGCCGGACGAGGACCACGACCAGGACCTGGACCTGGACCTGGACCTGGACCGGCGGACGCTGGACGAGTTCTTCCGCACCCTCGACACCCTCCTGCGGGCCGGCACGGACCTGGTGGCGGAGGCCGCCTACCAGGACCGGCTGTGGCGGCCCGGCCTGGTACGGCTCGCCGGCCTCGCCGAGGTGCGCATCGTGCGCTGCACCGTTGCCCCGGCGACCGCCCGCGACCGCATCGCCCGCAGGGCCGCCGAGGAACCCGCGCGCGCCGTCCACGCGGACGCCGAACTGCTGCACCGGATCGCGCGCGGCGAGCGGCCGATCGAGTCCTGGGTGCCGATCGCGCTGGACGCCCCCTGCCTGGCCGTGGACACCAGTCGGGGCTGGAGCCCGTCCCTGGAGCGGATCACCGCCTTCGCCACGGACCCGGCAGCGGGACCTCCCGCTCCGCCCGGGAAGCGCGGCGCGTCGGGCTAACCTCGACGGCATGGACGCGTTCGAACACCCGGGCGGGCACGCCGCCGTCGCACCGGGGGAGGGGCTGGAGGCCCTGGCACGGCTGCTGGACCGCCGCGGCGCGGTGGTGCTCAGCGGGGCGGGCCTGTCCACCGAGTCCGGCATCCCCGACTACCGGGGCGCCACCGGCCGCCGTCGCCGCGGCACCCCGATGACGTACCAGGAGTTCACCGGGAGCGCGGACGCCCGGCGCCGCTACTGGGCCCGCAGCCACACCGGCTGGCCGGCGATCGCCGGGGCCCGCCCCAACGCCGGGCACCACGCGGTGGAGCTGCTGCGCCGGGCCGGGCGCGTCGCCGCGGTCATCACCCAGAACGTGGACGGCCTCCACCACGAGGCCGGTACCCGGGAGGCCGTCGAGCTGCACGGCGGACTGCGCCGGGTGGTCTGCCTCGGCTGCCGCCGCACCAGCACCCGGGCCGAGCTGGACCAGCGGCTGGAGGCCCTGAACCGCGGCTTCCGGCAGGCCGGGGCGCAGCTGCGGCCCGACGGCGACGCACTGCTGCCGCAGTCCGCGGTGGACGGCTTCCGGGTCGCCGCATGTGTGGACTGCGGCGGCGTGCTCAAGCCCGACGTGGTCTTCTTCGGCGAGAACGTCCCGCCGCCCCGGGTCGAGCACTGCTACGAACTGGTCGACGCGGCGGGCTCGTTGGTGGTCCTCGGATCCTCGCTGGCGGTCCTGTCCGGGCTGCGCTTCGTGCGCCGTGCGGCCCGGGCGGGGCTGCCGGTCGCGATCGTCAACCAGGGCCCGACGCGCGCGGACGAGCTCGCCGCGCTCCGGCTCGACCTGCCCCTGGGGCCGGCCATGGCGGAGGTCGCCCGGCTGCTCGACGCGGGCTGACCGGGGCTTCCGGCGGGCCGTACGGCACGTGCGGCGGCGAGCCGTACGGTACGTCCTGCCGCCGGCGCCGGGGTGCTCAGCCCGCCGGCAGGGCCGGGCGGCCCGGCACCCACAGCGGCACCCGGCCGGCGCGCGGCATGGACCGCGCCGCGTCCTGCTCCAGCCGGCCGGCCACCCGCTCCGGATCGCCCTCGCACAGCTCCACCAGCGCCGCCGCGGCGATCCGGGTGCAGCACAGCACCAGGGCCAGGGTGTCCTGGCGCCGGTGCTGCTCCCGGACGTAGGCCTCGGCGCGCTCCTCGATCCGGTGGTCGTGGCCCGTCCCGTCCTCGGCGGTCAGCGCCTGGACCCCGTGCCACACCAGGGTGAGCGCGCAGGGCTCGGCCGGGTGCGCGGCGCCCTCCCGCCGCGCCTGCTCGCGGGCCTCCGCCGAGCGCTGCCCGAGCCACTCCAGCGCCGCCGGCCCGTCCTCCCGGCAGGAGCGCAGCACCAGCTCCGCCGCCCGGGCGACCACGGCCCGCAGCACCGTCGGCGCGGGCACCCGCAGGCCGCCCGAGGGGGCGTCGCCGAACGCCAGCCAGGCGTCGGCGAACGAAGCCGCCCGCAGCCCGCCCGTCCAGGCCGGCGACCCCCCGTCCGCCGCGCCCAGCCGCTCCTGAGCCCCCAGCCGCACCAGCCCCACGGCCGCCAGGCGCACCGCGTCCCCGTCCAGCTCCCGCAGCCATCCACTCCGCACCAGCACACACCCCCGTCAGCGGTTCGTCCCCGTGGGCTCATCCCACCACACCAGGACGGGAACGAACTAGACAGGGGCACGTCACAAATCTGGAACGCTGGCCTCCGGTCGGCTCTCCCCGCGTCCTGCGTCGGGCCCGCCGTCGGGCCCGCCGTCGGGGGCTGGGGGAGCGGTGCGGCGGGTCCGGGTGCGGCGGGATCCGGCCAGGTGCGCGGGGCGCCGGGCCGACCGGCCGGGTCACGGTGGGACGGCCGTGGCGCGTTTGGCACCCGGGGTGTGGGAGTCGGGTGGGTTGGGCAGGGGCACGTCAGACCCGGGCGACTGTGCGGACGCCCGGTGCGTCGGGCGGGGCCGTCGACGGCCTGTCGTCAGCGTGCGCGGAGCCCGCCGGGCAGGGCGAGGTCGTCTCCGCCGATCCCGCCGAACCGATCACCGGATCAGAGGACCCCACGGACGGTGCGGATGGCGCCCGGCCCGAGAGCGCGCCGTTCGACCGGTCGACGCCCGCGGGTCGGATACAGCCGTCCCGGCGGACGGGTGGGGCCGGTCGCGACGGAAGGGGTGGGCCCGCAGTGGATGCGACGACGACGGCGGCGAACGTGACGAGGGCGGAAGCGCCGAGGGCGGAGGCGGTGACCGCGGGGGACGGGACGGCGGTGGCCGCGGGGGAGGGGACAGCGGCGGCCGCGGGGGCGGCGGGCGTGGCGCCGCGGACCGAGGTCGCGGCGGACCGCGGCGCCGGGTACGAGGCGGATCGGGAGCAACGCCGGTCATCCGCCGGGGTGTTCTGGCGGTACTGGACCGGATCGCTGGTCAGCCGGCTCGGCGACCAGGTGACGGTGGTGGCCCTGCCGCTCGTCGCCGTGCTCGCCCTGCACGCCACGGCCTGGCAGGTCGGTCTGGTCACCGGCGCCGGGTACCTGGCCTGGCTGGTGCTCGGACTGCCGGCCGGCGTGCTGGTGCACCGGCTCCCGCTGCGCGGCACCCAGGTGGTGATGGACCTGCTGCGCGGGCTGGCGGTGGCCTCCGTCCCGCTGGCGGCCGCCCTCGGCGTACTCGGCCTGCCGCAGCTGGTGGCGGTCGCGCTGCTGGTCGGGTTGGCGGGCGTGGTCTTCGACGTCGGCAACTCCACCTTCCTGCCCTCGATCGTCCCCAGGGAGGAGCTGACCGCCCGCAACAGCCTGCTCTCGGGCTGTAGCGCCGCGACCGAGCTGGCCGGCCCCTCGCTCGGCGGGGTCCTCGTCCAACTCGTCGGCGGCGCGGGCGCCATGGTGCTGGACGCGGCCAGCTACCTGGTCTCGGCGGCCCTGCTGCGCAGCCTGCCGCGTACGCGGCGCCCCGCCGGGCGGCCCGCCGGCGCCGGGATGCGGGAGCAGATCCGCGAGGGCTGGCAGCACGTCACCCGCCACCCGGTGACCGGACCGTGCGCGGCCTACGCCGCTGCCGTCAACCTCGTCGCGGGCGGGCTGATGACGCTCACTCCGGTGTTCCTGGTCGCCACCCTCGGCGCCCGGGCCGCCGCCGTCGGCGCCCTGATGGCCACCGGCGGCCTGGGCAGCCTGGTCGGCGCCGCCCTGACGCCCCGGGTGGTCTCCCGGATCGGCAGCGGAGGCGCCCTGCGGTGGGCCGCCCTGGCCGCCGCGCTCTTCACCTTCCTGCTCCCGATGGCCGGCTCCGGCTGGGCGGTGCTGGTCTTCGCGCTCGGCAACGCGGGCTTCTCGGCGGGCGTCGTGGTCACCACCATCGTCGCCCGCACCCACCGGCAGACCCACACCCCGCCGGAGCTGCTCCCCCGGGTGATGGCCACCGTCCGGTTCGTCTCCTGGGGCGCCATCCCGGTCGGCGCGCTGCTGGCCGGCGCCGCCTCCACGGCCTGGGGGTCGAGGACGGCGCTGCTCCTGCTGGCGGCGGGCAGCCTGCTCGGCCCGGCGATCCTGGCCGCAGGGCCGATCCGGAAGGTGCGCGACCTCTCCTGAACTCCGTTTGGCATGAGAGGAGTTGACCTTACCGGGGCGGTGTCGCCGATCCGGTCGGCGGCGCCGCCCCGCGGCGTCGAGCCCGGGTGAAACGAGGGTCGGCCCTGCCTCTTGTCGGGATGTGGTCGTACGTCTTGTGCGATGCCATGGCCAAGCTCACACTTCCGACGTGTGAGCACCCGCGCACTGTGCGTGAGTGCCCTCCGCCTGCGCCGAGCCGTTCGGGCCCGTTCCAGCCTGCGGTGACCTGCTCCGACCTGCTCCGACCTGCTCCCCGGCGGGCGACGGAACCTCCCCCTCGAAGCCCCGACGTCGTCGTGCCCTCGCGAGCCACGCCCCCGCCGGGCAGGCCGCCGTGCCCCGGGCCGCGGCCGCCCCGCGCCATCCGCACCGCCACCCCCCACGCCAAGGAGCTTCGCATGAAGCACCCGCGCACCCGCACCCCCCGCACCTCCCGGCGGCGCCCCCTCGCCGCAGTCGCGGCCGCCGCCCTCGCCCTGGCCGGCGCGGCCTGGACCACCGGACCGGCCGCCGCCGCGCCCCCACGCCCCCACGAGGCCCGGGCCACCGTCTCCGTCGGCTCCGTCTCCGTCTCCGTCTCCGGCTTCGGCTCCGGCTCCACCTCCGCCTCGGCCGGGGCCGACTTCTCGCTCGCCGAGCGCCCCGCCGCGGCGATCGTGGACGCCGGTTCGTCCGTGACCACCACCGTCACGACGGCCGTCACCGCCGGCCCGGCCCAGACCGTCCGGTTCTCGGCGGCCGGCCTCCCGGTGGGCGCCACCGCGGTCTTCGGCCCGGCCTCCGCCCCGGTCGGCTCCCCGGCCGCGCTCACCGTCTCCACCGCCGCGTCCACCCCGACCGGCAGCTACCCGATCACCGTCACCGGCACCGGGCCCTCCGCCACCCGCACGGCCGTCTTCACCCTGACCGTCAACGGCGAAGGGCCGCGGCTGGTGCGGGTGAGCGCCGACCCGTTCGCCGACGCGGTCGGTCAGCACGCCACCGCGGTGGAGCCCGACACCTTCGCGTACGGCGGCACGGTCGTGACGTCCTCCCAGGTCGGGCGGTTCACCGACGGCGGTGCGGCCGACCTCGGCTGGAGCACCTCGCTGGACGGCGGCGCCAGTTGGCAGGGCGGCATCCTGCCCGGCATCACTCCCCATCGGGGCGGCGGCTGGGCCCGGGTCTCGGACCCGTCGGTCGCGTACGACGCCAAGCACGGCACCTGGATGATCACCGGCCTGGTCATCGACGTGCCCGCCGACGGCGCCGCCGGGGTGACGGTCAGCCGTTCCGCCGACGGCCTGGACTGGCGGAGCCCCGTGCGGGCGGTCGGCTTCGACGGCCAGGGCTACGACAAGGAGTGGATCGTCTGCGACAACGCGCCGACCAGCCCGTACTTCGGCACCTGCTACATCGAGGTCGACGTCCCCACCGCCGACAACCTGATCGTCATGTCGGCCTCCCGGGACGGCGGCGCCACCTGGTCGGCTCCGACCGGGCCGTCCGGCGCCCTCGGCCTCGGCGGGCAGCCGCTGGTGCGGCCCGACGGCCGGGTCGTGGTCCCCTACTCGGCCGATACCACCGCGATCCGCTCCTTCACCTCCGCCGACGGGGGCCGCTCCTGGGGCTCCACGCTGCTGGTCGCCGACGTCGTGGCACACGAGGTCGCGGGCGGCCTGCGGGACGGCGAGGGCCTGCCCTCGGCCGAGATCGACGCCGCCGGAAGGGTCTTCGTCGCCTGGCAGGACTGCCGGTTCCGCGCCGGCTGCCCCGCCAACGACATCGTCTACGCGACCTCGACGGACGGCACCGCCTGGTCCGCCGTGACCAGGGTGCCGATCGACGCCACCACCAGCGGGGCGGACCACTTCCTCCCCGGCCTCGGCGTCGACCCCACCACCGCCGGGCGCACCGCCGGACTCGGGCTGTACTACTACTTCTATCCGAACGCCGACTGCACCGACGCCACCTGCCGCCTGGCGGTCGGCTTCGTCTCCTCCACCGACGGCGGCGCCACCTGGAGCGCGCCCCGGACGGTCGCCGGCCCGATGCCGCTCTCCCGGATCGCCGCCACCGCCGGGGGCGCCATGGTCGGCGACTACCTCTCCACCTCCGTCCTGCACGGCAGGGCGGTGGCGGTCTTCGCGGTCGGCCGGGCTCCGGCCGACGGGCAGGCCTTCGACGAGGCCATGTACGCCGTCGAGGGCGGCCTGCCCGTCCGCGCCGGCACCGTCCCCGCCGACACCGGGCCGGTCGCCTTCCCCCCGCCCGCCCGCGAGCGGCACCTCCCGCCGCCGGTGCGCTCCTGAGCCGGCGGGGCCGGCCCTCCCCGGACCGGCGCCGTGGCCGCCGGATCGGCAACCGTGCCGTGGAGGACACCACGGCGGTGCTGCCGGTGTCGATCGCCGACACCGGGCCCCCTCCGATCCGGCCGATTCAGGTCGGCCGCCGTGCGCCCGGCCACCGCCGCGCACCGTGCACCCGAGTGCCGCCCGCCCGGCCGCCGCGCGCCGTACCGCCCACGGGCACCGGCTCCCGCCGGACCCGTGCCTGCCCGCGCCACGGCCGCAGCCCCGGCAACCCCTGACGCGCCGCCGCCCCGGACCGACGGCCGTCTCGCCGGAGGCGGGCGCCGGGAGCGGTCGGGGCCGTGGACGACGGCCTGCGAGTGCCGCTGTCGCGACCGCGAGGACAACCGCGGCGGCCCAGGGCATCCGGTTGCGGCCATGAATCGACGTGCCGGTCTGCCGTCCTCGACATGACCGGACCGGTGCCGAGCGGCCGGCGTCGTGCAACGCGCTCAACGCCCGCGGGTCGTTGGCCACCAGCACCTGGGCCGGCCGGCCTGCCGCAACGACCACGGCAGGCCGGCCGGGCGAGTCCGGGTGCGCCTCGTCGCGGGCCGCGGCGCCGAGCGAGTCCGGTACCGCGCCGTAGGCGGCCCCGAGACGCGCCATCAGCTCGACCTCCTCGTCGCCGCGAAGGCGCTGCCCCAGCCGGGGCAGCGGATCGTTCGCATCGCAGAAGTCGTCGAAGAGCACGTGGACGGTGTGGTCGAGGCCCTCGAACCGGCGAAGACCACGGCGGTCGTGCACAGGCCCATGATCCGCAGGGAGCCCCCGCCCCGTCTCCGGCCCTCGCTGACGGCGAGCAGGAGGGCCACCAGCCAGACGGGCAGCTCGTCGCGGACGATGCCGAAGGCGAGGGGCACCACGGCGCCGCCCGTGTCCTGGACGACCCGCGCGACGATCATCGGGCCCACTCTCCGCAAATCGCCTCCCGGAGCGGCTGCCGGCCGGCTGGGGATCGCCGGGCGGCGTCCGTACCGCCGTCTGGCCTTCCGGCGGGGCGTCGGTAACATGAGTCCTCCTCACGTTCTCGTCAGGAGGCTGTCATGCCGGACCGCTTCGACCTGCCGGCGGACTTCCGCTGGGGTGCCGCCACCGCCGCGTACCAGATCGAGGGGGCGGTGGCGGAGGACGGCCGCGGGCCGTCCGTCTGGGACACCTTCTGCGCCCGGCCCGGCGCCGTCCGCGACGGGCACACGGGTGCGGTGGCCTGCGACCACTACCACCGGTACCCCGAGGACATCGCCCTGATGAAGGGCCTCGGGCTGGACGGCTACCGCTTCTCGGTCTCCTGGCCCCGCGTCCTGCCCGCCGGCGGCGGCGCCGTCAACCCGGCCGGGCTCGCCTTCTACGACCGCCTCGTGGACGCCCTCCTCGACGCCGGCATCGCCCCGCTGCCCACCCTCTTCCACTGGGACCTCCCCCAGGCCCTGGAAGACGGCGGCGGCTGGCTGAACCGCGACACCGCCCACCGCTTCGCCGACTACGCCGCGACCGTCACCGAGCGGCTCGGCGACCGGATCCCCACCTGGATCACCCTCAACGAGCCCTTCGTCCACACCGTCTTCGGCTACGCCCTGGGCACCCACGCCCCCGGCCGCACCCTGATGTTCGAGGCCCTCCCGGCCGCCCACCACCAGCTGCTCGCCCACGGCCTGGCCGCCACCGTCCTCCACGACCGCGGCCTGGCGGCGATGCTCTCCAACAACCTCACCCCCGTCGAGCCTGCCTCCGACTCCGCCGCCGACGCGGGCGCCGCCCAGGCCTACGACGCGCTCCACAACCGGCTGTTCACCGACCCCGTCCTGCTCGGCCGCTACCCCGACCTCGCCGCCCTCGGCGTGCCCGACGACATCTTCGGCGCCGTGCGCGCCGGCGACCTCGACCTCATCCACGCCCCCGGCCTGGACGGCCTCGGCCTCAACTTCTACAACCCCACCCGCGTCGCCGCCCCCACCGACCCCGGCCTGCCCTTCGCCCTCCTCGACATCCCCGACGTCCCTCACACCGCCTTCGGCTGGCCCGTCGTCCCCGACGCCCTCACCCGCCTCCTGCTCGACCTCCGCGACACCTACGGCAAGGCCCTGCCGCCGATCACCGTCACCGAGAACGGCTGCTCCGTCACCGAGTCCACCGACCCCGACCAGCCCCGCATCGACTACCTCGCCGCCCATCTCGACGCCCTCGCCCGCGCCACCGCCGAGGGCATCGACGTCCGCGGCTACTACACCTGGTCCCTGCTCGACAACTTCGAGTGGGCCGAGGGCTATCACCAGCGCTTCGGCCTCGTCCACGTCGACTTCGCGACGCAGCGCCGCACCCCACGGGCCTCGTACGCCTGGTACCGCGACCTGATCGCCGCCCACAAGGTGCGGCGGCCCGTGCGGTAGGCGGGCTTCCCGGAGGCCGGCCAACTGTGGTGCGGGTGGCCGGAGTTCACCGCGAGACCCGGGGGTGCGGCGGGCGGGCGGGGCCCGCGGGCATCCGCTCCGTGCGTCCGAGGTCGCTGACGGGCCGGGGCGGGGCCGGTCCGTTCCTGCGCGCGTCCTAGAAGGCGACCGGCTGGGGCCGGGTGGGGACGACGATGACGGTGGGGGCGTCGCCGTCCAGCGCCGCCGTGAACTCCCGTTCCAGCTCCTCGGTCGTCCGGACGTCGACGGCGCGGCAGCCGAAGCCGCGGGCCAGCGAGGCGATGTCCAGGCCGGGCAGGTCGAGTCCGGGGACCCCAGGGGTCCGCTCCAGCCGGGCGAACGACTTGAGGATCGCGTACTCGTGGTTGCGCATGACCACGTAGACGACCGGGAGGCGGTGCCGGGCGGCCGTGTAGAGGGCCTGCACGGAGTACTGGAAGGAGCCGTCGCCGATCAGGCCGACCACCGGGCGCCGCACCCCGCGCTCCCGGTCGGCCAGCGCCACCCCCACCGCCGCCGGCAGGGCCCAGCCGATCCCTCCGCTGGCCGTGGCGAAGAAGGACCCGGGGCGGGTGGTGGGCAGCCAGGCGAGCTGCTCGGCCATGGTCGAGGTCGACTCGTTGACGATGACGGCCTCCGGCGGGCGGACCCGGCTCAGCGCGGCGTAGACCGCGGGCGGGGGGAGCGGGAGGGTCGGGGCGGACGGCAGCTCCCGCGGGCGCGCCATCGGCTCCGGCGCGGTGCGGGCCGAGCCGTCCTCGACCAGGTCCAGCAGGCCTTCCAGCGCCAGCCGGGGGTCTCCGAGCAGGCTGTCGCCGACCCGCGCCGCTGCGGCGGCCCGCGGGTCGCCGGTGATCTGGAGCAGGACGGTGCCCGCGGGCAGGTGGTCACCGGGGACGTACGGGTAGTAGCGGAACACCTCCGCGCCGACCACGACGACCAGGTCGTGCCCGGCCAGCCGTTCGCCGACGGCCCGCACCGACAGGCCCAGCGGGCCTGCGTAGAGCGGATGGTCCTCGGGGAAGGAGGTGCGCTCCGCCAGCGGGGCGCCGTAGACCGCGCTGCGCAGCTTCTCGGCCAGGGCGACCGCCGCGTCCCAGCCGCCGCTGCGATCGACCTCGGGCCCGAAGACCAGCGCGGGCCGCCGGGCGGTGGAGAAGCGTTCGGCGAAGGCCCGCAGTCGCCCGGGGTCGGGAGCGACCAGGCTGCTCACCGTCCGCACCCGGGTGAAGCCGGACAGCGGCCGCTTCCAGTCGTCCAGCGGGATCGACAGGTAGACCGGGCCGGCGGGCGGCTGGAGCGCCTCGGCGTAGGCGCGCATGAGGGCCTCGGGAACGTCCTCGGCGCGGGCCGGCTCGTAGGACCACTTCACCCAGGGCTGCGGCAGCAGGGTGGCCTCGCGGTTGGCGAGGTACGGCTCGCCGATCAGCATGTGCCGGTGCTGCTGGCCGGAGGTCACGACGAGGGGCGTGTTCGCGTGGTACGCCGCCACCAGGTTGCCCATCGCGTTGCCGGTGCCGGCCGAGGAGTGCAGGTTGACCAGCGCGGGCCGGCCGGTGACCTGGGCGAAGGCGTCGGCCATGGTGATGGCGGAGGCCTCCTGGAGGGCCAGGACGTAGCGGAAGTCCGCGGGGAAGTCCTGGAGGAAGGGCTCCTCGGTGGAGCCCGGGTTCCCGAACACGGTGGTGAGCCCGAGCGTGCGCAGCAGGTCGTACGTCACGGTGCGGACGGTGGATCGCTCGGCCGTCGGGGCGGTCGGTGCCGTCGGTGCCATCGGTGCCATCGCTTTCGCCCGGGGAGCCGGAGCCTCGGGGCTTGCAGGGACCCTCGTACTGCCCGACACCAGCAGGAGAGCACCGGCCCCGAGCGCGCCGCAACCGGACGGACGGTCCGGCCGCGGCGGGTCCGGTGGGGCACGGTGCCCTCCTGCGGGGAGCCCCGGGGCGACGGGCCGGTCAGCGCCCGCCGTGGATCAGCCCGACGGAGAAGCCCCGGTCGGTGGGCTGGTCCGGCGTCTTGACCTGCGTGACGCCCGTCGCCGCGTCGTGGTACCAGCCCGTGGCGGCGGAGTCCAGCGCGGCGGCCGAGGCGAGCCGGGGGAGCGGGCCGCCCTGGGAGACCACCTGGCGCGGGGCGGGCCGCCCGTGCACCGTGAGGCGGTACGCCCGGGAGGTCGGCTTGCCGGCGTAACTCCCCACGCTGGGCCCGACCTCGACGACGGTGACCGGGCCGCCGGAGTGGACGTCGACCCGCTGGGTGGCCGAGGAGCCGGCGGCGAACTGCCGGGTGACGCCGTCGTCCTCGTAGAGGGTGTACGAGGAGTCGCCCCGGGCCTGCGGGTAGAGGTCGTAGTCGAGTTCGCCGCGGTCCCGGGTCTGCCAGGACAGCGTGCCCTGCGGCCACATCGGGATGATCGCGCCGCCCCTGACGAACAGCGGCAGGGTGTCGAGCGGCGCGGAGTAGCCGTCGATCGTGGTCGGGCCCTGGTAGGTGCGCCCCGTCCAGTAGTCGGTCCAGGTGCCCTCGGGCAGGTGGATGCCGTCGCGCACCGAGGTGTCGGAGTAGACCGGGGCGACCAGGAAGTCGGGCCCGGCCAGGAACTCGTACCTCGCGTTCGGGCCGAGGGCGGCCGGGTCGTGCGGGTACTCCAGCGCGAGCGGGCGCACCGCGCCGATGCCGGTCCTCGTCGCCTCGGCGGACAGGGTGTACATGTACGGCAGCAGCCGCTCCTTCAGCTGGAGGTACCTGCGGTTGATCGAGGTGTACGGCTCGCCGTCCAGCCAGGGCTGCTGGTCGCGCTGCTCCTTGCCGGACATGTCCCTGGCCCAGCCGTCCATGGTCATGACGGCCGGGAGGAAGGCCTTCCACTGGAGGTCGCGGGTGTACATCTTCGGGTCGCGGCGGTAGATGGAGCCGATGTCGCCGGTGTTGTAGGCGATGCCGGACATGGTGGCGCCGGCGTAGGTGGGGATCTGCCAGCGGATGTAGTCCCAGGACAGGCTCTGGTCACCGCTCCAGAGCACGCCGCAGCGCTGGGCGCCGGCCCAGGAGACGGGCAGCCAGACGAAGCCCCGGGCGTCGCTGTTGTCCTCGATGCCGGCCTTGGCCTGGTCGCAGGCGTTCAGCGCGAAGTCGTAGCCGTTGCCGACCCAGGCGACGTCGAGCTTGCGCACCCGGACCCCTGCCGTGACCTCCTCGGTCTGGTTGGGCAGGCCGTTCTGGGTCCAGAGGCCGAGCTGGGCGTGGTCCCCGCGCAGGCCCTCGCCGGTCTGCGGCAGGTCCTCGTAGCCGCAGCCGTACCCGTCGTTGACCAGCATCCAGCCGAGCGGCATCCGGTTCCGCACGTAGTCGTCGGCGACCTTGACGGCGTCCGCGGTGTGGCGCTCGCCGCGGTTGGCGTTGTGCAGGTAGCAGTCGGAGTCGCCGGGTTCAAGGCCGTACACGGGCGGCATGAAGGGCCTGCCGACCAGGCCGGTGTACTGGCCGATCACGGACTTGACGTCGCCGGTGAAGTAGTAGGCGTCCAGGCGTCGTTCCTGCTGGCCGGTGCGGACGGGCGAGCCGAAGTCGTACGCCCCCGGGGCGAAGGTGTTGCGGAAGACGCCGTAGCCGGCGGTGGAGACGTAGAACGGCTGGGAGTTGTTGTAGCCGCCCTCGTTCCAGTCGAAGCTGTTGGCGACGTGGACGGTCCGGTCCCGGTGCGAGAAGGAGCCGTTCTGCTCGCCGCCGCCGAAGAACTGCTCGTCCGCGCCGCGGACCAGGCTCTGCCGCATGCCGTTGGTGGACCAGCGCAGCGGGGCGTCCTCCTGCCAGACGGCGGTGCGGTCGTCGCCCCGGTAGAGGCCGAACCGCAGCGGGTGCTTGTAGACCCGCAGCACCTGGTCCCCGGAGCGGATGCCGTAGTAGTCGCCGGCGTCGAACGTGCTGGTGTCCCGCCGGAGTTCGGGCTGCTTGCGGACGATGGTGGTGCCGGCCGGGTCGGTGAGGACGCCGTCCGGGGCGGCGCGCAGGCGCAGTTGGCCGTCGGCGAGGAAGTCGACCCTGGCCCTGAGGGGGCCAGCGGCGATGTCGTAGCTGCCCAGGGAGCCGGAGAAGGAGGTGAGGTCGCCCGCGTCGGCGGTCTGCGGCAGGTGGGCACGGACGGTGAAGGAGCCGCCGTGGACGTCGTAGGGGACGACCAGGACGTGGTAGGTGCCGGTGGCGTTCGGGATCACGGCGGCCTCCGGGTCGGCGGTGCCCGCGCTCTCGGCGACCTTCCGGCCGGCGTCGTCGTACACGTAGAGGTCGAAGTCGTCCGTCGGGTTCTGCCACTGGACGGAGACCGGGACGCCGCCCTCGGGGTTGTCGGCCCAGTAGCCGTCCGGCACGTCGACGGTCAGGTCGAAGCGGCCGCAGACCGTGCCGTCCGGGTCCTGGGCGGCCGACGGGCAGGAGGCGGCGCCGCCGAGCGTGCCCTTGGCGAACGTGGGGCTCTGCCAGCTGACGCGCGGGTGGCCGGCGTCGAGGACGGCGGAGCCGGGGGCGGCGCGCGCCGGGAGGACGGGCCCGGCCACGGCGGCCAGGCTGGTCAGGGCCGCGGCGAGGGCCGTCCGGCGCAGGTGCGGTCGGGGTGGGCGCACGGTGTTCTCCTGTCGGCTGGGGGAGCGGTTCGGGAGCGTGGCAGGGGGCGTGGCAGGGGGGACGGGCCAGGGCGACGTGCGAGGACGACGTTGCGAAGGGGAAGGCAAGGGGACGGCTACGGCTACGGCGAGAGCACCAGCAGCAGGTGGGCGACCTCGGCGGCGACGGCCTCCCGGGCGCGCGAGAGGTAGCGGCGGGTGTCGACGGCCCCGGGGTCGGCGCCCAGGTGGTCGCGGACGGCCCGGGTGAAGACCGCGTTGAGCCGGGTGGAGATGTTGATCTTCGTCATGCCCGCCCGGACGGCGTCGGCCAGGCCGGTGTCGTCGACGCCGGAGGAGCCGTGCAGCACCAGCGGGACGGGTACGGCGTCGCGCAGCCGCGCGATCAGCGCGAGGTCGAGGACGGCGTCGCGGGAGACCATCGCGTGCGAGCTGCCCACGGCCACCGCCAGCGCGTCGACCGACGTGGCGGCGACGAACTCCCGTGCCTGGCCGGGGTCGGTGCGCACCCCTGGCGCGTGGGCGCCGTCCTTGCCGCCGATCTCGCCGAGCTCCGCCTCCACCTGGACGCCCTGCCCGTGGCAGCCGGCCACGACCTCCCGGGTCGCGGCGAGGTTCTCCTCGTACGGCAGCGCGGAGCCGTCGAACATCACCGAGCCGAGGCCCAGGCCGACGGCCTCGCGCACCAGCTCGGGGGAGTCGGCGTGGTCGAGGTGGACGGCCACCGGGACGCTCGCCGCGCGGGCGACGGCGAGCGTGGCGAGGGCGATCGGGCCCAGGGCGCCGTGGTAGCGGACGGTGTTCTGGCTGATCTGGAGGATCACCGGGCGTCCGGCGGCCTGCGCCCCGGCGACGATCGCCTGGGCGTGTTCGAGCTGCACGACGTTGAACGCACCTGCGCCGACGCCCCGTTCGGCGGCGGCCCGGACGATCTCGGCGGTCGGGGTGAGCGGCACGGCGTTCCTCCACGGGGAAGGCGGGCGTTCGGGCGCGGGTGGTGACGGCGAGGTCGGGCGGCAACGGTCAGGCCCGGTGGCGGCCGTCGAGGACGACCGACCGGGTGAGGTGGCGCGGCCGGTCCGGGTCGCAGCCGCGCGATGCGGCCAGCGCGACGGCCAGCCGCTGCGCCCGGACGAGGTCGGCCAGCGGGTCCAGGTCCTCGGCCGCGTCACCGGAGCCGGCGACCAGGAGGGCTCCGGCCCGGGTGACGTCCTCGGCGAGGCCGGTGGGCGGCGGGCCGAACACCCAGGCCACCCGGCCCGGTTCGGCGATGCTGATCGGCCCGTGCCGGTACTCCATCGCCGGGTAGGCCTCCGTCCAGGCGCCGGCCGCCTCACGCATCTTCAACCCGGCCTCCAGCGCCAGCCCGTACGTCCAGCCGCGCCCGAGGAAGGTGAACTGCCCGGCGTCGAGGAGGCCGGCGGGGAGCGGCGCCGCGACCGCCCGTCCGGCGTCCCGCACCGCGTGCTCCAGCGGGCGGACGCCGTCCGGCCGCGCGTCCTCGGCCTCCAGGTGGGCGCGCAGCAGCGCGAGCACGCTGGTGGCGAAGCGGGTCTGCACCACCGAGCGCTCGTCGGCGAAGTCCAGCACCGCGACGGTGTCGGCGAGCGCGGTGACCGGGGCGGCACCGTCGGCGGTGAGGGCGGTGGTGGGCACCCCCGCCCCGCGGGCGTGGCCGAGCAGGTCGAGGACCTCGGTCGTGGTGCCGGAGCGGGAGACCGCCAGGATCCGGTCGTAGTCGCGCCCCGGCGGGAACTCCGAGGCGGCGAACGCGTCCGTCGCCCCGTGGCCGCCGCTCTCGCGCAGGGCCGCGTAGGCCTGGGCCACGAACCAGGAGGTGCCGCAGCCGACGACGGCGACCCGCTCGCCGCGGCGGGGCAGCGCTGCGCCGTGCCGGGGCAGCGCGTCGGCGGCACGGCGCCAGCAGTCGGGCTGCGAGGCGATCTCGGTGGCGGTGTGGGAGGGCGACGCGGCGGTGTGGGGAGCGGTGCGGGAGGGCGACGCGACGGTGTCGGCAGTGCCGGCGGTGCCGGCGGCGGTGCGGGAGGGCGGGGCCGAGGAGTCGGCGGGCGGGTGGGAAGTCATCGGGCGGGCCCCTTCGGTGGGCTGGCGGGACGGTCGACTCGCGGGCGCGGTCGGCTACTTGACCGAACCGGCGGTGAGTCCGGAGACCACGTGCCGCTCGATCAGCGCGAACAGCACCACGACCGGCACGATCGCGACGACCGAGCCGGCGAACAGGTAGTTCCACTGCACGGTGTAGTTGCCGATGAAGCTGTTGATCCCGACGGTGAGCGGCTGGCTCGTCGGGTCGGTGGAGAGGGTCAGGCCCATCACGAACTCGTTCCAGGCGGAGATGAAGGTGAAGATCACCGCCGTGACCACGCCGGGCAGCGCCAGCGGCAGGACGACCCGCCGCAGCGCGCCCAGCCGCCCGAGCCCGTCGAGCAGCGCGGCCTCCTCCAGCTCCACCGGGATGGCGGCGATGTAGGCGGTCAGGATCCAGACGGCGAAGGCCAGGTTGAAGGCGGCGTTGCAGAGGACCAGCGTCCAGACCGAGTTGAGCATGCCGAGGCGGTGGAACTCGCGGTAGAGGCCCACCAGCAGCGAGGTCGGCTGGAACATCTGGGTGACCAGGACGAGCAGCAGGAAGAGCCTGCGGCCCCGGTACCGGAACCGGGCGGTGTAGTACGCGGCAGGCAGGGCGACCAGCAGCGCCAGGACGGTGGACCCGCCGGCGACCAGCAGGGTGACCTTCAGGTTGCCGCCCAGAGTGGACTCGCGCCAGACGCCGACGAAGTTGGACCAGGCGAAGTGCCGCGGCAGGTAGCTGGCGTCGCGCAGTTCGTCGGCCGGGCGCAGCGCGGTGACGGCCATCTCCAGGTACGGGAGCAGGAAGACCGCGGCCAGCAGCCAGGCGGCGCCCGCGAGGGCGAGGGTGCGCGGCCGGAACCGGCGACCGCCGCGCCGGGCGCTCATCCCTCCTCCCGGTTCCAGCGGCTGACCTTGAGGAAGACCAGGACCATCAGCAGGACCAGCGCGAAGTTGGCCACCGACAGGGCCGCGGACTCGCCGAGGTCGGTGCTCTTCAGCTGGTACATGAACACCGTGGTGGTGGCGGTGTCGCTGCTCGGGCCGCCCTGGGTCATGCCCCAGATGACGGGGAAGGAGTTGAAGACGTTGATCAGGTTGATGACGACGCCCACCAGGAAGGCCGGGCGCAGCAGCGGCAGGGTGATCCGCCGGTAGGCCTGCCACGGCGAGGCGCCGTCCACCCGGGCTGCCTCGTACACCTCCGCGGGGACGGTCCGCAGACCGGCGAGCAGGGTGTAGGTGGTGAACGGCAGGGAGACGAAGACGGCCACGAACACCATCCAGGGCCAGGCCGTCGAAGGGTCGCCGAGCCAGTCCCGGGGCCCGTCGACCAGGCCGAGGTCCGTCATGGCGGTGTTGAGCACGCCGGCGGTCCGGTCGAGCATCCACCGGAAGCCGATGGCGGTCATCAGCACGGACGCCGCCCAGGGGGCGATCAGGGCCCAGCGGACGTAACGGCGGCCGGGGAAGCGCTGGTCGAACAGCTGGGCCAGGCCGAGCGAGAGCAGCATGGTCAGGCCGACCACGGCGGTCGTCCAGCCCGCCGTGGCGAGCAGGACGTGGCCGAGGCCGGACTCGCCGAACAGCTTGCGGTACTTGTCCGGTCCGGCGGAGCCGCGGACGAAGCCGCTGCTGCTGATGCGCAGGAACGACGCGCGGACCATCTCGTACACCGGCCACACGACGACGGCGAGGATCAGCAGGACGGCCGGGCCGATCCACGGCAGCGGGCCGAGCCGGCCGAGCGGGGCCCGTCGGCCGCGCGGGGCTCGCAGGCCGCGCAGGGCTCGCCGGCCGAGCGGGGCCCGTCGGCCGAGCGGGGCGGAGGAGTCGGGAGTCACGGGGTGCCTTTCGCGGGACGGCGTTCAGGCGGTGGGGGCCGCTACGTGTTGGCGACGGCGTCCTGGGCCTTCTTCTGGAGGTCGCCGAGCACCCTGGCCGGATCGCCCGAGACGGCACTGCCGATGCTCCGCTTGATCTCGGCCGAGACCGCGTCCCAGGCGGTGTCGCCGACGGGGTAGAAGACGGCGTGCGGCAGCAGGGCGAAGAAGGGTTCGAGGTCCTGGTGCCGGCCGTCGGCGGTCATCTCGCGCAGGGTGCTCCGGGTGACGGGCATCAGGTTGTAGGTCTCGTCGAACGCGAGCAGGTTCTCCTTGGCGTAGGCGAAGTCGAGGAACTTCCTGATCTGGTCGCGGTGGCCGTTCTTCTTGAAGGCCATCGTCCAGTCCGCCACGCCGAGCGTGGCGGTGAGCGGGCCGGCCCTGCCGGGGACGGGGACGACGCCGTAGTCGACCTTGCCCGCCTGGGCCATCCGGATCAGCGACGGGTGGCCGTTGAGCATGGCGGCCTTGCCCGCGGCGAAGTCGGCGAAGGCGGTCCTGCGGTCGGTGGTGGCCGGGTTGGGGTAGGTCAGGCCGGGGTCGACCAGGTTGGCCCTGAGCCAGCCGAAGGTGTCGATGTCGGCCTGGCTGTTCAGCGCGTACCGGCCGTCGGCTCCGGTGGGGCCGCCGCCGTTGCCGAGCTCCCAGAGCATGCTCTCGCCCTGGGCCTCCTCCGGGCCGAGCGGCAGCGCGTACGGGGTGACACCGGGCACCGCGGCCTTGATCCGTTCGGCGTCCTCGCGCAACTCCTCCCAGGTGGTGGGAGGTTGGGTGATGCCGGCCTGCTGGAGGACCGCCTTGTTGTAGAACAGCGCGCGGGTGGAGGAGACGAACGGGATGCCGTACTGGACGCCGGAGACCCGTCCTGCCTCGGCGAAGCCGTCGATGAGGTCGGCCCGGGTGGCGGGTGAGAGCACCTCCTCGGCCCGGTAGAGGAGGTCGTCGGCGACCTTGTCGGCGAAGCCGCCGGTCTGGAGGACGTCCGGCACGTTGCCGCTCTGGATCATCGTCTTGACCTGCTGGTCGATGTCGTTCCAGTTCACCACCCGGACATCGACCCTGATGCCGGGGTTGGCCGCGGTGAAGGCGGCGGCGACGCCGTTCCAGTAGGCCTTCGAGCTGTTGGACTCCTTGTCGCCGTAGTCGGCGGCGACCAGTCTGAGCGTCACCGCGCCGTCGGCGTCGGTACCGCTGCCGCCACTGCCTGCGCCGCCGCAGGAGGTGAGGGTGAGGGCGCCGAGGGCGCAGGCCGTGAGGAGGGCCGGTATCCGTTTGTCCACCGCGGTGACCGCTTTCGTAGGCGCTTGATCGTGTGATCAGAGCTGCTTGAAGCGAGATGTTTTCCAGCAGATTTGAACGAGCTTGCTGCGTGAAGGAGTTCATGTCAACGGTGGTGCACGGAAAAGCCCGGCCGGGGGCCTCCGGCCGGGCGGGGTGGGCGCCGGGCGCGCCGCGGGCGTCGGGGCGCGCCGGCCTCAGGCGCGCAGGACCCGCACCCCGCAGGCGGCGATCGACTCCTCCTGGTCCGGGCCGGCCCCGGTGTCGGTGACCAGCTCGTGGACCTCGGAGAGCGGGCAGATCCGGGCGAAGGTGACCCGGCCGATCTTGCTGCTGTCGGCCAGGACGACCGAGCGCGCGCTGCTGCGCAGGAACGCGCGGTCGGTCTGGGCCTCCATCTCGTCGTGCGTGGTGCAGCCCTCGTGGGCGGTCAGTCCGTCCACGCCGATGAACGCGAGGTCGAGGTGGTACTGCGCGAGCATCCGGTCGGCGGCCGGGCCCACCAGCTCGTAGCTGGTGGTGCGGGCGATGCCGCCGACCACCACCAGGCGGACGTCCGGACGGACGATCAGCTCGGCCGCGATGTTGACGGCGTTGGTCACGATGGTGATCCCGCCGCGCTCGGCCAGGACGCGGGCCAGCTCGCTCGTGGTCGTGCCGCCGGTCAGTCCCACGACCGCGCCGTCCGGCACCAGGCGGTCGGCCACCAGCGCGATCCGGCGCTTCTCCGCCTGTCGCGTGCCGTGCTTGTGGCGCAGCGGCAGTTCGAGGTTGACGGCGCCGGTGACCGCCCCGCCCCGGGTGCGCTGCAGCAGGCCCTGGTCGTGGAGGTCCTGGAGGTCCCGGCGGACGGTGGCCGGGGACACCCGCAGGAGCCCGGCCAGCTCGTGCACGTCGGCGCTGCCCGCCTCGGTGAGGTGCGCGAGGATCCGGGAGGTGCGGTCAGCTTTGAGCATGCCGGAAGTGTAGTGCCGGGGGCAGGCCGGGGGATCTGTGCATGGAGTTGCTCGGCGCCTCCGCCCGGCCTGGCCCCGGGACTTCGCCTCCGTCGCCGCGGACCGCCCTCCGCCGCACAGCCCGGCCGCGCCCTCCTCGCGCCGAGTGGCAGCTCTCCCGGGCCGGGCAGCGCACCGGAGGACGCCTTCGCCGCCGCCTCGACAGCCGGACGGGCGTCGGGGAAGTCGGCGCTGCCGGGGCGGTTCAGGAGTCTGAGCTTGACGAGCGGCAAAGACGACCGACAGCGTTGCCCGCATGACGACCAAGGAGTGGTTCAATGCCCAGTCCGGGCTGCAGCCGGGCGCGGAACTCTTCAGGAGCGGCCGCAGGTTCGAGCTCTGCGCCTACGCCGACAGCCACGGCCAGCTGCTGTTTCGCAGCCACGCGGACCTGGATCGCCCTGGTGACCCGGCCAACACCACGATCGACGTGCTGTTCAAACCCGCCGCAGTCTTGAAGATCCGGGACTTCTACGACGGTTTGGTCATCCGATGCGCAACGGCCCAGGAGGCCGAAGGCGTTCGAACCGGCTACCGCAGCGTTCGTTTCTCCCGCGATGACCGAGTCTTCGTGTTGGAGAGCAAGGGCGAGACCGACTACGTCGTGGCCATGGCCGTCGGCTGGCACGAGGGCGTCCTGCCGCCCACTCGGCAGAGCTTCTTCATCGACGTCGACGCCGGAAGGCCTCGCTGGCCGAGCCGGCCGTTGTTCAGCGCCGGCCCCAGCTTCAACCTCGCCTCCGTGCAGGAACTGGTCACCGCTCTGAGCACCACCGAGGACGGCCCGGTCCGCCGGGAGCGCTACCGCCACGTCTACGTCGTCATGACACGCGTCGACCGACGCGACGGAGCAGATGTTTCGGGTGCCGGCGTCTTCCTCACCGAGGCCGACGCGGAAGACGCCCGGGCCATGATCGCGCCCGAGGTCGCGGCCTGCTGGATCGAGACCCTCCCGATCGCCGTCTGAAACCCGTCGTCGAGGCGAAGCCACGCGCCTGACCACCCCGTTGGTGCAGAGAAGGCCGGCGGTCCGGATCCAGCGGTCCGCGATGTCCGTGGACGACTGGTGCGGGGCGTGGCCGGCGGTGGAACAGGCCGTACGAGAAGGAGGATGGTCGTTCGGGGTCACACGGGCTCCCGGTGTCGTGGGGCGGAGCTTCTGACGGAGGCGGCCGGGGTCGGCATACGGGTGAAATGGGGCGGAGGCGCCTGGCGTGAAGGGCAGTCGGGGTCGGCGCTGTCAGAATGCAGTTTCCTTGAGGGCCATCTGCACTTCGGTGCCGCCGGACGGCTGGAGCGGAAAATGCACATCATTCGACCCCGTAGTAGTCCGGAAAGGACAGCCGGCGCCGGAGCGGGACGATTCCCGTGGACGCTGATGTACCACTCGGTGGCGTCGGCGGTCGACGACCCCTATCTGATCACCGTCGATCCGGCGCGCTTCCGCCGGCAGTTGCGCTGGCTTTCCGTGAGCGGGCTGCGCGGGGTGTCGGTGGGGGTCCTGATGCGCGCCCACCGGGAGGGGCGCGCGGCGGGCCTGGTGGGGCTCAGCTTCGACGACGGGTACCGCGACTTCGTGGAGGAGGCCATGCCCGCGTTGGCGGACCACGGCTTCACGGCGACGGTCTACGTGGTGGCCGACCGGCTGGGCGGATCGAACGACTGGGACGAGCAGGGGCCGCGCAAGCCGCTGATGACCGCCGGCCAGGTCGAGGAGGCCGCCGCGGCCGGGATGGAGATCGGCTCGCACGGGCTGACGCACCGCCGGCTGGCGGGCCTGGGCGCGCGGGACCTGACGGCCCAGGTCGCGGACAGCCGCAAGGTACTGGAGGACCTCACGGGGCGGCCGGTGGAGGGGTTCTGCTACCCGTACGGTTCGCTCGACACCGCCGCGGTGGAGGCGGTGGAGCTGGCCGGCTACGCGTACGGCTGCGCGGTCAGCCCCGGTGCCCACAGCGGGGTGTACGCGATTCCCCGATGTTACGTGGGCGACCGGGACGGACCGCTGCACCTGGCGGCGAAGCTGGTGCGTGACCGCTGGCGCCGCTGACGGCCGTCAGCCCGTGGGGGCGGCGGGCTCCAGGCGCAGCCAGGACTCGTGCCAGAGCAGCGCGCACCGGCGGTCGCAGCCGGTGGCGAGGGGCTCGCCGCCGCAGCGCAGGCCGTCGAGGATGAACCACCGCCCCCTGGCGGGCTGCTGCCACCAGGCGAGCGAGCGGTGGCGCAGCTCGACGGCGCCGTGCCGGGTGCCGGCGTGGCGCTCCATGCCCGGCTGGAAGGGGACGCCGTGCAGCCGGCCGTCGGAGCCCAGGGTCGCCCGGATCTCCGCGAGGCTGCGCACCGTCGCCCACAGGGCCACGGGCCGGACCACGGGCGCCGGCGCGGAGGCGGGCTCCAGCCACTCGTCGCGGAACAGCAGGGCGCAGTCCAGGCCGCAGCCCTGGGTCCCGTCGGCGCCGTGGCAGGTGGCGCCGGTGAGGGTGACGGTGCCCGACAGCCGCCGCACCCGGTAGTGGTCGTCGATCATGCGGCGCACGACCCGTTCGACCTGGTAGACGCCGCCGCAGAAGGACCACTGGCTGCGGGTGAACCACAGGCCGCGGTGACGGTCCTTGGCGTCCAGGGTGGCGCGCACGGCGGCCTCGTCCTTCACCCGGACCCAGTCCCCTTCGGCGAAGCGGGACGGCCGGCCGGGCGCCGGGATCTGGGAGCGGCGCTCGCGCAGGACCTCGCGGGCGATCCGGGCGCGGCGCACGACGCCGAGCGGGGGGAGGTCGCGCAGGGGCAGGCTCTTGTACTGGCACCGGTTCGCGGCGGTGCCGCAGTGCGGTTCCGTCGTGCGGGTGAACCATGATTCCTCGACGGCCATCAATGAAATCCCATCGGGTCGGAGATATCGGCACAGGCTAGCGCAGCGGGTCTTTTCCGTGCTGGCCGCCGAACCCTTCGGGAGTCATGTCGAAAGAAATAGCACTAGACGCACTAAGGGTCTTTCGGAGTGAAACCCGCGGGTTTCCCTCGAAATACTGGTTCATGCGCGTGTAATGTTCCGACCGTTGCCGGGTGGAGTGGCCGAGTGGTGAGGCGACGGCTTGCAGGGCCGTTCAGACGGGTTCGATTCCTGTCTCCACCTCTTCTCCGAACTGCCCGGCCGGGGCGGCCGTCGCCGAGACGGTCGCACCGGCCGGGCAGGGGCGCCCGAGACGGCCGGGCAGGGCGTCCGAGACGCGCGGCCGGCCCCTCGCGCACCGCCGTCAGCTCAGGGTGCGGACGGCGGCGGCGTCGTACGGGCGCAGGTCGGCGAAGCGGCCGGAGAGGACCTTGGCGGCCCACTGCGGGTCCTGGAGGAGGGCGCGGCCGACGGCGACCAGGTCGAACTCGTCGCGCTCCAGCCGGTCCAGCAGGTCGTCGATGCCCTGGACGGTCGAGCCCTCGCCCCGGAAGGCGTTCAGGAAGTCGCCGGCGAGGCCGACCGAGCCGACGGTGATGGCGGGGCGGCCGGTGAGCTTCCTGGTCCAGCCGGCCAGGTTGAGGTCGGAACCGTCGAACTCGGGGACCCAGTAACGGCGGGTCGAGGCGTGGAAGGCGTCGACGCCGGCCTCGGCGAGCGGGGTCAGGACCGCCTCCAGCTCCTGCGGGGTCTCCGCCAGGCGGGCGTCGTAGTGGCCCGACTTCCACTGCGAGTAGCGGAAGATCACCGGGAACGCGGAGGAGACGGCCCCGCGCACCGCGGCGACCAGCTCGGCCGCGAACCGCGTTCGGGCGACCGGGTCGCCGCCGTACGCGTCGGTGCGGCGGTTGGTGCCGGCCCAGAGGAACTGGTCGAGGAGGTAGCCGTGGGCGCCGTGCAGTTCCACCCCGTCGAAGCCGATCCGCTCGGCGGCCGCGGCGGCCTCGGCGAACGCGCCGATCACGGCGTCGAGGTCGGCCCGGGTCATCGCTCGCCCGTGGCCCTCGGTGCCGTCCAGCCGGACGCCGGACGGGCCGATGGCGGGGGCGTCGGCGTACGGCGGGTCGCCCTGGGTGCGCACCATCCCGATGTGCCACAGCTGCGGCACGATGGTGCCGCCCGCCGCGTGGACGGCCTCGGCGACGCGGGCCCACCCGGCCAGCTGCTCCTCGCCGTGGAAGCGCGGGATGTCGTCGCTCTGCCCGGCCGACTCGTGGCCGACGTACGTCCCCTCGGTGACGATCAGGCCGACGCCCGCGGCGGCGCGGCGGGCGTAGTACGAGCGGACGTCCTCCCCGGGCACGCCGCCCGGGGAGAAGCTGCGCGTCATCGGCGCCATCACGATGCGGTTGGGCACGGTCAAGCCGTTGATCGTGGCGGGGCGGGAGAGGAGCTCGGCGGCGCGGGAGGCGGAGGGCTCGGTGACGGTCATGGGTTCCTCACGGGTGGCGGTCAGCGGTGGTGCGGGCGGTGGTGCCGTGCGGTGCGGGGTGCCGGGACGGTCACGCGATGGTTCGCGGGACGGTTGCCCGTGCCAACCAGCCCGGCGGCCGGGGCATTTCACCGCTCGCGGGGCGGCCGGTGTGATCCGCGCCACTGCATCCCTCCGCACGCCACTTCGCGCCTCTGCACGCCGGTGCGCGTCCCTGCGCTCCGGTGAGCACCGCCGCCGTGCCGCCTGCCGCCGTGCCGCCGGTGCGGTCAGGGCGCGGACGCTCCGCTCCCGACCGGGGCGGTGCGGGGTTCCACCGTCATCAGGAGGTTCTCGGGGTGGTTGGTGCTGGTCATGACGCCCCGCACCCGCACGCCCGGGACGGGCACCAGGCGCCAGCGGCCCGCGACGGTGGCGACCACCGTGGCCATCTCGGTGCGCGCGAAGGCCTCGCCGACGCACAGGTGGTGGCCGGCGCCGAAGGGGAGGAACGCGCCGCGCGGGCCGGGCGGCCGGTCGGGCAGCCAGCGGTCGGGGTCGAAGCGCAGGGGGTCGGGGAAGTAGCGCGGGTTCCGGTGCAGGACGAGGGCGCTGAAGATGAACTCGGTGCCCCGACGGAAGCGGTAGCCGCCGAGTTCGACGTCGGTGACGGCGCGCCGGAGGGTGATGCCGCCGGGGTTGCGCACCCGCAGCGCCTCGTCGACGACGCGGCGGGTGTAGTCCAGCCGGGCCAGCCGTTCGGGGGTGAGCGGGAGGGCGCCGTGGTCGTGCAGCTCGCGGTGGAGCCGCCGGTCGACGGCGGGGTTGCGGCCCAGTTCGTGGAAGAGCCAGGCGAGGCCGCCCGCGGCGGTCTCGGTGCCGGCCACCAGCAGGGTGATCAGTTCGTCGTGGAGCTGGCGGTCGGTCATGGCCTCTCCGCTGTCGGCGTCCCGGGCGTTCAGGAGCATCGACAGCAGGTCCGGCCGGTCGGCCGCGGCGTCGGCGCGCCCGGCCCGGATCAGGCGGTCGATGACCCCGCGCAGCCGGGCGTCGGCGGCGGCGAGGCGGCGGTTGCCGGGGGTGGGGAGCCGGTGCCCGAGGTTCGTCGGGTCCAGCACCCGGGTGTACATGCCGCGCAGGACGACGGGCAGGGCGCGGCGGATCTCGGCGGCGGTGGCGGCGTCGAGCGAGGTGGAGAACAGCGTCGAGGTGACGACGGCGAGGGACAGCTCCAGCATCTGCCGGGTGACGTCGACGACCTCGCCGGGCCGCCAGGAGGCGGCGCGCTCGGCGGCGAGCCGCGCCATGGTCTCGACGTAGTGGGTGATCCGGCGGTGGTGGAACGCCGGTTGCACCAGGCGCCGTTGGCGCAGGTGGAACGCGCCCTCCGAGGTCGCGAGGCCGTTGCCGAGGAAGGGGCGGAGCTTGTCGAAGGAGCGCCCCTTGGCGAAGCTCGCCGCGTCGCTGACCAGCACCCGGTGGACCAGGTCCGGGCTGGTCAGCACGTAGCTCGGCTTCGGGCCGAGGTGGGCGGCCACGATCGGGTCGTAGGCGGTGAGGCTGCCCAGGAACTCCAGTGGGCGCCGCCACAGTTCCAGGCCGTGGCCGATCAGGGGGAGCCGTCCGGGGGCGACGGGAGGGGTCGGCGGGCGGTGGGCGGTGCGCATGGTCGTTCCTCCGGTGCGGGGTTCGGGGAGACAGTCTGTGGCCCGGCGCGCGGCCTGCGAACCCTTCGCGCCGGGGCGTACCGGTGGACTCCGCGGCGCACGGGAGCGGGGGCGGGCTCGCCTGCCGGGCCGCGCGCGGCGCCGGGGCCCGCGCTCCCCGACGGGCCCGCGCTCCCCGACAGACGGCGCGCGGAGCTCGGGACCGGCGTGCCCGGGCCGCAGCCTGCTGACCGCCCGTCGGATCCTGTCCGTACAACTCGATGCGTTCGCCTGACGTACGGCGGGCAGCCATGAACGGTCCGCCGGACGGTACCCCGGGCACGCTGTCCTTGGGGGCGCCGTCCTCCACCCCGTGACATGTAAGGGCCAAACCACCCATGGCAGAGCTGAACCGCCGCGGCTTCCTCCGGCTCGCGGGTGCGACCGTCGCCTTCCCGTCGCTCTCGCAGAGCATCGCCCGCGCCTCGTCCATCGCCCCGCTGGGCAGCACCGGCACCATCCAGGACGTCGAGCACATCGTCGTCCTGATGCAGGAGAACCGTTCCTTCGACCACTACTTCGGGTCGCTGCGGGGCGTGCGCGGCTTCGGCGACCCGCGGCCGGTGACACTGCCCGGCGGCAGCCCGGTGTGGCACCAGAGGGACGCCCTCAAGCGCGAGGTGCTGCCCTTCCGCCCGCAGGCCGACGACCTCGGGATGCAGTTCGTCCAGGACCTCAACCACGACTGGGCCGGCGGCCACAGGGCGTTCGACAACGGGAGGTACGACCAGTGGGTGCCCGCCAAGACGGCCACCACGATGGCCTACCTGACCCGCGAGGACATCCCCTTCCACTACGCGCTCGCCGACGCGTTCACCGTCTGCGACGCCTACCACTGCTCGTTCATCGGCTCCACCGACCCGAACCGCTACTACCTGTGGTCGGGCTGCACCGGCAACGGCGTCAGCGGCAACGGCCCGGTCCTGGGCAACCAGGAGGCCGGCTACACCTGGACGACCTACCCGGAGCGGCTGGAGCGGGCCGGCGTGTCCTGGAAGGTCTACCAGGACGTCGGCGACGGACTGGACGCGGCCGGCTCCTGGGGCTGGATCGGCGACGCCTACCGCGGCAACTACGGCGACAACTCGCTGCTCTACTTCGACCGGTACCGCAACGCCAAGCCCGGTGACCCGCTGTACGACAAGGCGCGCACCGGCACGAACGCCAAGGCGGGCGACGGCCTCTTCGACCACCTGCGGCGCGACGTCCAGGCCGGAACGCTCCCGCAGATCTCCTGGATCGCCGCCCCCGAGGCCTTCACCGAGCACCCCAACTGGCCCGCCAACTACGGCGCCTGGTACGTCTCGCAGGTGCTCGACGCGCTGACCTCCGACCCCGCGGTGTGGGCGAGGACGGTGCTGTTCATCACCTACGACGAGAACGACGGCTTCTTCGACCACGTGGTGCCGCCGTTCCCGCCCTCCTCCGCCGCCCAGGGCCTGTCCACCGTGGCGACCGGCGCCGACTACTACGGCGGCGGCACCGGCTACCCGGCCGGGCCGTACGGTCTCGGCCAGCGGGTGCCGATGCTGGTCGTCTCGCCCTGGAGCACCGGCGGCTACAGCTGCTCGGAGACCTTCGACCACACCTCGGTCATCCGCTTCATGGAGCGCCGCTTCGGCGTCCAGGAGCCCAACATCTCGCCCTGGCGGCGCGCGGTCTGCGGCGACCTGACCTCCGCGTTCGACTTCACCGCCTCGGACCCGAGGCCGGCGGCGCTGCCCTCCACGGCCGGGTACCTCCCGCCGGACCGCGGCCGGCACCCCGACTACGTGCCGACCCCTCCCGCCACCGGCACCATGCCGAAGCAGGAGCCGGGCGCGCGGCCCACCCGCCCGCTGGCGTACGCGCCGTACGTGGACGGCGCGGCCGACACCGCCACGGGCAGGTACCGGCTCACCTTCAGCGCGGGCGCGGCGGCGGGCGGCCAGTTCCTGGTGACCTCGCCCAACCGCACCGACGGTCCGTGGACCTACACCGCGGAGGCGGGCCGGACGATCGCGGACGCCTGGGACACCACGTACTCCAAGGGCGTCACGGACCTGACCGTCCACGGCCCGAACGGCTTCCTGCGCCGCTTCCGCAACCCGGGCAGGACGGCCGGGCCCGAGGTCACCGCCCGCCACAACGCGACCACCGGCAACCTCGACCTCACCCTCACCAACCCGGGCGCCGCCGACGTCGTGCTCACCCTCACCAACGCCTACGGCGGCGCGCCGCGGACCCTCACCGTCCGCCGGGCCGCGACCGTCACCTACAGCGTCGACCTGAGCGCCTGCCGCAACTGGTACGACGTGACCGTCACCTCGGCCGCGACCGCCGACTTCGTGCGCCGCCTGGCCGGCCGCGTCGAGACCGGAGCCCCCGGCCTGTCCGACCCGGGCATCGTCACCCACTGACCCCGCCCGCCGACGGTGCGCCCGCGCGCCGCTGCCCCGGCCACCGAGGTGCCCCGGGCAGCGGTGCGGGCGCGCCGGCCGCACTCCCGTACCGCGGTCCGCCGCCCCGCCGCCGGCGCGGACGGCACCCCGTCGTCCGCTGACGGAACGGCCGGCCGTCGACCGCGGGCCGGCCCCCGCACTGTGACGCAGGTCACGCCGATCGCAGAACCCCGAGGCCGGAACGGGCGTCTGGCTGGTGTGAGATCACGCAGGAGAGCACTGGACGAGCTGGACGAGGAGCGCCTCCTCCGGCTGGTCGCCCGGGGTGACCGCGCGGCGTTCGACGAGCTGTACCGGCGCACGTCGCCGTGGCTGGCGGTGCGGCTGCGCCGCCGCTGCGCCGACGAGCAGATCGTCGCCGAGGTCATGCAGGAGACCTACCTGGCCGTGTGGCGCGCCGCCGGGGCGTTCGCCGGCAGCGCCGTGGGCGGCACGGCCGTCGGATGGCTGTGGACCATCGCCGCGCGCCGCCTCGTCGACGCGTTCCGGCGCCGCGCCCACCACGCCGAACCACCGGTCGCCGCCGCCGAGCGCGCGGTGGTGCCCGCGGCGGAGGAGGAGGCCCTGGCCGGGACCGTCGGCGGGGACGTCGGCGACGCGCTGCGGCGCCTGGCGCCCGAACTCCGGGAGGTCCTGCGGGCCACGGTGCTCGACGGACTCTCCGTCCGGGAGACCGCCGTCCTGCTCAGACTGCCCGAAGGCACGGTCAAGACCCGCGCCCGCCGGGCCCGGATCGCAATGCGGAAGGCGCTGGCATGAACGGGGAACACGCGTCGAGGCGACTGATCGACGACTACGCGCGCGGCGACACGCCGATGGCCGCGGACACCGTGTGGGCACTGGAGGCCCACCTGGAGGCCTGCGCGCCCTGCCGCAGCCACCTGGCCGCCGCCGTGGCCGCCGAGGCGCCCGAGGTCACCGCGCTGCTCGCCACCGTCCGGACCGGCCTGGAACCGCAGCTGGCGGCCGCCGTCCGGGCACCCGCGCGCCGCCGCCCCCGGTGGGCCGCGGCCTGGCTGACCCCGGCGGCGGCCCCCTGGCTGGCCACCACCGCCCTCCTCGCCCTGCTGGGGGTGCTGCTGGACACGGTCGGGGCGTCGACGTCCTTCCTCGACGCCTCTCCCGTGTCGGCGGTCGCGCCGGTGCTGCCGCTGTGCGGCGCCGCCGCGGCGTGGTCGCGCGGGCTGGACCCGGCCCACGAACTGACGGCCTCGACCGCCCGGGCCGGGCTGCCCCTGCTGCTCCGGCGCACCACGGCCGCCCTCCTGGCGGTCCTGCCCGTGCTCCTGGTGGGCGGGTGGCTGACCGGCACCCTGACGGCCGCCCAGTGGCTGCTGCCCTCCCTGGCGTTCACCTCCACCGCCCTCGCGCTCGGCAGCGCCGTCGGCGTGACCCGCGCCGCCGCCGGACTCCTGGCCGTGTGGGGCGTCGCCGTCGTGGCACCCGCCTGGACCACCGGCCACGCCCCCGCCGTCCTGCGGTTCGTCCTGGACCCTGACCGGTCGGCCGCGTGGGCGGCGCTCGTCCTCCTCGCGACCGGCGCCGTGATCGCCCGCAGGAACACCTACCCGACGCTGTGACACGGGGCCACCGGCCCTGGAGAGGAACCACCACGTGACACCCACCACGAGCGCGGCCGACACCGCGCCGAAGACCTACGCCTGGGAGATCCGGGCGAGCGGACTGCGCGTCCGCGCCGGCCGCGGGAAGATGGCCGTCGACGGACTCGACCTCGCCCTGGGCACCGGCGCCCACGGCCTCCTGGGGCCCAACGGGGCCGGGAAGACCACCCTGATCCGGGCCCTGGCGACGGTGCTGCGCCCCGCCGGGGGCGAGCTGGAACTCCTCGGCACGCCCCTCGGCAGGGCGGGCGACCACCGGGCCCTGCGGCGCCGGATCGGCTACCTGCCGCAGGACTTCGGCTACTACAAGCGCTTCACCGTGCGCGAGTTCGTCGAGTACATGGCCTGGCTGAAGGAGGTCCCCAAGGCGGCCGTCCCGGCGGCCGTCCAACGGGCCGTCGAACGGGTGGGGCTGGCGGACCGCGCCGACCACCGGATGAAGACGCTGTCCGGCGGCATGGTGCGGCGGGCCGGCATCGCCCAGGCCATCGTCAACGACCCCGCGGTGCTGCTGCTGGACGAGCCGACCGCCGGCCTGGACCCGGCCCAGCGGCTGCGCTTTCGCGAACTGCTCCAGGAACTGGGCCGCGACACCTGCGTGGTGGTCTCCACCCACCTGGTGGAGGACGTCGCCGCCGCCTGCTCCGACGTGGTGCTGTTCGCCGACGGCCGCCTCGTCTTCCAGGGCACGCCGGACGACCTCGCCGCGGCCGGCGGCCCCGAGCACCCGGGCGACAGCCCTCTGGAGCGCGGCTACTCGGCGCTGCTGCGCAACCCCGGCCGACCGGGAGGCACCTGGTGAACGGACGTCTCCTGCGCACCGAACTGAGGCGCTCCGCCGCCCCGTGGGCCGGCCTCGTCGTCCTGGGCGGCAGCCTGGCGGTCTTCTTCCTGATCGGCGGGGTCTGGTGGAACGGCACGGCGGGGTGGACGGCCCAGTGGACCTCGATGGCCATGTGGACCCGCTACCTGCTGGCCTTCTGGTGGCCGCTGGTGGTGGGGCTGGGAGCCGCCTACGGGCTGCGCGAGTCCCGCTCGCGGATGCCCGAGCTGCTGGCGACCACACCGCTGCCGGCCTGGCGCCGCGCGGCGCTGCCGGCCGGGGCGATGGGCCTCGCGCTGGCCTCGGGCTTCGGCCTGCTGGTCGTGGTGGGCGGCGTCCAGGTGGCCCTCGGCCGGACCACCTACGCACCGGCCGGCTGGCTGCCGGTCTCCCTGGTGGCGGTGCTGGCGCTGGTCGCGGGCGCGGTGTTCGGCCTGGGCGTCGCGCGGGCCCTGCCCTCGGTGCTCACCCCGCCGGCCCTGGTGCTGGCCTTCCTGGCCCTGACCGGCGGCCCCCTGCGGATGGTCGGCGACGGGCAGGTGCCGTCGAGTCAGGGGCCGAACCGGCTCGCCCAGCTCGCCCCGGCGGTCGTGGAGCCGCGGGAGATGCTGCTGACCCTCTCCGGCTCCGTGCACCTCGGCCAGGCGCTCTGGTTCCTCGGTCTGCTCGGCACGGGATTCGCGCTGACGGCGGCCGTGACCCGGCGGGGCCGGCTGCTCGCGCTGCTGCCCGTCCTGGTCGGCGCGGCCGTGGCGCTGCCCGTCCTGCCCGCCGCCGCGCGCGACACCTACGTGGTGGACCGGGCGGCCGCCGCCCAGGTCTGCGACGGACCGGTGTGCGTGACGCGGGCGAACGCATCGCGCCTGCCCGAGCTGGCGCCGCGCGGGGCGGAGGCGCTGCGGGTGCTGCATGAGGTGCTGGGCGCCGGGGCGCCCGGCTCGGTCCGGGAGGACACCGCCCTGCGGGCGCTCGGCGAGCCGCGCGGCCTGTCGGCCGACGTGGTGCTGGTCGACTTCGACGAGCGGACGTTCGCCCGTGCGACGGGTGAGGCACTGACCAGGGCGCTGATCGCGCAGGGGCTGGCGCCGAACTGCCACGGGGACAACGACCGGGAGGGCGGCGGCAGGGGGGACGCCGCCGCGCAGAGCATCGTGGTGAGCTGGGCCCTGCGCGACGCCAGGCTCCAGCCACTGGAGGAGCGGGGCACCGACGCGTACGCGCTCAGGACCTGGGCGAACGCCGATGCCACCTGGGAGGCACTGACGGCGCTGCCGCCGGCCGAGCAGCGCGCGCGGATCGCCGCCCTGCGCACCGCCGCCCTCTCCTGCGAGGCGGGCGACCCGCTCGGGATCCTGCGCGGGGAGGCGCCGCGATGAGGTGGCTGGTCCTGTACGGACGCTCCCGGCAGGTGCCCGCCTCGGCCGCCGCCGTGCTGCTCGTCGTCCTGGTGCTGTGGAGCCTGAGCGGCCCGGGCCGGGTGGACCTGGGGACGGCGGTCCAGGTCCTCACCGCGAACGTGGCGGCCGGCTCCGTCGGACTCGGCGGCCGCGACGTCGTCCTGGAGCGGACGGCCGCGATCCGGTGGGCGCCCCGCCGGGCGGCGCACGTGCTGCTGGTCGGCGCGTTCGCGGGTGCCGCGCTGCTGGCGCTCCAGGCTGCGGGGGTGCGGCTCGCGCCGGCCGGGGCCGTCCTCCGGGACAGCGCGGGCCTGGTCGGGCTGGCCGCGCTGGGGGCGGTGCTGTGCGGGGCGCAGTTCGCCTGGACCCTGCCGATGGGCTGGCTCGCCGTCACCCTCCTCGTCCCGACGCCGGGCGGTACCGCGGGGGAGGTGGCCAAGTGGATGCTCTTCCCCACGGGCACCACGGCGGCCGACGCCACCGGGTGGGCCCTGCTCGTGGCGGGGACCGCGGTGTACGCGGTGGCGGGGCCGCGACGGTAGTGCGGGTGCCCGGGCAGTCGGCCGGTCGGCCGGTCGGCAGGCCGGCCGACCGACTGCCCGGTGCGGGGCCCGGCCCGGCCCGGCGGTCGGCGGGGGCGACGTACGGGCCCTAGCCGAGGTGGGCGCGGAAGGCACTGACCCAGGCACCGATGCTGCGGTACCCGGTGCGGTCGATGGTGATCGAGCCGCCGGTGCAGTTGTAGTTGTCCCACAGCTCGACCCAGTCGCCGCCCTCCGTGCGGGCGGAGCGGATCTGGTCGTTCCAGCCGTCGCCGACGTAGGTGCACGCCCCGTCGTTGCCGGAGAACCAGCGGTCCTGGCCCGAGAAGCCGGTGTCGTTGAAGGCGTGGAAGCTGGGCTGGCGGGCGACCGGCGCGGTGGCGGCGGGCTGGGCGGAGGAGGAGGGGGCGACGACCACGGTGGCGGCGAGGACCACGGCGGCGACCAGCAGCCTGCGAACGACGGGCATGACGTCTCCTTCGGGCGAGCGGTTCGGGGGACGGGCACGGCCATGGGAAGGGCGGTGCGCGGGCCGGTGCTCCGGCCACGCGGAAGGCCTTCACCGGGTGGCCAGTTCAGAATTGCACGCCGTGGCGGCGAACAGCTGCGTGTGCGAAGAAACGGCGGGAACCGGCGCCGGTCACCCGCTCGGGGCTCGGGCAGGGATTCGACAGCACGGGTGCTCGCCGGAACGGTGGTCCGGGTGAGGCGCCCGAGGGTGAGGAGGTGAGTCCCTGTTCGACCACGGAGGGGCCCGACGGGTGCCCCGGCGGCCGCCGGATCGGCCGCCACCCGCCGGATCCGGCCGTACCCGATCGGATCCCGGCCGAAAGCAGAGCCGTTCACCGCTCATCGACCGTACGGCGACGGCCGGTTGGTGATACCGCTTGTCGGAGGGCGGACAACCACGCGGTTTGCGGAGAGCCGCGCGGGACGCGGGCTACCGCACGGCGTGCGGACCACCGCAGCAACCGCGACACCGACGAGAAGGAGCACACCTTGACGACTCACCGCAGGCTCGCGGCACCCGCGCGAACGCTGTCGGCCCTGACGGCGGCGCTGTGTGCGATCGTCGGCGCCACCGCGCTCGGCACGACCCCGGCCGCGGCCGCCGACACCCGGCACCCGGTGTACGCCATCGCGCACCGGGTCGACACCCTGGACGGCGTGGACGCGGCCATCAACCACGGTGCCAACGCCATCGAGATCGACGTCTGCGCCTGGTGGAACCCCAACGAGTGGCGCGCCTACCACGACTGCTCCTCGGCCGGCGAGAACCGGCTCGGCCCCAGCTTCGACAGCATGCTCGACCGCATCGTCTCCAACGCCAACGCGGGCCGGCGGCTGTCCCTGGTCTGGTTGGACATCAAGGACCCCAACTACTGCGGGGCGGAGCCGAACCGCACCTGTAGCGTCGCCGGACTGCGGGACAAGGCCCAGCGGCTCACGGCCGCCGGCATCCAGGTGCTCTACGGCTTCTACGAGTACCACGGCGGCAGCACCCCGGACGTCGGCGGCCGGGGGTGGAAGAGCCTGGAGGGCAAGCTCGGCCCGCTGGAGGGCATCACCACGACCGGCACCCGCGACCAGGTGCAGAGTGCCTTCGCCGCCTCGGGCTCCGGGTTCCCGAACGGCCGCCGGGCGATGGACTACGGGGACAGCGACATCACCAAGGGCTTCGGCAACTGCACGGAGGCCACCTACAACACCTGCGCGGAGCTCAAGAAGGGAGCCGCCGACCGGGCCGCCGGCCGACTCGCGGCCACGCTCTCCTGGACCACCACCTACAACGACCCGTGGTACGTCGACAAGCTCCTGGGCGACGCCCAGGTGGACGGCATCATCGCGGGCTACGGAGCCTTCACCGGGGTCCGCGAGTACGACAACAGCTGGCAGTGCGCCAACGCCGTCAACCTCGTCCGGGACTGGGTGAACCGCCACAGCGGCACGCATCGCATGGCCGTCGCCGGCGACCGCCTGTTCCACTAGACGAGTAGATCCGAAGTTCCGGCCCGTCAAAGGGACGAGGGTGTCCAAGATCAGTTTGTGACGACCGACCTGAACACCCTCTTGACCGCACTGTACGTGAAGATCGATGACGAGCTCGGAGGAACGCGGTGGCTGGGCCGCCCGCCGCTGCTCAGCGACTCCGAACTCGTCTGCCTCGCGGTGGCCCAGGCGCTCCTCGGCTACCACTCGGAGGCCCGCTGGCTGCGCTACGCGCACAAGCACCTGTGCGGCATGTTCCCGTACCTGCCCCAGCGTGCGGGCTACAACAAGCGCCTGCGTGCGGCGCTTCCGCTGGTCAAGCGCATGATCCGGGAGCTCGCCCGGGACAGTGACTTCTGGACCGACGGGGTCTGGATCACCGACTCCACCCCGGTGCCGTGCGGCATGTCGCGCCCGACCGTCTAACGCTCGAACCTGGCGGGCTGGGCTGGCTACGGCTACTGCGCATCCCACTCCCGGTTCTTCTGGGGCCTGCGCCTGTACCTGGTGTGCACCCCGACCGGGATGCCGATCATGTGGGCACTGGCCAACCCGAAGATCGACGAGCGCGAGATCCTGGCCGCGATGCTCGAAGTCGACGCCGGGCTCGTCTCCGGACGCGGAGGCATGCTGCTCATCTCCGACAAGGGCTTCGCCTCGAAGGCCTTCGAGCAGGAACTCGCCGAGCAGGGCATCGAGCTCATGAGGCCCTCGTTCAAGCGCGAGAAGAAGCGCTTCGGCGAGCCGATGCTCAAGAAGGTCCGCCAGCTCATCGAGTCCGTCAACGACACCCTCAAAGGGCAGCTCGACCTGGAACAACACGGCGGACGGACCTTCGAGGGTGTTGCGATCCGGGTCGCCCAGCGCATCAGCCCAGAACACCGACTAAGGTCCCCAAGCGTGTGCTAAGTGGGAAAGGATGTGGAGTCGCAGAGACAACCAGGAGGTTGGCTTAGAAGCAGCC